>JALVXD010000001.1 GCA_027038295.1 Campylobacteraceae bacterium
CCCCCACCACCACCACCCCCACCAGTAGTTAAAGCTGTAGCTGTGAATGGTTTGTATGTTGCACTTGGTCTAACAGCTGCACAATTTAATCCAAGTTGTGGATGTAATGGAAAAGGTGATAAAGACAAGACAGCAGGTCTTATAGGACGTGTTGGTTATGACTTTAACGAGTACTTTGGTATTGAAGGAAGAGGAATTAGAACCAACTGGAAATCAGAAGGTGGTAAAATCAAACATGCTGGAGCATTTTTAAAGCCTATGTATCCTGTAGCAGATGCAGTTAATGTTTATGGTTTAGCAGGTTATGCTAAAAGTACAACAGAAGGTATCTCTCTACAACGTGTTGATGCAAAAGGTTTAGCATGGGGGCTGGGTTTAGAGTATGACTTAAGTTCTGACAGTGCAAAAAAAGGTAAATATGACAGAGCATTCGATGGTTATGGTGACCAAGAGGGTGGATTTGGACTATTTGCTGACTATGAAAGATTAATTCAGAAGTCAGGTTCACCAGATTTAGATACTTTGAACTTCGGTTTAACATACGACTTTTAATATTTAATTAGGAGTAGGGACTTTAGTCCCATAAAATTTTATAGGATTCGTGGACTAAACTCCACGCCCCTAAATTACAAAGTATCTTTCCCATAAAGCTTAATATAAATCCTAGAAATAGCAATTAAAAATGATGTAATTGCTGGTCCTAAAATCATTCCCCAAAAACCGTAAGAACTCATACCTGCTAAAATAGAGAAAAATATAAGTAGCTCATTAATTTTAACAGAACTGTGTAATAAATCATTTTTAATATACTTTATAATCATTGGTTTTATAAATGTATCAGCAATTATAGAGATAACTATTACTGAGTATAGAGCAATGAATAGGGCAATGTTTGAACTTGTAGCACTCCATGCAAAAAGAGATACAGGTACCCAAACAATGGCTCCTCCAATAATAGGTACGAGAGAGGCAAATCCATAAATCATTCCAAAAAGCAGACCATTAAATCCAAGAAATGAAATCATGACCCCAAAAAGGATTCCTTCAAAAATAGCTGTAACTATAATGGAGTAGAAGACTATCTCCATGGTAGATGAAATCTCTGTTACTACCTCTCCTCCCTCTTCATCTTTCATGGGAAGAAGCTCTCTCATTAAAGTAAAAAGTTTTTCACCATAGAGGTTTAAGACATAGTAAAAAACAATAACAAAAAAGACATTTTTAATAAAACCAAACCCTTGACTTCCTGCTTTTGTGATGGTACTTGTAGAAGTTTTAATAAGTTCCAAAATCTTGTCATTAGCAAGGTTTTCATTTATCCATTCACTCATATGAGGAATATCTTTAACCAAGGTAGAGAGTTTGGTGGTAATGATTGTAATCATTTTACCATCTATTTGGGAACTGTATTGAACCCCAATGGTTGCAATATAAATAATAGGCACAAAAAGTATAACAAAAAGTAGAAAGGTCAGTATGAGAGCAGACAAATGACTTGAATCAATACGTTCCGATATGTTTTTGTGCATATTGGCTGTTGCCATGGTGAGTAGTAGTGCCACAACCATAGAGAGTATAAATGGTTGGTAAATACTATAAGCACCTAAAAGAGCTAAAGCAAAAAGTATAGCAATAATGGCATCCGTTTTTTTACCATATTGCATTGGGTATCTCATTTTTTTGAATTTTAATTTTGGTCATCAATTTTTCTCTTCTTTATTCTGTTGGACTTAGTCTAAAATAACTATAAGATTTCTCTGTAGCTACACGTCCTCTAGCTGTTCGTTCTATGTATCCATTGGCAAGTAAGTAGGGTTCAAGAACATCTTCAATGGTTCCTTCATCTTCACTTAGTGCAGCTGCAATAGTACTTAACCCCATGGGTCTTCCTTTTGCAGAGATAAGTAACTCTAAAAGACGTATATCCTCTTCATCAAAACCTATCTCATTGACACCCAGTTGGTCCAGTCCATATTTTGTGGTTGTTAAGTTGATTTTTAATTCATTTGCCACTTCTGCAAAGTCACGAACTCTTCTAAGTAGTCTAAGAGCCAATCGGGGTGTTCCTCTGCTTCGTTTTGCTATCTCATGTGAAGCATCATCATGTGTAACTTTATCCAGTTTAATAGAAGCCAAACGAACTATCTCCCCTAACTCTTCTGCTGAATAGAACTGCATACGAAAGTGCATTCCAAACCGTTCACGAAGAGGGTGGGAGAGCATACCTGCTCTGGTTGTAGCACCTATAAGCGTAAAACGTGGTAGGTCTATCTTTACTGTTTGTGCTGCAGGACCAGAACCAATGATAATGTCCAGTCTAAAGTCTTCCATAGCAGAGTAGAGTATCTCTTCAATTGCAGGAGACATTCGGTGAATTTCATCTATAAATAAAATGTCACCCTCTTCAATATTGGTCAAAACTGCAGCCAAATCACCTGATTTTTCTATCATGGGTGCTGCTGTGGTTTTTATGTTGGCTCCCATCTCAACCGAGATAAGGTTAGCGATGGTTGTTTTACCTAAGCCAGGAGGTCCAAAAAAGAGAATGTGGTCTAGTGCTTCTTCCCTTTTTTTACTGGCTTCAATAAAGACTTTTAAATTTTTTTTTATTTGACCCTGACCGATGTACTCATCCCAAGAGGATGGGCGTAGAGATATCTCTTCTATATATTCATTATCAAATTTTTCTATGTCTACAATTCTTTCCATTTTTTTCTTTTTGTATTTTATTTATTCTAAACCATAATTTCAATAAATTCGTAGGTGTGACCATGTCACACGTTAAAACCAAATATTGCATCAATTAAAATTTATAATTTCCTTATAGTTCAAACCAAGATTTGACGTGTGACATGGTCACACCTACAGGATGTTCCATTAATAAGTAAATTCCTTACTCGGAAATTCTCTATTTTTAACCTCACTGGTATAATTCTCTAAATTTTCACGAATAAGCTCTGCACCCTTACAATACTGTTTAACAAATTTAGGTTTAAACTCTTCAAAAAATCCAAACATGTCTGACCAAACCAGAACTTGACCATCGGTATCTAGCCCAGCACCTATTCCTATGGTAGGAATGGTAATGGCATCGGTAATGGCTTTGGCAGCTTCGCTTTTAACACCTTCTACAACAATGGCAAATGCACCAGCTTCTTCTAAAGCTTTTGCATCAGCAACCAAAGAGGCAATGTCAGTTTTGTCTTTTCCACGTATTTTGTAGCCACCATCTGAGCGTAAAAACTGTGGCATAAGCCCTATGTGACCTAAAACAGCAATAGAGTTACTTGTCAATGCTTTTACTATGTGTGCTCTCTCTTTTCCACCTTCTATTTTTATGGCTTGTGCATTGGTCTCTTGGTAAGCACGTGTGGCATTTTTTAGAGCCAACTCTTCAGAAGTATATGACCCAAAAGGCATGTCAAGAACAATAAGTGGTAGAGTCGCACCATTACAAACAGCTTGTGTATGGTAAATCATTTGGTCCATGGTTGCAGAGAGCGTGTCCTCTTTCCCTAAAAAGCTCATGTTTAGGCTGTCCCCAACCAATATCATGTCCACATTTCCATCAAAAAGTTTGGCAAATAGGGCATCGTAAGCTGTCACCATGGTTATAGGTTCAACACCTTTCATCTTAGCAATGGTCGTTAACGTTACTTTTTTTGCAACTTTTTCGGTCTGAATACTCATTATATATCTACCTCATGTTTATTAAAGTGATTTTATCTAAAAAATGTATAATACCAATAATATTTTAGAAAAGAGTTTATATTGAAAAAATTAGTAGCATATATTACCACAGGTTACCCCTCCTTAGAATTTACTGTAGAAATGGCATTAGCCTTAGCTGAAGCAGGGGTTGATACCTTAGAGTTGGGTATGCCTTTCTCTGACCCTGTAGCAGATGGACCAGTTATAGAAAAAGCAAACTTAAAAGCACTACAAAATGGCTTTAAACTCGAACATCTTTTTGATGCTTCTGCAAAAATAGCCCCACACATAGACACACTATGGATGGGTTATTTTAACCCTTTCTATCACAAAGGTATGGATTTTTTCGTAGAACAAGCAAAGAAGAGTGGGGTAAATGGTTTCATTATTCCAGATTTGCCACTTGAAGAGGCAAACCCTTACAAACCTATGATGAAAGAAGCAAACCTAGCACTTATAGACTTCATCGCTCCTACAGATTCTAAAGAGAGAATAAAAGAGATAGTTACAGATGCCCAAAAGTTTATCTATTTAGTAGCATATGTAGGAATCACAGGTTCGGGTCAAAGTGAAGATTTACAGCCTATTATTACGGACATAAAAGAGTTTACTGATACACCAGTTTATGTAGGTTTCGGAGTAGACCAAAATACAGCAAAAGAAAAAGCCAAGGGTGTAGACGGAGTTATAGTTGGTTCTGCTTTTGTAAAAGTGTTGTTAGATGAGAGTTTAAATAACGCTCAAAAAATCACCAAAATTTCTTCAATAGCCAAAGAGATAAAAGAAAAAATCAATTCGTAATTTGACAAAAAATAAAAATAGTGTTATAATGAATATTCCTCTATAGATAATTTACCAGTATCTTTACAAGAATATGGGGGCGACTTGGTTTCGACTGGAGTAGTCGGAGCTATGTGCATGTCGGACTGAGCAATTCCGTTACACGGCTCACATTGCATAACTGCAAACAATACAGATTACCGTCCAGCTTACGCAGTAGCGTAAGTAAACCCCGAGCGATCGGAGGACTGCCTTACCGACGAGTTCCATCTTAATCGGATTCAAGGCATCACATCTGATGGATATGCTTGGTAGAAGTCATGCTACCTTGTGAGAATTTTGACTGGTCTTGTGTAGCTTTGGGTGGTGTGCGAAGCAAGATGAGATAAAACATTACCGACTAAGCATGTAGAGTCATAGCACTAGCTATTTTAGGACTGGGGTTCAATTCCCCACGCCTCCACCAAATTTTATTAATAGTGTGTTAATTTGCACTTATCTTTCATGCGTTTTTATTCAACGTACCGTTTGTACGCCTCATAAAAGCCACATAAAATCTAAGCACAACTTAGCACACTCTTAACAAAATTTATATTTAGAATTTTCTTATTTTAAAGCGATGAAATCGCGTAGGTCGGTTTCCCCGATGCCGACATTAACTGGCATAAAATAAAGTCTTTTATGGTTATAAAGTCTATAAGAATCACCCTACAAATCCACCACCTCACGCTTCAACTTCTCCAACGCTTCATAATTCTCTTTAGACTTTTTAACAGCCTCTTCAAATGCGAAGCCTAGCATTATGATTTTGTAGAGGTTTGGTTTATTTTTTCTCCAGTTTCTTAGGGTTCTTGCGTCAATATCTAAGTAAATAGCCTTATCTCTTTGTGTCATGCTAGACCTTTTTTAATATAAAAGGTACATAATTTTCAATAAGTAAAAAACAAGGATTATTTTTCTTGTTTTAGTGCAAAAAACAGAAAATAATTCCGTTCAAAAGAAATAAACGGTAATATATACCCTAAAAAAGTAAAAATTGGGGAAATATGTCTGAAAGAAAGACAGAAAATCTTGTTCGTGATAGTTTGAGAACATTAGGTTATTATGATGAAGATAATGGAATTACTATTGAAGAACAAAAATCAGAAGTTGATAATGTAAAAAAGCTTTTATCTAAAGCAAGTAAAAATAAAAATGGTAACAAAGGCTATCCTGAATTTATAATACAAAGTTCAAAAGATCATGATTATATTATTGTGTTTGAATGCAAGGCAAATATTTCAAAACATGAAAGTCAAAATAGAGATAAACCTGTGGATTATGCTGTTGATGGAGTGTTACATTATGCAAAACATCTTGCTAAAGAGTATACAGTTTTAGCTGTTGCTGTAAGTGGTACGACTAAAAGTTCTTTGACTATTTCTAATTTTTATATTCCTTGTGGTTCAACTAACTATAAAGAACTGACTAATGAAGCAGAAGAAAGGGTAGATGAAATTCTACCATTTGATGACTATTATCGTTTAATTGCTTATGACCCAGATGTAGCAAAGATACGTCATAACAATTTACTGACTTTTGCTAAAAAACTTCATGAGCTTATTTGGACAAAAGCAAAAATATCAGAAGAAGATAAACCATTACTTGTAAGTGGAACACTTATTGCTTTAATGGATAAAGCATTTATAAAAACTTACCCTCATCATGATGCTGAACATCTACCTACTGAATGGTTAAGTGCAATTAAGCGTGTACTTGATAGTGCTGAAATTCCCCAAGGGAAAAAAGATTCTATGAGACAGCCATATGTGAATGTTTCTGTTCAACCTAATCTTGGTAAACCTGATGGAAAATTAAAAAAGGAGCATCCAAAAGGTATTTTAAATAAAATTATAGATGACATAAACAAAAATGTCTATCCATTTATTAATATTTATCATGATTTTGATGTTGTTGGGCATTTTTATGGAGAGTTTTTAAAATATACGGCAGGAGATAAAAAGTCTTTAGGAATTGTTTTAACTCCAAGACATATAACAGAACTTTTTTGTGACTTGGCAGAAGTCAATAAAAATGATAAGGTACTTGATATTTGTGCAGGTACAGGTGGATTTTTAATTTCAGCCATGCAGTCAATGCTTAAAACAGCAATGACAGAAGAAGAGCGACAAGATATTAAAAAAAATCGTTTAATTGGTATAGAAAATAGTCCAAAGATGTTTGCACTTTCTGCAAGTAATATGATTTTACGAGGAGATGGAAAAGCCAATCTTCATCAAGGTAGTTGTTTTGACCCTGCTATTAGCAAGTCAGTAAAAGAGATGAACCCAAATATTGGTCTGCTTAATCCTCCTTATGCTCAATCAAAAAGTGATGCAGATTTACATGAACTTTATTTTGTAAAACATATGTTAGACCAATTGATTAAAGGTGGTATTGGAATTGCAATTATTCCTGTAAGTTGTGTAATTGCTCCAAGTGATGCAAAAACAGAGATAGTTAAACATCATACTCTAAAAGCTGTTATGTCTATGCCAAATGAACTCTTTTATCCTGTTGGCACAGTAACATGTATTGTAGTTTTTGAAGCTCATAAACCACACAAAGAGTATAAACAGAAAACATGGTTTGGTTATTGGCGAGATGATGGGTTTGTGAAGAGTAAAAAAAATGGTAGAAGTGATGAAAAGGAGCAGTGGCAAAATATAAAAAAGAGATGGCTTGAAAGTTATAGAAATAGAGAAGTTCATGCAGGAGAATCAGTAACAAGAACAGTAACAGCAGATGATGAGTGGATAGCAGAAGCATACATGGAGACAGATTATTCAAAATTGACCAAAAAAGATTTTGAAGAAGTTGTTAAAAACTATGCTATTTTTAAATTGTTAAATGAGGCATAGTTTTGGTTGCTTTAGAGGAAATATTTGATATACAGTATGGAAATAAATTTGATTTAAATAAAATGACTTTTGATAATCCCTCTGTTAATTTTGTTGGACGTTCAGCTAAAAACAATGCTGTGACAAGCTATGTTGATATAAAAAGTGATGTTGAACCATTTGATAAAGGTTTGATTACCGTAGCTTTAGGAGGTTCAATATTAGCTTCATTTGTACAAGTAAAACAGTTCTATACAGGTCAAAATATTGTGGTTTTAACTCCAAAAGAAGAGTTAACAATTAATCAAAAACTTTATTATTGTATGGCAATACAAAATAATGAATTTAGATTTTCTGCATTTGGACGGGAAGCCAATAGAACATTGAAAAATCTTTTAGTTCCATCTGTTGATGAGATTCATGAATGGGTTGATGGTTATGATGTTTCTAGATTTGATAAAGCACCTTTACCTTTAGAAAAAAATACTAAAGTTGATTTACCTATTTTAGAGCAAAGAAAAAGAATAGATGAAATATTTACCATTTATAATGGTGTAGCTTCTACAAAATTTGAAATTTATCAAGATAAACAGAAAGATAGTATTGCATTTGTAAGACCTGCAAGTACACATAAGAGAACTTTATCAGGGTATCTTGATAAAAATAGCGTTGAGAAAAAGCATATTTATCCGAAGGGAACACTATTTGTATCTACTAATGGAGAGGGAAGTCATAGTTATTCTTATGTCTCAACTATGGAATTTGTTCCAAATAGTGATGTATCCGTTTTAATCCCCATAGATAAAATGAGTGTGGAAGAAAAACTTTTTTATGCTGTTTGTATTACAAAAAATAGATATAGGTTTTCATATGGACGAAAGCCTAAAGGAAAGCGATTAAAAAGTTTAATTTTACCTAAAATAGCTACAGAAAATGAGTCTCAAGAAATAATAAAATTTATTCGCTCTTTGCCTTTTAGTTCATTAATAGATGTTGAAGAATAAGCAATGGCATAATCCCCCAAATCTTAATACAAAAACCCAAACAACCAAAGAGGAATCTTATTATCAGCTCCTATCTCAATGTTATCTGAAACAATATAAGCATTAGAGACATCTTTTATCTGCTTTTTTGTCTTACCTCGACCTCCTACTTCAAAAGTATATTTTTCATTGACAATAAAATCTCCATTTTTAGGATAATCAAGTTGATGAGAGTAGGAGAGTTGAGAAGCAAAAAAAGTTTCTCGCATGGTTCCCTCTTTTGGAGATTTACAATAAATAGAAAACAGATTAGTATTGTCAAGATAGAGTTTTTCAGGTTTGGAAATAATACTAACTCCATTTGATTTTGCTCCAAGAATACGAATGAGTCCACCTGCTTCTAAAATGGTCAAATATTTGTAGAGTGTCTTTTGATTTAACTCCACAGCTCCACAAAGTTTTGAGATATTGATGTCAAAAGGTTCACTTTGACAGAGCATTATCATCATCTTTTTTAACGCATTTATCTTGTCGTACTCTATGTTATAAATAGCAGGTAAATCAGTAGAAAGCACTTGGGTAGTTGCCATTAATAGTTTTTTTATGTAACTCTCTTCTCCATCAAGATAAAAAGGATAAGCTCCATACTTTAAATACTCTTCAAAATATGCCAAAGGCTTTAACTCACCTAAAATATCTATAGCCAAAGAGACATGATTTTCAACTATGTCTTCTAAACCAAAAGCAGGTAATTTCTTACCACTCTCTAACTCTAAAAACTCACGAAAAGAGAGTACAGGCAGACGATACATCACAGCCCTACGACTCAAATCTGCTTTTGCATGGTCTAAAGCCAAAGCGTTTGAGCCTGAAAAGATAACTTGCAACTCAAAAAAACTATCATAGATAAGTTTTAGCTCTATCTCAAAGTTTTTTATCTTATGGATTTCATCAATAATCAAAACTTTTCCACCCACTCTCTGAAAAGAGTCTGCAATAGCAAAAAGCCCCTGTTCAACCACTACAGGGTGGTCAGCCATAATGTAAAGTGTCTTTTTGGGGTCATTTTGCTCTTTAAGATATTGTAATAAAAGCGTTGTTTTGCCTGCTCCTCTACTACCAATAACACCTATTAGTCGTTCTCTAAAATCTATTTCATTGTAGAGAAAACGCTGATAAGTTGGAATTTTCTGCGACTTGATTTGGTTTGATAGTAGAGTAAGTGAGGTTATCATTTGTTATCCTAATATAGTTTTTATACCTTATTTTTAGTATTGTAATACTAATTATAGTATATTTTTCTTGTATTTAGATAGATTATATCCTTAATAGAGTAAATCTGCTTAGGTGTATTACACTTGTTGTTTGAATGTAGATGTAAATATATATTGCCATTTTTTTAATTATTGCTATAAAAAATATCGCATTACGAGAACTTAGTAGAGAAAGGATGTTTGAAACAAGTTGAAGGGACAGCTGGACGAAATATTTGCTATAAAGCAAGATTAAAAAACATAAAAGAGATTTAGGGTGATAAAGAGAAAACAAAGAAAAGTTTATCACCAATTAAATCTATGAGTTGTTAAGACAAGAGTTAAAGTCTATTCAAGGAGTTTAATTGTTTGTCTTAAGGTTATTATATATTTAAAATTGTTAAATAATACTTAATAAATAAAATAATTTTTATTTTTTTATTAAATTTTATGATTTTCTTTAAAAGAGAGCTCCTCATTATCTCCTCATTTTTTTCAGATAAAATATAATCATAAAAATTTGAAAGGATTTCTACATGACTACTTTACTTATGATGTTTCTTTTTCCTATCGGTCTCTATACCTATTTTGTGATAGAAAAGAGAACCAAAAAAGAGTATCAAAAAGTGTTTGATGACTTTCAAAAGAGTACCTCTTTAAGTACCAAATATACAGATGAAGAGAAGATAGCACGTTTTGAGCAGATGTTAGAACAGAATGGTTATGAGGTTGTTTCTCTAAGTAGAAACAGAGTTGTAGGTGAAAAAAAGGTTTTGAGTATGGCATTTATTTTTATGGGCTTGGGTTTGTATATTGTTGGTATATTTTTCTATTTGGCATACTTTTTTTGGTTTCAAAAACCTCATAGAGTAGAGTTCTCTTTATGAAACAGATAGTAAAGGCTTTTTTTCTTAGCATTATATTTTTGCTTCCTTTGTCTGCCATACAACCTACAGAAGAGACAAGAGGGGCTGTTGCTTTTGAACTTTTTGATGAGACCATTGTCCATGAAGAGCTAGACAATGCAGGGGTATTTAAAGATTTAAACGTCACTATCTTTATATTTAAAACTTCCGATAAAAGAGTGACTATTGACAACATTCAAAATTATGACCACCAATTTAAACCCTTAGATAAAAATGAAAAATTTCAAGATAAAAACTTAACACTGTGGCTAAGAGTCAATTTAGATAAAAACTTTCCAAACGGTGATTTCGTGGCTTCTTATGGGGATTCTGAAATTTTAGAGCATAGCTTTTCCGACAGACAAAGGGCTGATGTTTTTAAAATTGGTGGGACGGAACATCTTAAATTTTCTTACAACAAAGCAGAAGACAGCTCTATTTACTATTTTAAAATCTCCAGTTCAAAATATGAGAATGCTTACCGTTACCTCTATATTAGTAGTAAAAACAGCTTTTATAGGGAGCTTAGCAATAGCATTTTGGTTACCATAGCTTTGGGCATGATAATGGGTTTAATCTTTATGGCAGGTCTCTACAATGGGGCTATGTATTACTACAACAGAGACAAATCGTTTCTCTATTATATGCTTATGCAGTTTTCAGTAACGCTTATACTTTTTAATATGACAGGTATTATAAGTTTTACGGACTGGAACATAGCTAGGAGTGAGACTTACTACTCTTTATGTTCACTCTTGGGGGTCTTTTTTACAACACTCTTTACTAAGTCCTTTTTAGATACAAAAATACACAGCCCAAAGTTAGATAGCTTACTCAATATATTTATAGTCATCATTTTTATAGATGCACTTTTTTCTATTTTTTATGTCTCTATCATCTTTAAATATCATCTGCTACCATTTTTTGCATTGAGTTACATATATCTTGCATTTAAAAGAGTAAAACAGGGGTTTAGACCAGCTATATTTTATCTTTTAGGATGGATATTTTTAGTTCTTTCACTCTTTTTAGATGCCTTTTTGACATTTGAATTTATGGTCAATCCTATTTTTTTAGGAACAGCCATAGAAGCGATAATGTTTTCCTTTGCTTTGTCTTATAAAATAAAAATGATAAATGAAGAGAAAGAGCAACAAAAAGAGCTACTCGTACACCAAAGTAAACTGGCTTCAATGGGAGAGATGATAGGAAACATCGCCCATCAGTGGAGACAACCTTTGACCCATTTGTCTTACACGGTGATGAACATTCAAGATGCATATAAACACAACTCTTTAGATGAGCCATACTTAGACAAAAAAGTAGCAGAGGCAACACAGCAGATAGAGTTTATGTCACAAACCATAGATGACTTTAAAGGTTTTTATGAACCTCATAAAGCCAAAGAGCTTTTCTCTTTAGCCAAAGAGAGTAGAGAGGTTATTGATATTATGCGCTATACCTTTAAACAGCAAGATATATCTGTAGAGTTAAAGGTTGTAGAGGATAGTGAGATAAAAAATTATAAAAATGAGTATAAACAAGTACTTTTAAATCTGCTCTCTAATGCAAAAGATGCACTGGTACTTAGGGCTATACCTTTACCTAAAATCACAATTACTATAGAGAATAGAGTGGTAACGGTAAGTGATAATGCAGGAGGCGTTGACTCTAAGATTATAGAGAAAATTTTTGAGCCATATTTTACGACCAAAGAGGAGAATTCGGGAATAGGACTCTATATGTCTAAGATGATAGTTGAAAAAAATATGGGTGGAAAACTGGAAGTTAAAAACAGAGCTTTAGGGGCTGGATTTAGCTTAATCTTTTAAATCTCATTTTTTGCACATTTAATTTTACTAAAATGGTATATTAAAAAAAAAGGAGAGAGGTATGAAGAGTATATATATTTTGTTGGCTCCACTTCTGTTGATGGCAGAGGTTTAACTGGAAGATATTGAGGTAACCTCATCAGAGTCTAGTGAAGAGGAGATGGATTTTTTAATTCAAAAAGAGAGCTTTATGCCCAATGCTCCTATGCAAAAACAGATAACATCTAAAGAGGCACTAATGATTCCAGGAACGAATGGTGACCCAATCAAGGCACTAAAATCGTTTGCAGGGGTAGTGAGTACCAACAACGATGAGGGAAGTGAAATATACATCCATGGTTCAAAACCTCGCGAAACTGAGTTCTCTGTCAACCATTTGCCTCTTGGGTATGTGTTTCATGTTGGAGGACTTCACTCGGTCATAGCTCCTGAAGCAACAGCACAGATAGATGCCTATTTGGGTGGGTTTGATACCACGTATGAGTCTATGGGAGCCGTGGTAGAGATTACGCCCAAGTTTCCAGAGGGTTCAAACAAGGGTAGGGTACATGTGGGCATGTACGACTCTGACTTTGCTTACGATGCAAAATTGGGTGAAGATACTTCTCTTTTTATCAGTGGACGACGAAGTTATTTTGACCTAATAGCCTCAAAAGTTTTAGATGAGCTGGACAAAGATGAGAAAGATGAGACGAAAAAGACAACCTTTACGCTTTTGAGTCTTCAAATCACTATACTTTTAATGTGACTAAGAAATTTGCAGATAAGAGTTCTTTGGTGATAGAACCTTATTATAAAACGTTTAAAGATTTAGCCATTTCAGATGAGGTCAATGAGTATGAGTCAGTAGGTAAGGGTGAAGCTTATGGGGTTGATGTTACCTACAGAAAAAAGGTAGATAGGTTTGACATCATCGCAGCCTACACCTTTGTAAAAGCCAAACGACAACTCAACACCAACAGTAGTAAAAAGTACAGATTTGAAGGAGATATTCCTCATACGCTACAAGTGAACGCCTCATATAAATTAGATAACGATTGGCGTGTAGCTTCTCTCTTTAAATTTAACAGTGGTAAACCTTACACGCCTATTGTTGGTAAAGAGAAGGCAGATTATAATGGTCAAGCCTACAACAGACCTCTTTATGGAACACCCTATAGCAAACGTATTCCAAGCTCTTATGACTTAGATATTCAAATTGGAAAAACCTTTAACTACAGCAATTCTAGCCTAGAAGTAGCATTTGAGCTTATGAATGTTAACGCGTTGTTTAAACAAAATATTGATTCTTATCGTTATAATGATGATTATGAGAGAGATGGAGAGTATGAACAGATGGGATTCTTACCTGCTTTTCATTTGACTTATAGGTTTTAAAAAATTATTGGTATCGCAGGAGAAAACAGAGTGACCATTATATGTTTAGAAGATGACAAACAGAGCTTATCGAAACGATTTAGAAAAACGGATTATTTTGTATTTTTAGAGGGTGATAATAGTCTCATAAAACAAAACCCTCACAAGCTTTCAAAGTCAAATGAGTTTTTTAAGTACTTTGAGACTTTGGGGGTAGAAAAAATTTATTTAAAAGCACTAGGCTACAAAACTTTTTTACGTTTAGAGCAGATGGGTGTTAAAGTTTTCTTTGTGCCTAAGGCTAAAGTGTATAGTGAAATAGAAGCCAGTGAGTTGGTTGAAATCAAGGCTGATAATGCCGAGAGTTTTTGTACTTTGGGACATTTTAGATAACCCCAATGACCTAAATGGTGTTTACCATTTGGGTCGTTGTATAACTATTCACTCTCTAAACGCTTGATGTCCCCATAAGCTCTGTAAAATCCACCACCACTTGACTCTTTAACTTGCTCTACTACATATAAAGCTCCATCTTCTCGAAGGTTTTGAGGGAACTGAACATTCCAACTTTTCTCATAACCTTCAGAGACCACATGTACACGAAGCTTTGAGCCTTTTTTACTACACTTCACCACCACACCTTCTGTGATATCTTTGGTTACCTCTAACTCTTTATCATTGAGTACCTCAACAGCTTTAGGTGCTTTAATGCTTTTAGCTTTGGTAAATGTTCCCTCTTTTGCTTGGGCAATGGCTTCTTCTGACGCATCAATACATGCCATAGAGCCATCGGTTGTTACGATGTAAAGCTTTTCATTTAAGTACTGCATAGAGTAGGCTGAACCACACCCTGTACCCAGTTTCCAAAGACGCTCACCTGACTTAGAGAAACAGTAGACAGAAGAGTAGTTGTCTCCTGCAAAAATATACTCTCCACCTTGTGAACTTGCACAAGAGAAGACTGAAGCATCACATTTATAAGTTTGCTCTATCTTTCCTTGTTTGGTAATGGCTTGAACGACATTGGAGGTAGTTCCAACATAAAGCATATTTTCATCTTGATAACCAAAAAGTACCTCTCCTTTTGTTTTACAATCCCAAACATCATCATCGGACATTTTTTCAGGGTCTTCCCACCCATCATAAACGGTTACTCCTTTAGAGTGACCATGGTAAACTCGCTCTTTATCACAACGAATCATCCAACCAGAGCTTCCTTTACTTTTGTATTTGGAAACTCCTTCATCTTCATAGTTTGTAATGAGTACATTTCCATCAGCATCAGAAACACCTAAGAGACCATCATAAATGTCTATCCAGTAGATATCTACACCCTCTTCAATATCGTACGCCACACGAGGCATTTTACCTGTAAGGTCATAGACTTTTCCATCATCACAACCTGCATAGAGCCAGTCACCATCGGAGACAATGGACTTTACCCCATCTTTTAGCCTAAGTTGGCGTTGTACTTCACCTTGATGATTAAGTTTAAAAATACTACCTTTTTCATTTCCTACCCAACAGGTGTTTTCATCAACATAAATACCAAAAGCATCAGCTCCTGAAGCAAACTTCCAAAGCACAGGTGCTGTTTTTGAAGTAGAACGGTTACTTGTAATGGTACGTCGGGTAATGGCTCTAGGGGCTCTTTCTCCTTCTACAGCTACAGCGTAACCCTTTTTCTCTTTTGCTTTTATCTTCTTTGCTGCCTCAGCCAATGCTTTTTCAGGTGTTGCTAAAGTTTTAACTGAAGATTGACCCTTAGCTCCAATACGCCCATAACGAATACTCATGTCACAGCCATCAACGGTTACTTCATAAAATTTATGTGCTACACCTGTATCTTCTGATAACTCCAAATATGTTTTTTCTATTGTTTCTGACATCTATTACCTTTAAAAATTATTAAATATTTATTTTAATATTATAGACTTATTTATTTAAAGTTTTGTGATATTAAATTAGAAAAAGAGAGGAAGTGCATTTAAAGCTTTTATTTTTATGCGTGATTAAAATTAAAGAGTGTAAGATATACTTCTGCTTAGTTAGAAAGGAAATTGATGTTGCATGAAATTATATTGGTGAGTCTTCTCATCTTGTTATTGGGGGAGTATATACCCAAGAGCCAAAAATTTTGGCAAGCTACTGGTAATAGATTAAAAAAATTTGGTACGTGGATTTTAGAAGAGTATGAAAATAGGCTCTATAGTAGTAAAGAGAAGTGGATAGAGGTTCGTGACAAAAAACTGACCATTCAAAACTTTTTTGCAAGGGTTTTCTTTTTTGTAACAGCCATTATTGTGGTACTTTTCCTAGAAATTTTTTGGGAACTTGGGTTTAAGAAGACCTCGGACTCTTTTCAAAAAAGTCGCATGGCAACATTTTTTGAAGGTCATGTTAAAGAGATGAATAAATATCTCATTTTAGCTCTTTTTGGAATACCTTTTATTTTAATGGAAGTGCTTGGTTTTGTAGCCGTAGGCTTTTTGGCTTCTGGACATATTTTCATTTTTATTGGGCTTTATCTGTTTAAAGTGTTGTTCTTTATTCCTGTACATTTCATTTTACATGTTGGTGAAGATAAACTCATGGAGATACCATGGTTTGAACGTCGATACACAATGGTAATGGCAGTGCTTGAGTGGTTCAAAAAATCACAAACCTATGTAAAGGTACATAATTTTTCTGAAAACATAGGGTCTTATATTCGAGGGTTTAAAAATCTGTTTTCTAGCCAAGTGGTCAATATGAAAAAAGCATTTGAGGGAGACGACCTTTTATCCGAAGAGTGTGAAGCGATACGCAAAGAGATTACCCAAGCAGAGAAAAAAGAGGGTAAAGAGCAGGTTGAAAAGGCACTCTATGTTAAGTTTATTGACTGTATTAATAAACATTTAAATGAGAATAAAAAAGTTGAAGAGTGAAGAAGATAGCTTTATGCAAAGTGGTATACTTCATAATCTTAAAAAGAATTTTGGAAATTTATGTACCATCATCGTCTCATAGTTTCATACAAGGGAAGTAACTACTTTGGATGGCAAGATTTAGGTATAAATGAAAAAAAATCTACCATAGAAGCAACCCTACAGCAAGTACTTAAAAAGATATGTAAATACCAACCTTCTGTCATCTCTTCTGCAAGTAGAACAGATGCTGGTGTCCATGCACAAGGGCAAGTATTAAAAGTCTCTATACCCCTAGAGATATGCTCTGAGAAACTTTTACTTGGTATGAACTCACTTTTACCTGATGATATTCGCGTCCTACAGTGCCAACCTTGTACTATGGATTTTAACCCAAACAAAGATAGTAAGAGTAAAGAGTACCATTACCACTTCTGTATAGACAAAATTCACAATCCTCTACTTAACGGTACGGTTGCACACATACCTTCTACTCCCATAGTAACTCTTGACATTCCCCTCATGCAAGAAGCCTGTAAACTTTTTATTGGTGCACATGACTTTTATAGTTTTGCAAAACGAGATACCAAGATGCAGTCAACTTTTCGTACGATTTTAAGTTGTGAATTGGTACAAACCTCATCAATATTTAATGATGAAATCTATATTATTAAAATAGTTGGAACAGGATTTTTAAGGTATATGGTTCGTTATGTCTCTGGAGCTTTATTTGCTCTAGGGAGAAATGAAATTAGCCTAAATGACATTCATGAGGCATTGGTAAATCGTAATGATGAAAAGCTTAGTGCTAGAGCTAAGTCAAGGGGGTTGCATTTGATTGAGATTTTTTATTAGAATATAAAGGCGTAAGGAAATTTTTTTGAACCTTACTAATGCTTTTCATCATCACTATTTTAACCAAAACCATAATACATATTCAATCCATCATCCTCGCTATTATCGCTCTCTGCCATTTTTTTGTAGGCTTTTGCCATCATAACTTTGGCAAAAATAATTCCAGCAATACTAATGACATTAAAAGCCAAAGATAGCCAAAAGAACCAAGTTGTCCCCCAAATAAAATAAACAACAACCGTTACCAAAATCCAAATAGCAGTTTGAACAATGCCTTTTTTGATTTTTTGTTCAGCATCATCCATCTGTTGATTTGCCATTTTTTCTAAAGAGGCTATTGCCTCTTCTGCTTCTTTCATCGTTTCATTTATATCTTTTGACATTATTTTTTCCTTGTAAATAAATTTGCTACAGCATCATATAGTTTAATGCTCCAGTGGTTGTTCTCTTCTTTAGAAATGGCTTCATTAAAAGCCATAATATCAGCAAGTCCAGTATCTTTTTGTTCCAAATTTTCTCTATTTGTAGTTGTTCCACTTTGTGCTGTTATAAATGTTCTGGCTTTTACAAACCACGCTTTTTCTTTTCGATGTTTTAAATAAGCTGCAATCATTTTCCATAATGACCAACCCAATAAAAAATACCAAACCATACTCCAACCTGTCCAAGAAGCAAGTAGTAGATAAAAGACCATCGTATAAAGGATTGACATAATTCGTCTATTATAAGAGCTTTTAACTGTTGATTCAAAGATACTTAATTCAGTTAAACTTTTATTGACATTTTCTATTTCTATCTCTTCAAAAGTATCTTCTTTAAAAAGATGTCTTTTTTTGTATTCGAGTAACCCAATCTTTCCAAAAGTAGCTTTGGTAAAAATAACTCTAAGGTTTCTCCACCAAGGAGAAATAAGTTCATCAAGCTCTTTGACTTCAGCATTATATTTATCCAGTTCATCAAGATTATACATCTTGAAGTCAAATGAGCCATAGGGACTTTCTTCATCATCTTCATACTCTTCATCATCCCAATTGTCATCGTCGTCATATTCGTATTCATCATTATAATCATTTTTTTGAGTTACAGATGTAGCTTCTCTACGTTTAGAGAAATTACCTATCTCGTCATTAAGACTCATGACTTTTTCCTCGACTCCACTTAACCCTAGTAGCCAAAATATGCTCACAAGGTCCTTTATGCAACTTGTTCTGCCCAAAGTACCAACAGTTACAAGTAGCATCTTTTAGTTTCATTTCGTTGTCAATCACAAGCATGGTACTGTAGGTTTTGGCATTGTCTAAAACAGAACCCATAATCTGTACGCTCTCCTCTTGTTGGTAAACTTTGCCTAATGTCACCAAGTTTGCCAACACAAAGTTAGAGGCTTTCTCTTCGCGTTCATTGGTAAACTGTAGCTTATCCATTGGTAGAGGCTCAGCTGAGAGTTCTCGTACTCTATAGGTATCTTTACTCATGTCATAAAGCACTCGTCCTTGTTGGGCGTAGATACCTAGAGCTGATTCAATGATGGGCTTATCTAACCCTAAACGTGTAGAGAGACTTTGTGAACTCTCTACATGATTGTTGGTTAAAGCATCAAAAACTTTTTTACTTGTCATGGCATCTACTTCAGCTCGTGGACTCATAAGGTCAAAGTTTGCAGAAGCTGACCAATCGTTAGCAGACCAACCACTTAAACCTAAAGTAAAGTTCATACCACCTAAGTCGGCCTCCCAAAAACTTGGCATTCCTGAACCTAAAAGGCTGACTTTAAAACTTTTTGCTATGGGTAGGAGTCGCTCTAAAATGAAGAGTCTTCTTCTTCCCCAAATGCGTATCTCTTGGCTACTTTTACCCTCATAGATACTTCGTCTAAAGGTAAGTTTTTTACCCCATGGCTCAAAGAGTACTTGCACGGGTTTGTTGGGTTCGAGTATAAATCTCAATGAACGTGGAGATTTACGCTCTTTGTTTCTTTTGAGCATTAGCAAAATGTTATACATATCCATAGGGTGCAGAGTAAAGCTTGTTTTATCAAGCGTCATGGCAGAGCTTATCTGTAGAAAACCACGCACCCATGAGTCAGGTAGGTCTATCTTTTCTTCTTTAAACTCATCTGCTAATTGGGTTTGTACCTCAAACCCACTGGGGTCAATTTGAAAGGTTGTCTCTTTGTACTCTCGTATCTTTTGAAACTCATCGTAGAGTTTTTCAGAGTAGTCGATGTTGGTTGTTCCATAAGAGTGTTCGGAGATATCTTTGAACGTATCGTAAGAGCATGATAGCTTTCCATAACTAGACTCATCTTGTGAAAAACACTCAAAAAAGACCTCGTCAGGGTGTACCGTAATGACAGGGTCAAGTACAAACCAAGCATCTGAATCGTGTTTATAGAGATAGTCAAAGTACTTTCTTTGAGCCGTATAGTAAGGTTTAAGAAGTTTGTCCTCTTCACTTCGTATGGCATCTAACTCTTTTCTTACTCTATCATACTGCTCTTGATGCTTCTCTTTCTCTGCTACCAACTCTGCCAACCAAACAGACTCTTGACTCTCTAACCACGCTTTGTAGTCAGACTTGTCTTTAGGTTTAAAGGTCATGTCGGAGACTACTACCGAGTGCAGAGCCGACATCGCTTCTCTAAAGTTTAATAAATCTTGCAGTTTGGCTACAAAAAAAGTAGGTTCACGGTTAAGGTCAGGTGCAAAGCTCATGTCTGTACTGCTATTATTAGAATTTACGCCTGAATTTCCTTTAAATTTATAGTTAAACTCCATTATACAACCTCTCTTTTTTCTACTTCTTGCACCGTTAATGGCAAGGTAATATCTTCATAATTTTCAGCTATGTAGCTCATTATCTCTACATAGACCTCTTTGTCAGCCCATACCATACTTACCGAGTGGTGTGATGCCAAACGTGCGACCATTTTGGCTATGGCTCTGTTTTCTAAACGCTTTTTCAAGAGCATCATAACTCTGTTTTTAGCCACTCTGTTTTGGTTGACTGAGTGGAGTAGCGTGTTAAAGAAACGCTCCATCTTAAGTAGCTGTTCATCAGACATCTCACTTAGCATTAAATCCGTTACAAACTTTTGAATGGTGAGTGCAGGGTGCTGTGAAAGTTTAGTCAATAACATTTCTATGTCATAGTCTCCAAGCCCTATCATCTTCTTAGCAAAAGCTTGTACATCTGCATAGTTTGAGTCGGCTATGATTACAATCTCATCGCTGCTTAGTGTGAAGTCTTCAAAGTAACCTGAGGCAAATGAACGTGTGTCTTCCCATGCAGAGTCAAATATCATCAGAGATTTTGGCATGGCTTCTTTGACCAATTCCACATTCTCCATGTAGGCATCGTACGCCCAAACCCTTACAGTTTTGTTCGGATTTTTAGCCATTCTAGCCCATTGGACTACTGAAAAATCTGTGGCTTTGTAGTTTGTTAAAATCAACGACCCTAAAGCAACAGCCAACTTAGATTTAGCAATAAGCATTCGGTAGAGTTGGTCAGGTTCAATCGCTCCGTAAGAGGCTTTCATGTTTTCAACAGTTTTTGTTACATTGGTAGCCACCTCATCCGACACACCCACAAAGGATTTCTCGACAATGGCTTTTAGAAGTACATCTCCATTCTCTTGCTCTTTTGCCAACTTCTCTATGATTTTTCGAGCTTCATTATGTACAGCTTTCTCTTCGTGGTAGAGAAAACCAATAAGCATCTGATGAGCTTCCATCAAATCTTTTTCACTTAGTTTTCCAAGTAAATAGATGGTGGTAGCCAACATCTCTGGGTGATTGTATTGGGCTATTTTCTCTTTAAGTTCTAAACTAAGCTCTAACGCTGACAATGCTTCCTCTCTTATGAGTATAGAGGCTACAATATGTCGGTCGTTTAACTCTTTTTCTTGCATGAGTGTTTCTATATGTTTAGCTGTAACACCTTTAGCTAAGGCAGAGAAAACCTCTACAGAACGTAGTTTTGTTTTAACATCAAGAGGTAAAGACAATGTAAATA
>JALVXD010000002.1 GCA_027038295.1 Campylobacteraceae bacterium
TGTTTGAAACCAACCCTCCTTTATAAAGGGTGATGTTCTCAGTCATTCCATGTAGCTGAAAGTAGCCTCCAGGGTAGGGTGTAAACTGTCCCATGCCTTGTGGTGTACCACGCTCACCATGAAAGATAATTTCAGGAAACAGGGTCTTTTTGTAGCCGTCCCATTGGCTTACATAGGCAGCTTTAAACTCTACCATTTTTTTACAAGGGACTTTAACCAAGTCGTCGATTTTTCCTGTTCTAAACCCTGCGGCATTGATGAGGTAGTCAAAATACTCTTCTTGTTTTTCGCTATTTTTTGTGTAGCATATTTTCCATCTGTTTTCATCATTTTTTCTTAGACTGTTTACAGTGGTTTTGGTATGTAAAGTTACATTTTCTAGTGCTTCTAAGGCTAAGGTTGCCCCTCCTGCTAAACGAAAAAGGTTTAGCCCATACTCTTGTACCATAATAAGAGGAAACTGTACTTTGTCAAGGTCTATGTTTTGTGCTACGGGTATCATCCACTCATCGGTATTACTCGGTTTCTCTACGCTTTGGCGTTGTTTAAGAGCTTCTAACGCTTCTCTTTCATAGAGTTTGTAGTAGTCAGAACTTTCACCTAAAACTTTGTTGTTCAGGTCATGGGCAATCAGTTTTTCATATTCACTTTTAAGTAATTTTAATCTTGGAAGAAGGTTTTGAGGTTTGCTTTTATCGCTTAGGGGAAGAGCAATAACTGTAGGGCGATAATCGACCACAAAAGGGTAAAAACGTAAAAAATCAATAGACTGTTTTAGGAGTTTAATACACTGTTCATCTGATATTTCACGATAGAGGTTTCCCCCAGCATGTAAATGACAAAAAGGAGGACCTGAGACCAAGCTGGGTTCTTTTTCAAAAAGGGTAACATTTAAACCCATCTGTCCCAGATAAATAGCTGCCGTTGCACCAGCAACCCCACCACCAATAATAGCAATATTACTTTTTTTTAACATCTTTTTTCCTCAACTTATATGGTGGTGAGTATATCAGCAAACTCATCAAAAACAAAGTTTGGTTTGTAAGTAGCAATATCTTCTCCATAGTTGTACCCATAAGTAAAACCAATGCTATTCATCCCACAAGCATTGGCTGCGAGTATGTCGTTTTTAGAATCCCCAAGCATAACAGCCTCTTCGACTGAAACACCCAGCTTTTCACAAACATGTAGCAGTGGCAGTGGGTTTGGTTTTTTCTCTTCCAAACTGTCCCCACCCAAGACAAGCTCAAAGAGGTCTGAGAGTTCTAAAGCTTTTAAAATAGGTTCTACAAAAGCAAAGGGTTTGTTGGTCACAATGGCTAAACGGTAGTTCCATCCATTTAACATGGTGAGTATCTTTTTTACATCAGGATAAGTTACTGTCTCAACGGCTAAGTTTTTAGCATAAAAATCTAAGAAAATTTTTAATGCCTTTTCAAATAAAATGGGGTCAATAGTTTCATCTATGCTACTACTTCCCGATAAAGCACGTTTGACCAGTGTCTCGGCACCATTGCCTACCCAGTAGTGAATGGTGTCGGTAGAAAAAGTATCACGGTTAAGTGTTTTAAGCATGTGGTTAATCGCCAATGCCAAGTCGGGAGAGCTATCTATAAGTGTACCATCTAAGTCAAATATAAAGAGTTTTTTATGGGTAAATTTCAAAATTGGAACCTTGCTTGTGTCATTTTTTTGAAGTATACATTGTGTAGCTTAATGGTATATGAATAGAAGCAACGTAGGTGTGACCATGTCACACGTCAAATCTCGGTTTGAATTATATGGATGTTATAATTATGCGATATTTGGTTTTGGCGTGTGACACGGTCACACCTACGGTTAATGAGAAACTAAATTCTTCTCTTGACGTAAAGAGTAAATCTCATTTAACAACTCTTTTGTTTTCTTCTCTCTATGCTTTTGTAAAATAGCCTCTGCTTGATAAAGAGATAGGCTATGTTGGTCATAGTAACGAACTCCGTCGATAATAGAAGAGGCTAATTTTAAATTATAGCTACCCTCATGGTACTGGTTCAATTCGGTATAGAGCTTTACTAAACCTAAGTGAAATTTTTGTGCCAATTTAGTTTTTCTTTGTTGCATATAGAAAGAAGCTAAATCACTAAAAATTGTAGCGACATAGTCACCATACTCTAATGGATTCTCTTCAGCTAAGGAAATGTAGTAATTAAGAGCTTTTTTATAGGCTAATAGAGCATTATTATATTCATGTTTTGAGTTATAAATGTTGGCTAAATTATGAAAAGTCATGGCAAGATTTTCTTTATAAAGGTTAGGTTCTTTTTCATAACGTTCTAACAAAAACTCAAGAGCTAAAAGATAAGCCTCTTCTGCTTTGTTTTGTTTGTTGTTTTTTAAGTAGAGTGAAGCAAGGTTATAAAGTAGGGTACTAAGTTCTGCTTTATAAGCATTTGACTCATGAGTGACCAAATGTTTATATATTATTAATGCTCCTAAATATGCATCTTTGGTTTCATGAAACTTATCTTGTTCATTACAAATTATGCTTAGGTGATTATAGATATTTAGTATTTTTATTTGAGACGCTTGAGACTCTTCTTTAGGCAAATTTTTATATATTTTTAGTGCTTTATTATAATAATATTCTGATTGAGCATATTTATATTCTCTTCTATATAGATTTGCTATATCTGTATAATTTGTTGCTAAAATATAGATATATTTTTTGGGATTAGTATCAAATAGGGCTCTTCTAATTAAAATACTTTTTTTATAGTTGTTTATGGCTAAATCATATCTATTTTCTTCTTTATAAATAATGGCTAATGAATTTAATATTTCAGCTATAAGAGGTAGCTGTTTATTTTTATTGATGGTGGATAACTCTTGACGAAACTTTAAAGCTTTAACATATATCTTTTTTGATTTCTCATATACGCCTCTTTTTTTATATTCATCTGCTAAGTTGTTAAGAGCGTTTGCTATATTTTCTTCAATGATTGTGTCTAAATTATACATTATGATTCTCCCTTAATAATTTAACTTAATATATGATACTAATTAAATGTGTAAAAAAAAGTATAGTTAAGAGGCTTTTTATAGTTTTTATTAAAAATTCCTAATAAAACATATTAAAACTAATAATAAATAATACTCTAAAATATAGAAGATATTAATTTTAATATTTTTTCATTAAAAATAATATAGTAGACTTTTTGTAGAAATTAATTGTATAATGGATAAAAAATAATTTATAAAATATAGAGGGTAACTCATGCAAAATAACAGAATGGTAAATGATACAGTTTATGGGCATATACCTTATTCAGGTGTAGAAGAGAAGTTTTTACAAAGTAAAATAGTTAACCGTCTTATGTTTGTCTCTCAAAATGCTTTAGCATACTTTGCTTTTCCTTCTATTACGACGAAGCGTTATATTCACTCTTTAGGAACCATGCATGTTGCCTCTTATATGTTTAAGTATTCGCTTATAAATGCGTCAAGTAAAAGTCGTTCTAAGTTCTTAAAAGATGCACGTCGTTCTATTAAAAAACTTATAAAAGAGAATGGGCTAGATATTGAACTTAAATCTTTAACAATAAAAGATAGAACGCTTTTTACTTTCTCTACCTCTTTTGCAGAAAAAGAGAATATGACATATCTTATTTTACTACAAGCACTGCGTTTGGCTGGACTTTTACATGATGTAGGGCATCTCCCTTTTTCTCACCAAACAGAGTATGCTTTAAAACGGCTCTATATCTCTATTAGCAAGATAAAGCTACCCAACAAAGAGCAGAAAAAGTTTTTGAAATTTTATAGAGATATTACTAAAAATGGGGAGATGGTTCTGCATGAGAGTGTAGGCTATGAGTACCTAGATATGCTCTTCAACTATGAAGTATCTGAACAGAGTCATAGCAGTAAAGAGTTGGTGAAGCTTTACTATTTAATCGTTAAAAATATATTTGACGATGTAGTAACAGAGGAGTTCTCCTATAAAACTTTACATCAGTATATAGCCTCTACCGTTGATGCTGATCGTATAGACTATATCAATCGTGATATGTTGGCTAGTGGGTATATTTCTACTTCGGCAGACCTACTTCGTATTACTCGTGAAGCCATTTTAATAAAAGAGCAAAAAGAGTTTAAACTCTCGTTTATGACTTCTGCGCTTTATGATATAGAGCATCTTTTAGAGAGCCGTTTTAACCTCTATAAAAAAGTTTTTTTTACTCATAACATAAGCCGTTTAGATACGCTGTTAGAAAAGGTCATTACTTTCTTAGCAAAAGATTATCTCTTAGTTGTACCTAAAGACAAACTGCTCTATCAGACCATTGCAATGATGTGGAAGTTTAATTTAGAACAAAACCCCTCTAAGCAGTTAGATATTATCTCTCAGCTTGATGAGAATTGGTTGATATCTCTTTTTAAAAAAGAGTATTTTAAAATAAAATATCAACTTACTTTGACCTATCAAGAGAGATATTATTTAGCAGCATTTGAAGACATACTCTTTGGAAAGAATATTTTTAAAGCCAACTGGAAAAATCTAACGGAATTTTATAATGTATTGGAGCTTAGTAAAGAGGAGCGTTTTCTTTTTAGAGAGAAGTTTGGGGTTATTACAGGAGAACAAAGAAAGAGACTAGAAGA
This sequence comes from Campylobacteraceae bacterium, assembly GCA_027038295.1. Classification (GTDB taxonomy): domain Bacteria; phylum Campylobacterota; class Campylobacteria; order Campylobacterales; family Sulfurovaceae; genus UBA1140. The sequence continues at coordinate 4,645 of JALVXD010000002.1, forward strand.
GAGTTTAGAGAAGCTTAGAGAGATGTATAGCGAGGGAGATAACTTCTATGCCTATTCTATTATCTCTCTTTCCATTGGTTTAGATAAAGACTTTCTGCTCTATGATGGAGAAAGAACAGTACTTATAGATGAAATCTCTACGGTTAGAAAAAGATTAAAAGTCTCCCGTGCAAATTCTGTACCCTTCTTTATATTCTCAAATCAGAAAAAATTACCCAAAGAGATGAGAGAGAGGTTAAAAGAGATACTTTTTGAGGTCTTTTAATTAAAATTACTATATAATCTATTTTAACTATAATTTATTAAATATAACATTGGAGAACATATGAACTTGCAAAAAGTAATCTCTGGATTTTTCTTTATCTTAGCGATGACCATTAATTTTGGTTTCTTTTATGGAGATATAGATAGACCAGAACTTCATAGTGTTTATGAACTGTTTGTTGCCTTGGTGGTGAGTCTTATCTCTACAGTATTGAAAATAGGGGATAAAACACAAATGGGAGCAGTTCTCTTGGCAACCAGCTTGGTGGCAGATATTCAACTTATCGCTGCAGTAACAGTTTGGACGGTAACGGAGTATTTATCAATTGTAAATGTAGAAGCATTTTCTGCGATTATCTCTCTTTCTGGTGGGGCGTTATTAGCCAATATTACATCGGTCATCTTATACATAGGTGAAACATTAAAATCAAAAAGGTAATCTGATGAGTGATAATGCTCTTTGGATTATTTTACAGAAGTTAAGGCTA
>JALVXD010000003.1 GCA_027038295.1 Campylobacteraceae bacterium
ATATATACCTACGTGATTAACTTTACCTTTTTTATCGGTACCAAAAAAGACCAAATCTCCTTTTTCAAGCTCATTATAGGCAACTTTTGTACCTATATGGGCTTGGTAACCTGAATAACGAGGAAGTCTAATACCATGCTTTTCAAAAACATATTTGGTAAAGCCTGAGCAGTCAAAGGCATCTGGACCATTTGCAGCCCATACATATTTAACACCTAAGAACTCTTTGGCTGTCTCTATTATCTCATCTTCTTCTGTGATAACGCTCCAGTCATCATCAACTTCAAGAGCTTCGGTAATATGTTGTTCGTCACCTGTTAGTTTCGTATTCATATTAGCCAACACGGAGAGAGCTAAGCTATCAAGTGTATTGTCGGTTAAAAGTTTATTTTGATTATTGATGATTTCATGAGTAAGATTGTTTTTTAGAGAAACATTGCTTTCGGAAACATTGTTTTCTGGAGGTAGGGTTTGATTTTTATCTGCCAAATTAAATTTAGCTACATTATCCGTTGACTTTGGTGGGATAATCGTTGATATTTTCTCTTGCATACATCCCGTAAAAAGCAGGGGAACTGTCAATAATGCGAGAGAAACTCTCTTGATTCTTCTCAAAAAGTTTCCTTCATAGTTTTAGTTTTTACAACGAAAAGGTTGTATCAGACTCAAAATTTATATAAAAATTGTGTAGTAATTGTGTAACTATCTGTCACAAAATTATAATTTATGTGATGTAAAGAAATATTGATATAATAACTATTGAAATTTGTTAATAAGGATTAAAATATGAGAAAACAGACAATAATCTCTTTTCTACTTTTACTATTGCTTGTAGGATGCGATGATAAAAAAGAGGGTTCTACTCTTGAGGTTGAAAAGAATATAACAGAAAAAATAGAGATAAAAAAAGTAGACACGCCTAAAGAGCAAGATTTACTTGAAGATTTAGGGTTTGACTTTAAAGATGACAAAATTATTATAGATATTAATAAAACCTCTAATTTCTTTACTCAGCTAGAATCAAAAATGGCAGCCAAAGCCAAAGAGATAGAGTCAAAAATTGATAATGCCGATATAAACATAACAGAGGGGATGGGTATAGAAGTTGAGGGCAATCAGATAGGTGTTGACTTAAATAAAACTCAAAATATGTTACAGCAGATTAATGTTTTAATGAAAGATATATTTTTAGACATTAACAATAGTAAGAATTAATACTATTATTGTAGAATTTCTGAATTTTATAAATAAGGAATTTTAATGCAACCTGTAGATATAAACTCACCTGAGTTTAAAGCAGAATTTGAAAAAACATGGACTTTTGTAGAAAAAGTTAATAAGTCTTTTGGTTGGGTTCAGAACCAAAATGAAGATGTCAATGAGGGTGTTGCCATGGGTCTTGCTCGAAACAAGCTTATGTATGGTAAACGCTATTGTCCATGTTTCATGGTAATAGGTGAAACCAAAGAGGAGCAAAAAGCAGCAGATAATCGTATTTGTCCTTGTAAACCTGCTATTGAAAAAGAGATTCCTGAAGATGGGCATTGTCACTGTGGGATTTTCTGTACACCTGAATATGCTGCTTCTCAAACTAAAGCAGAAGTGATAGAAGAGGTTGTTCATACGCATTCTCGTGGTCTAAGTAAAGAAGAAGCAGAACAGCTTCTTAAAAAAGAGCAACTTGATGGAGAGGAACTAGAAGCTCTAATGGAAGCTAGAGTATTAAAAATGGTTGACTTTATACTGTTGGATGTACGTGAGGAGATGGAGTATCAACAGTCTCACATTAAAGGCACAGATAAGCTTGTTCCTACTTCAAATTTTTATGCAAAAATCGAAGAGCTTAACGATAAAAAAGATGAACAGATTATTGTCTATTGTCTTTCAGGAAGTAGAAGTTTTCAAGTTCAACATGCCATGAAGTCACTGGGCTTTAAAAAAGTAGGGAACTTAGCTCATGGAATCTATACTTTTAACGGTGATATGGAGTAAATTTATAGGGATAAAAATTATTTTTATCTCTTAAAACTTAGATAAAATATCTCCAATAGGGTAGCAGTAAGCATCAATAAACCATGCAGAATAAGCTAAAGAGAGCAGTGTAAATATAAAAATATAGCTGTAAGGTATAACTTTTTTAAAGAAGAGTATGCCCATACTAAAAAGGCTATAGCCCATGGTTCCCACCACAAAAAATATCATACCTATTGTAGCATTTTCGCTTAGAGGGTTAGAGACCATAAAGTAGTCAAGTGTGTCTTTTAAAATAGGGTACATAGAAACATAGAAGATAAGGAGTACTGTTATGGTAGCGATGACAAAAACTTTGGATTTGACAATAAGATTATTTATGAGATTGGTTAATGATACAAAAAGTAGATGAATTAAGAAAATATAAATAAGTAAATGAGCGTAAAGAATAGAGAGTTTATCATTTGTAAAGTGTTCTATTATAAATGGATAAATTTTGGTGAATTGCCAATAAAACAACCCTACAATAAGTGTTGATAAAAATAGGGGAATAATAGATTTTTGGGTTATTTTTTCGATTAACTTGAGGTTCATAAAATTCTTTTTTACGAATTATGCAGTAGTTATGATAAATATTAGGTTTATTTTGAAATTAAAATGAAAAAAGAGCCCCCTTTTAGGGGAGTAGTTTCATTTTTGCATAATTCGTAGGTTAAAAGAGATAAATCTAGTTGATTACACTCTTAAAAAATCTGGGTCAGATATGACTTCAAATGTTAATTGTTCATTACGTTTAGCTAACTCATCTTGAATAGCAGATTTAATATAGGATATTCTTTCAGATGATTTGGCAGCACGGTCAATGATAAACATATGTTTAGTCATATTCGCACCAACCTCTTTGGCTGTTTTGAGTAAATGTTCCATCTGCTCTTCATGATTTTCAGAATATCCTTCTGAAATAAAACACATGTTTGTGTCACGTAGAGCATCTTTAATATTACTAGTAAAAGTGATGTTATCATTATTTGAATTTTTTATTACCATTGCCTCTTCAGCATTATAGAAACCTCTTTTGATATTCTCTATACGTTTGTTGTCTTTTGAGATATGCATTACATCATTTCCCATCTCAGCCAATACTTTTCCACTTAAAAGTTGATTATATTCTATTCCCATTACACTAATTTTCATGTTTTAAAAATTCCTTTCGTTTTATGTTTTGGATAGGAATAGTTTATATCAAATAAATAGTAACTTAACTTAAAATCTATTATAAATATTAAAGAAAATATTAAGAAAAGAATACTTCTTCCTTTTTAAAGTCCGATAATTAGGGATTTACATGAAAAAAATAAAAAAGTGCAAGTTTGTGAAAGATTATATAAATATAAATAGTATGAAACAGATTGGAAATAATAGTAATTATATCTGTTAAAAACTATTTTTATGATAAAATGATATAGAGTTTATATTACGGGAGTGTCAATATGAAAGCAAGAGGAATATTGTTATTATTTATACTCTCCTCTATTATACTTATATCTTTATATCTTTATATCTTTGCAAAGCCTCTACATCTGAAACGCTTAGAAGAAGAGAGAATTGCGAATATACAAAAAATATGTAAGAAAGAGTATCCAAGAAAGAGAGATAAAAAAATACTTCAACGAACAGTTGTAGAAGCAGCAGAGAAGATGGCAGAACTTTTAGAAAAAAAACCAATACACTTTAAGCCTTCTAGCGTCTATATAGAAGATAAAGTTATGCTAAAAGCCCTTATTGATATTTTAAATAATATTAATGAAGATGTTATCTTAAGTATTGCAACACATACAGATAATGATGGCTCTGCAGAGAAAAATTTAAAACTTTCACAAGAACGTGCAGATATGCTTAAAGAGTACATTCGTAAACGAAGTCACATTCTCTTAATAACGGCCATAGGTTACGGTGAAGAGTTACCTCTTCCAAAAAGTAAAGATAACGTTTCAAATAGACGTGTTGAGATAAATTTAAAAGGAGTGAAGAGATGATGGATATAATTCTTTCTATAAGTGTATACATAATAGCAGCTATATTATTGGGCTTTACATTTGGTTGGTTTATTGCCAAAGCGATATTTAAAGAGAAGTTTGAAGAGCAGGTAGAAGCACTAAGCACAAACTATGATGCCAATAAGAGTAGTATTGACACTCAAAGTCAAAAACAAGTAAACGAGATAACTGCGTTAAAAAATGAGATTCAAAATTTAAAAAAGCAGCATGAACAAGAGGTAGATGCCTTTCTTGAAGAGAGAATAGACATCACCCAAAAGTATAAAGAGCTTTTAGATAAAGTTTCAGCTTAAATCTAAAAGTGAGAAGGAGAAGCCGTATTAATAATATTATAAAACTCACTTCTCGTACGCTGGTCACTTTTAAATAGACCTCTCAATGCAGAACTAACTGTAGTTGAGTTGATTTTCTCTACACCTCTCATCTCCATACACATGTGACGAGCATGAAGAACCACGGCTACACCTTTTGGGTTTATGGTCTCTGAAATGGCATCGGCTATCTGTTCTGTCATCTGCTCTTGAATCTGTAATCTTCTTGCAAAAAGATTTACAATTCTAGGAATTTTAGATAGACCTACTACTTTACCATCTGGAATGTATGCTACATGAGCTCTTCCTATAATGGGTAACATGTGGTGTTCACAAGTGGAGTAGAACTCTATATCTCTTACCACAACCATCTCATCATTACTTGAAGTGAAGAGTGCTTGGCTGAGAATCTCTTTTGGGTCTTGGTGGTATCCTTCTGTAAGAAAGCCCCATGCTTTTGCTACACGGCTTGGTGTTTTTAGCAGACCCTCTCTTTTTGGGTCTTCACCTAAAAGCTCTAAAACCTTGGTTATAGCAGCCTCAAACTCTTGTTGTTTTTCCATAAGATTCCTACCTAATTTATATTTTATATTTTTAATGTCGATATTTTACCATTTTTTATGGTTTTTATTGTATATTCCTAAAGATTAAAAATATAAGGAATATAAATATGCCATTATTAGACAGTTTTACAGTAGACCACACAAAGATGCCTGCTCCAGCAGTAAGAGTAGCAAAATACATGAATACTCCAAGTGGAGATGACATTACCGTATTTGATTTACGTTTTTGTAGACCCAATGAAGCAATACTTTCAGAGACAGGCATTCATACCTTAGAGCACCTTTTTGCAGGTTTTATGCGAGAGCATTTAAACTCTAAAAAAGTAGAGATTATTGATATATCTCCTATGGGATGTAGAACAGGTTTCTATATGTCACTACTTGGAAGACCTAAAAAGAAAAAGGTTGTAAAAGCGTGGGAGAAGTCTATGGTAGATGTGCTTAATGTCACTAAACAGAGCGATATTCCAGAACTGAACA
>JALVXD010000004.1 GCA_027038295.1 Campylobacteraceae bacterium
ATGTGAGATGTTTAGATAGAACTTAAACACCATCACCCCATCGTCTACCAACATCTTCTCTACATCATTAACTTGAGCATAAAAAAGCTTATGTTGCTCCTCTGTACAAAAAGCAAAAACCTCTTCTATCCCTGCTCTGTTATACCAAGACCTATCAAAGCAAACTATCTCACCAGCATTAGGTATTTGTTTTAAATGACGCTGAAAATACCACTGTCCAAGCTCTTTAGAGTTAGGTTTAGGTAATGCAATAGAACGTGCTTCACGAGGATTCCAAAAATGATTAAGAGACTTAATAGAAGAACTCTTTCCACCTGTATCCATTCCTTCAAATATAATAAGTAACCGTCTATTATTGTCTATAATCCACTTTTGAAGTTTGACCAGCTCTAAATGAAGTTTTAATAACTCTTTATTATAGAATTTTGTCTCAATATTTCCATTTTTTTTATATACATTTTTAGCTCTCTCTTCATACTCTGGAAGGTTTTCTGTATACTCTACTCTCATTTTAATCTCCTCTTATCTCTGAAGGAATTTTTTTACTCGTCTTTGCACCCAGCTCTTTAAGTTGCTCTACTTGGTTAACAATGTTACCTCTTCCTCCACTAAGACGCTTTTTTGCTGTCTCAAACGTTCCTTGAAGCGTATCGAACTGTTTAGATATTTTTACCATATCTTCTGAAAAATTTGCAAATTTATCATACAAAGCACCTGCCCTTTTAGCTATCTCTTTTGCATTTTGATTTTGTTTTTCATACTTCCAAACATTTTCTATGGCTCTAAGACCTATAAGCAAGGTAGTTGGTCCAACAAGTAGTATCTGCTTCTTAAAAGCATCATCATACAGTGTTGGGTCATTCTCTAGTGCTAAAGCCAATGCACCCTCTATAGGTACAAACATAAAGATAAAATCTAAACTATTAATACCTAAAAGTTTTTCATAGTTTTTAGATGACAAATCTTTAATATGACTTCGTATTGATTTAATATGTTCAGACAAGTAGAGTTCTTTTGTTTTTGAGTGTTCAGCAGAGATAAATTTTTCATAAGCATTAAGTGATGTTTTCGCATCTATTATTAGGTCTCTTTTATCTGGTAAATGCACCAACACATCTGGTCTATAACTTTTACCATCATCATTTCGTAAAGCAACTTCTCTTGTATACTCTATTCCTTTTCGTAACCCCGAAGACTCTAAAACTTTTTCAAGAATCATCTCTCCCCAAACGCCTTGTTGCTTATTACCACCTTTTAAAGCATTGGTTAAGTTGATAGCATCTTGGCTAATTTGCTGATTAAGCTCTTTTAAAGAGATAATCTCTTGTTTTAACATTGCTCTATCTTTAGATTCAGTGTTATAAAGTATATTTATCTCTTTTTTAAACTCATTTATTTGACTCTCCATAGGTTTTATAATGGCACTCAAATTCTCTTGACTCAACTTTGAAAAATCTTTTGAATTTCCTTCAAATATTTTAGATGCTAGAAGCGTAAATTCTTCTTTTAACTCACCCTTATGCTCTTTCATCATCTGAATTTTTTCGAGATTTTGCTTTTTTTGTTCACGAACTTCTACAGCAGACTCTCTTAGTTGCATATTAAGACGATTGTTGTCATTAACTAAGTTCTCATTACGTTTCTTAGAAAGTTCATGCTTCTCTAAGAGTTTATGATAATCTTTTTCAAGTAAATCAAAATGAATAGCTGCTTGGTCTATACTATTTTTTTGTGCAAGAGTAATTTCAATATGCTCTTTTTCTTCATTTACTATTTGTTCTTTTAACCTACTAATGGTCTCTTCAGAAAGTCGAAGTGATTCTTTACTTTCAGCAAAAAACTCAAGTTCTCGTTTTAAATCTATATTTAAAATTTTCTCTTCAGTCCAAGCTTTATCTATTAAAGCAATTTTTGCATCTTTTGCATCGTCTATCTCTTTTGCCCGTTCGAGAATGCTTGTTAAAGTTTTTATTTTACTTAAAAATATAACTATTATTGTCGAAATTAAAAATGTAATAAGGAGGAAAAGCCCCAAAATTATAAAAAATTCATTATTCATTTCAAAATTAGTTAATAGTTTATCCAATATTTATCCCTCTATGATATCGTACCCTTTGGGTGCTTGACACTCTAGTTTTGTTATATCAAACGACCTACTGTTGTAAGTCATGTTATTAAATATAATTTTGACACCATTGTCTAAATTATCAACATAAACAATTTTACTCAGCTGTTCGTTCTTATCTAATGTAATAATATACTCTGTCTCTTTATATGTTGCTTTATAATCAACATTTGTTATCTTTTGTGCAACTTTTAAGATGGCTTCTAAGTTAATACCCTCATCAACTACATAATTGGAAACTTGTTCTAAGTCATGGTCTACCACCACAAGTTGTACACCATCAGTACAAACTTCTTTTTTTGTAGGAGAATTGTAATTCCACTTAAACAGACTGTTACTATAGTTTTGCTCTGCTCCAGAACTGTTAAGGAAAGTCTCTTTTGTATTCTGAAATAAAACATTTCCATTATACTTAATAACTTTTCCCTTATCATTGGTAATACTCTGTTGAAAATCTGTTTCAAAGTTATGGGGAAGGCTAATCTCTGCATTAAGTGTCATAATCAGTACTGAAAGTGTTAATATTAATTTCATTTTTTGTCCTTTTTACTATTAAATATATTTAAAATTTTGCCACAAAATCGTGGATTAAATAAAAGATAACCCAGCCATTAAAATAATAGAGAGAAAAATTACATAACCATATTTTGGATTTTTTGTCTTCATTGCTTTATACATACCCCAAAAGAAAACACCCATTAAAAGTAACATGCTTATCAGCCATGGTAACAGCCAAGGCATTGAATCATCAACTTTTAACTCTTCAGTTGCAAAAAGTGATAGATTACTTAAAAGTGAAAATAATACTATTTTTCTCATTTTTCTAAATCCTCTTTTGCCAATTTATCAACCATTTTAATACTCTCTAGTGCATTTTCTAAAATTTGCTTTGTAGATTTTAAAGGTTTCATATGAAGATTGGTATATTTTTTATCTAAACTTTCATCCATTAACACTTCCATAACCTCTTTTTCTAATTCAGCATAAATCTCTTGAAGCTTCTGCTCAATAAACTCTACATTCATTACTTATTCTTTGGTCTAAAAATTTTAATTACATCAACATTTGCTTCCATAAATGAACCACCAATAAGGTCTATACAGTAAGGAACAGCAGGGAAAACGGCATCGAGACACTCACGAATAGATTTAGGTTTACCAGGAAGATTAATAATAAGAGAACCATTACAAATTCCAGCAGTTTGACGAGAAAGAATGGCTGTGGGTACATACTGTAAACTAACAGCTCTCATCTGCTCACCAAAACCAGGAAGAAGCTTTTGACAAACATTTTCTGTAGCTTCTGTAGTCACATCACGAGGTGCAGGACCTGTGCCACCTGTGGTTACAATAAGGTCACAGTTATGGTCACGAGAAAGCTCTATAAGTGTAGTCTCTATAATGGTCTGATCATCAGGAACACATCGGTACTCATACTCGCACTCATTTAACAAATACTCTTTCATGGTATCCATTATGGCTACCCCTGAAATGTCCTCATATATTCCTTTACTTGCACGGTCACTGGCTGTTACTACACCTATTTTTATTTTATCCATTTTTTTTCCTATTTTTTATTGAACGGATTATAGCAAAAATATTAAAAAGAGTAGCCAACTCCTACATAACCAACTGAACTATCCATTCCAAACTTCATAATCATTGGATCTAGTTTAATCGAGTTTTTATAAATATCTATAGTAATATCATCTACATCCCATTTTGAATACTTATACCCTAAAGTAGCATATAATCTTGGGCTTAATGTTAACCAACCCCACTTATAGGTTTCGGTGAAGGGCGTAAAGTATAGACCTGCATTTAACTCTTGGAACGTACCATTAACTGAAAATTCAGAGTCAATATAATCATTTTTTATATATCCAGTTTGATAAGCAATACTTCCTATACCATATATGGAAAGATTTTTATTTAATGTTTTTTGGAAGTTAACGGAAGGTCCAATCTTATAGGTCATCATAGATGTTTTTGTTTTTTTAAAAAGGTCAACTAGACTTAAAGCTGAATCTTGATTTTCCAATACCATATTTATCATATCACCTGAAGGAGTTGCAGAACTTGAACTGTCTATCCAAGGTATGGACAGACCTACCAATATACCTAAACCTAAAAAGTTATCTTCATTTTTATGTAATACATCATAACCTGCTCTAAAGTTTACATCTAAGCCTTTAACTCGATAGTCCATGGTAGGAATCTCCCAAGGTGAGGATGAAGGTATAAAGTTATTCGCTTGACCTGCTAAGTTATTATAATTTTGTTGAGCTTGTTTTAAAGTTTTTGAGTCCATCCACATAACATCATAACTATAAAAAGCATCTGTACCAACGATGTTACTATGACGTTCAACCAAAGAAAAGGTATCTATATCAGTACTCATCGTACCAGATAAACCTTGTTTCATAAAGCCACCATTGAGGTTAAAAGTTCCAGAACCATACTGAAATTCTGCTGCTGTTAAAAGTGCTGAAAGTACAACTAACGATAATCCTATTTTTCTCATGACTATTTCCTTTTTATACTAAGTTATATTTATTATAAGGAAATAAAATTATAAGATGAAGTATTTAACCTATTTTTTTTAAAATCTTATCAAGAGATGTTGTAGAAAGTAGCCTTTTTAAAAAACCTAAAATATAAGTTGCTTTTGTAATATAATATCTAGGTTTTGGTTTTTTTTCAACTATAATTTTATAAACTACCTCTGCTACAGAGATAGCCTCTTCATTAAAAGGAACAGTACTTTTATCTGCAGATAAGTTTTTTTGATATGCCTCTTTAAAAACTGAATGCTCTATATCTACATTCTCGCTAAGTGTTTTCATGGCATTTTTACGAAAGTCACTGGTCACTGGTCCTGTATTTAGTAAGCTTACATGGATATTGCTTCCCGTTAGTTCTAAACGTAGCGTATCGGTTAAACCTTCTATGGCGTATTTACTAGCATTATAGGCTCCACGACCAAAGAGTGATACCAAACCTAAAACAGAAGAGTGTTGAATGATTTTTCCATAACCTTGCTTTCGCATAATGGGGATGATTTGTCGTGTGCATTCATGCAGACCAAAAACATTGGTTTCAAACTGCTCTCTTAAAATATCTGTTTCTATATCTTCTAATGCACCAGCTTGTCCATAACCTGCATTGTTAAACCAAGTGTCTATTTTTCTATCTTCCTGTAAAACATATTCTATAACAGCTTTAACCTCATCAGGCTTAGTAACATCAAGTTTTAAAACATTTTGAAAACCTAAAGCTTTTAATTTTTCTATATCTTTAGAATCCCTAACGGTAGCATAAACCTTTACGCCTTGCTTCTCCAAATACTCTGCTGTTGCAAAACCTATACCTGTAGAGCAACCTGTTATAACTATATTGGTCAAACTATTATTTACCGTACTTTAAATCTTTAACTGCTTGGGTAATGTCATCTTGACGCATAAAATGTTCACCGACTAAAAAGGCATCAGCCCCAACTGAACTCAACTCATTAACCATCTCATGGTCTGTAATACCACTCTCTGCTACAATTATTTTAGAGTTTGGAATAAGAGGAATAAGTTTCGAGCTTAAAGACATATCCATCTCAAAAGTTTCTAAATTTCTATGGTTAATACCAATAATATCTGCACCAGCAAAAATTGCTTTGGTCAAATCAGTTTTATCATGAATCTCTACTAAGGCTTCCATACCTAAGTGTCGTGTATAGTTTAAAAGCTCTTTTAACTCTTTGGTGCTTAACGCTGTAGCTATAAGTAGCAAATAGTCGGCTCCAAAAGCCAATGCTTCGAGTACTTGATACTTATCTACTATAAAGTCTTTACGTAAAAGAGGTATACTCGTATAACGACGAACCATTCCTAAGTACTCTTTATTGCCCTGAAAAAAATGAGGCTCGGTTAAAATAGAGAGTGAATCAGCCCCACCTTTTTCATAGGCTTGACCTATGACCATAGGGTCAAAATCTTCTCGTATAATCCCTTTACTTGGACTGGCTTTCTTTACTTCTGCAATAATTCTATAAGGATTCTCTTGGGTTGATTTTAGAGCAGAAAATACATCTTTAGGAGCAAAAGGATTGTATGCTAAAGAGCGTCCCAACCACTCTGGGGGATAGTCTACTTTTCTCTTCTCTAAGTCCTCTTTTGTTTTTTTTATAATTTCGTCTAATATTTGTGCCACGTCGTTACCCTCTTATTTTCTTTTACACTTCGTACTTATGGCATTCCAATGCTCTATAAGCTCTTTCTCTTTTAAACCTTCTACATCTATTACTTTTTTCATTATACTATAAGCTTCATCACATTCATTTAATCTATAGTAACCCCATGCTAATGAATCTAAATAATAAGTATTTTCAGGCTCCATCTTTAATGCTTTTTTAATAATTTTAATTCCCTTAGGAACATCTATCTTTTTATCTATAAGTGTATACCCATAATAGTTTAAATAGACACTATTTTTAATACCATTTGCTATTGCTTTATCAAAAGAGCTAACAAGTTCTTTTAACATAGCTTTATCATTTTTATTCTTTGAACTTTCAAAAAGTGCCATTGCTGACTCAGCATACCATTTTGGGTTATGCGTCTCTTTTAATAATACTTTTGAGAGTTTTAGTGCCTTTTTATAATCTTTTTTCTCAATATAGAGTGCATAGAGTAACTCTTTATTATCATACTTGTTTTTTAAAAAATCAATAGCTTTAGTATACTCTTTTTTATACATATATGCATCAATTAACTTTTCAGCATAAATCTCCTCTTTTGTTTCATTATATAATGACTCATAGATAGATATGATTTTATCTAACTTATTCTGCTGTGCATAAATATCTAAAAGCTGTAAGCAGACTTTTTCACCACATCCTCTATTGGCCCTATGCGTCTCTAATCGTATGATTGCAGCTGGAACATCTTTCATATAATTTGCTAATAGTGTTGATATTTTAATTAATATATCTTCATTATACGTTTTGCTATAAGCTTTAGATAAAAGCTTTATAGCCTCTTTATAATCTGCTGTATATATATAAGGATTAGCTGCTAATTCATAATCTATAGCCTGTTTTGATTTGGAAACCAACTCTTTTGCTACAACCTTAGCCTCTTTATACCTCTTTTCAGATAGAAGAGAAGAGAGAAGAACTCTTTGAAGCTTAATATTATTTGGTCTCTCTTTTGCATACTTGTATAACTTAGTAATATTTTTTAATTTTTTTCCTGTATAAAGAGCTGTCATTGATTCTTTAAGTAAGTACTCTTCATTGTTGGTCTCAGTGTAAAGCTTATTATAGAGTGCATTACTACGTTTAAAATCACCTTGCTGCTCATACCAAATGGCTCGCATTATTAATTCATCTTCATTTTTCAAATGTTTTTTTGACGATGAAGAAACCTCTTTTTTAGAAAAATGTTTTGGATTATACTCTGCTAGTTTATCTTTAGCTACTACAGTGCTGTTTGGCACATAATTACTACAGCCTATTATAGATAAAGCTGCGAACAGAGATATGGTAATAGTTATTCTATTACTTAGTCTATGATTCCTGGGCACTCTTTTTTTACCTCTTCTTTATCGTTTTTAAATGTCTGCCAAAATGGAAAGGTTCGACATTGTAATGGTCTTACAGGGTATATTGTACACTGTTTTAGATTATTATCAAAAAAAATACAGGCATAATTATCTTCTTCTAGTTTTTTTTCAACCAAAGAATAACGATGTTTAACCTTTTTAACATACATTGTAGCAAATTCTTCTACTGATAACTTTAAAAAATCAGCCATTTTTTCTATCTCATGATATTTTGCCCATATATAACCACTCGCACCCGTACAACAAGCACCTCCACATGCGTCACATGCAGAAGGAGTAAATTTATAATCATATCCCTCTTCACTCAATATACTACTATTTTCCAATATCATAATCTCCTTTTATACTATTTGTTCCTGCTTTTTTAAAAACATTTTTTGCTTCTTCATTATACTTACTATTTTTATCAAAAACAATAAGTGGTGGCATTACCCTCATCATAGATTTTGAATTCATACGTGCTGCTATCATAACCAATTTTGAGTCTCTATCTATTTTAGAATGCACAAAACGTATCACTTCAGGGTTTATATTGTTCTCTATTAATGTATGTAAAAGTCTATCTACTTGTTTTGCATCATAACAAAATATAAAACGCCCTCTTGGATTTAATACTTTTTTAACCTTAGCTATAAATAATTCTATAGGTAAATGATGTGAATAACGAGCAATATTCAGATGCTCATTTTCACTCTGCTTTACATTTGAATCATAAAAAGGTGGATTTGAAACGACAAAATCATACTTCTTATTATCTAACAACTCTATAAAATCACCCAAATAACTCTCAACTTTTAGTTGATTAAGTTCATAATTATGTTCTGCATACTTCAACATCAGCTTTTGTTTATCTATAATAGTTGTTTCAAGGTTAAAATCACGTGTAAGTAACAAAGAGATAATACCAACTCCACAACCAACATCAAGTAAGCTACCTTTAGGTTGGAAAAAAGAAATAAAATCATACAAAAATATTGAGTCACTGTTATAAGCATAACCCTTGGTTGGTTGATATAGATACAAAAAATTACCTTTAGTTAAAAATAAATCAAATTTTACTATAAATTGACAATTTTTAGATAAAATTCTTATCATGAAAGATAAGAATTTTACAGAAACCCCACCACAATCAACAGATTTTTGTATGTTGGACTACGACTGTGCCTATTTACCCAATAAAAGTGTACGAATGAGTTATAAACATATAGAAGAAGCAACACAAGAGTACAATACAGCTCTTATTCATCGTGGATGGCGTCGTTTTGGTTGTTACTATTTTCATCCTATTTGTGAGGGATGTAACGAATGTAAATCTTTGAGAATCGATGTTAATAACTTTCAACTTCGTAAATCTCAAAAAAAAGCCATAAAACGAAATAAAGAGACAAAAATTATTATTCAAAAACCTACACTTTCACAAGCACATATTGACCTATATAATAAATACCATGCATTTAAACATAAAAAAGACGACTGGTCTCATAGAAATATTTCACCACGTGAATATAGAGAAAATTTTGTAGAGGGTGCACATGACTTTGGAAAAGAGGTACTTTACATAAAAGATGATGAATTAATTGGTGTTGATTTAATTGATGTACTTGATGATGGAATATCTTCCATATACTTCTATTATGACCCAGATTATCCTTCACTTTCATTAGGAACCTACTCACTACTCTACCAAGTTGAACTTGCAAAAGTTTTAGAACTTCCATGGATATACTTAGGTTATTGGGTTAATGGTTGTAAAGCATTTGCATACAAACAAAAATTCCAGCCGTTAGAAGTCCTAGATAGCTTCCCAACTATTGAAAAAGTTGCAAAATGGAACATTTTTCCAACTCAATCTTAAACCAAGAACACAAAATATGTTATTTAATGTTAATTAATGTTTTAAGTTTACTATTTATCCTACTAAAAGTGATTGTTCTATGCTTCTTATAAAAAAAATCTTAAAAAACCATTGTTATTTCTCTATTTTTTAGTCATAATAGTTATAAATAAAAACACATTTACGGAGATGGCTTAATGAATACAAGATTTTTTTTAAAGACAACTATTCTATCTACCCTACTATTAACCAGCACTTTATCTGCACAAGGCATGACTTGCAAAGGTGGAAAATGTTTTATTGATATTTCTAAACTCTCACCAGCAAAAAGTACCAAATCTAAAATAGATACTTTTAAAAATTTAAAAAGTATTAACTTTACTACTACTAATATTTCAGATGACCCTTCATCTACCATAGTATTAGAACATGAAAAATATATTATGAGTGAAAACGAAAAAAGCAACTATCTATTAAACAATGAGGCTCTTTACAATGATGAAGACACCATTGTATTGGAACATGAAAAATATGTAATGACTGAAGCTGAAAAAGAGACCTACAATATGAATGAACGTCTTAAGCAAGCTGAATTAGAACAAAATCTTATGGTACCAATGATTACATTGGAAGACGAAAATATTGAAGAAATTATACTTCCTCATTCAGAACTTTATTGTGATAATTCTAAACAAGCAACATTTTATCCAGAATCAAATGAGTATGAGTGTGTATAAACTATAAAACCCTACTGTGGGTTTTATATATCTTGCTCCACAACCTCTTTAAAACTCTTAAAATAAGTAGCCTTAAGCGTTTCTAGTTTCATCTCGACATCGTTAATTTTAACAGTATCGCCACCGACTTTACCAATAATATCCGTAGAGAGACCAAGCTCTTTTGCCATGGCTATGACAGTTTCCATATTTTCCTTAGAACTCACTTCCAGTATAGCCCTAGATTGAGACTCATCAAAAATAGCTCTTTTATCGTCAAGTCGTATTCCTGCAACCACACCACGACCAGATACAGCTGCCATTTTTGCTAATGCAATGGCAATTCCTCCAGAACTTAAATCTTTAGCTGACTCTAAAAGACCTTTTGCATTAGCATCTATAACAAGTTTCCAAAGAGCCAACTCTTTTTTATAGTCAATATCAACGAGTGAACCTGTAGTTTCACCAAACAACTCTTTAATGTAAAGAGAACCAGCAAACTCTGTTTTTGTATCACCTATAAGAATCAAATGATTCTCATCTTCTTGGAAGGAAGAGGATAATACTCTGTTCTCATCTTCATTAAGTCCAACCATTGCAATCGCAGGTGTTGGAAAAACAGAAACCCCATTAGTTTCATTATAAAGAGATACATTTCCTGAAACAACTGGAGTATTAAGTGCTAAACAAGCCTCTTTAATACCCTCACAAGCCTCTGCAAACTGCCACATCACCTCTGGATTTTCTGGGTTACCAAAGTTCAAACAGTCAGTAATAGAGAGTGGTCTAGCACCCGACATTGCAACATTACGTCCTGACTCCATTACAGCTAAAGCTCCACCTTTATGAGGGTCAACATAACAGTAACGAGGGTTACAATCAGCAGACATTGAAAGAGCTTTACCATTCTCTTTAATTCGAATACAAGAGGCATCTAAACTTCCTGGGGCTTTGGTTGTGTTGGTCTGTACCATTGAATCGTACTGATCATATATCCACGCTTTGTCAACCACTTCCATCGAACCTACAAGCTTCTCAAATGCAACTTGATTTTCTACAGTTTCATAAGAATTAATATCTTTATCTGAAATCTCATCTAAATATTTTGGTCTGCTTGTAGGTCTGTCTAAAATAGGAGCCTCTTCGCTCACAGGTGCAATTGGCATATCACACACTTTGTCTCCATGCCAAAAGAGTTCCATATTTCCTGTGTCGGTCACTTCACCAATAACAGCAACATCCAAGTCCCACTTTTCAAAAATGTCAATAACCTCTTGCTCTTTACCTTTTTTAACACACACAAGCATACGCTCTTGTGATTCTGAAAGCATAAAGTCATAAGGAGTCATTCCTTTTTCACGAGCAGGAACTTGGTCTAGGTTCATAATCATACCTGAGTTTGATTTTCCTGCCATCTCAAATGCCGAAGAGGTTAACCCTGCAGCACCCATGTCTTGAATCCCAACTACTACATCTTTGGTTTTGAAAAGTTCTAAACATGCTTCAAGTAGAAGTTTTTCTATAAACGGGTCACCCACTTGAACCGTTGGACGTAGAGATTTTGACTCCTCTGTAAATGAATCAGAACTCATAACAGCACCACCCAGTCCATCACGTCCTGTTTTTGAACCTACATACATTACAGTGTTTCCAAGACCTTCTGCAATACCTAAAAAGATTTCATCTGATTTACAAAGACCCAAAGCAAACGCATTGACTAAAATGTTTCCATTATAAGAGTCGTCAAATGAACACTCACCACCAATGGTTGGTACACCCATACAGTTTCCATATCCACCAATTCCCTCTGTCACCCCTTTTACTAGGTGTCTTTGGTATTTTGATGTATTATCAGAGTTTGTTATGTTTCCAAAACGTAGAGCATTCATGTTTGCCACAGGTCTTGCTCCCATGGTAAATACATCTCTTAAAATTCCACCCACACCAGTAGCTGCACCTTGAAAAGGTTCAATAAAACTCGGGTGGTTGTGTGATTCCATTTTAAATACAGCAGCCATTCCATCACCAACATCAATAACCCCTGCATTTTCACCAGGTCCTTGAATAACCCATGGAGCTTTAGTAGGAAAACCATTAAGGTATTTTTTACTTGATTTATAAGAACAGTGTTCTGACCACATTGCTGAGAAAATTCCAAGCTCTACAATATTTGGATGTCTACCATCTAAAATTTCTAATATATGTGTATATTCTTCTTGACTAAGTTTATGTTTATTTAGTACTTCATCTAAGTTTTCTAATGGTTGTGACATGCTTTTATGTTCCTATGTATACAAAATTTTTAAGAACATTATTTTAGTTAAAATGTGCTAAATATGGGTTGAAAAACATAAATAACCATATTTTTGAATAATAAATGTATAATTTTGAAAAAATAAGTCAAGGAAAAAATATGTCTAAAAAAACCCTCATCATCGGTGCAGGTGGCGTTGGAAATGTTGTTGCTTTTAAGTGTGCTATGAATGCCCAAATTTTTGGAGAGATTACCCTAGCGAGTCGTACCCTAAGTAAATGTGATGCCATTGCGAAAAATGTAAAAGCAAAAGTAGGCGTTGAGCTAAAAACTGCTACCGTAGACGCAGACTCTATACCTCAACTTATAGAACTTTTTAAAGCCTTAACTCCTGACATTGTTATTAATGTTGCTCTTCCATACCAAGACTTAACCATTATGGATGCCTGTACAGCATGTAACATTAACTACCTAGATACAGCCAACTACGAACACCCAGACACTGCTAAGTTTGAGTACAAAGAGCAGTGGGAGAGAGATGAGCAATTTAAAGAAGCTAACATCATGGCTCTTTTAGGAAGTGGTTTCGACCCAGGGGTGACCAATGTATTTTGTGCTTATGCCCAAAAACACTACTTTGACGAAATTCACACCATAGACATACTCGACTGTAACGCAGGTGACCACGGCTACCCATTTGCTACCAACTTTAACCCTGAAATTAATCTGCGTGAGGTAAGTGCCAATGGTCGTTACTGGCAAAAAAACGATGATGGACAAGGAGAGTGGATAGAGACCAAACCCATGGAAATTATGCAAGTTTGGGACTATCCAGAAGTTGGAGAAAAAGAGAGCTACCTACTCTATCACGAAGAGATGGAGTCGTTGGTTAAACACATTAAAGGTTTAAAGCGTATTCGTTTTTTCATGACCTTTGGACAAAGCTACCTAACCCACATGAAATGTTTAGAAAATGTTGGAATGCTAGGTATTAAAGAGGTGGAACACAAAGGTCAAAAAATAGTCCCTATGGAGTTTTTAGCTACCCTACTCCCTGACCCTGCCTCCTTGGGTTCAAGAACCAAAGGTAAGACCAATATCGGTATCTACGCCAAAGGTATAAAAGATGGTAAGGAGAGAACCATTTACATCTACCAAATAAGCGACCATGAAAAGTGTTATGAAGAGGTATTAAGTCAAGGAGTAAGCTACACCACAGGTGTACCTGCCATGATAGGAGCCAAACTTATATTAGAAGGAAAATGGCAAGGAACAGGTATTTTTAATATGGAAGAGTTTGACCCTGACCCATTTATGGAGGAGTTAATGGTGCAAGGATTACCATGGAAAATAGAAGAGAAATCTAATTCACAAAAATAAACACAAACAATATATTTCATACCTCATAAAATATAAAAATTATGAGGTTTAATAAAATTAAACAGCTTTTTCAAAGAAATTTCATTTTTCTTTAATTTAGTGCAGATTCGTCACATTTTCATCCCATTTACTTAATAATATATAAATATAAAAAATTAATAACTATAAGAGAGTAAATTATGACAATAGCACTAGACACAAACTACTACAATCAAAATTTCGATGAACAACTAAGCCAAGAAGAACTACTATTTTTTAAACAAGAGCTAGAGAAACAAAAAGAGAAGATTCAAAAAAATTTAGACAAAAAGATAAATGAGTTAAATAACTATGATGATGCAAAAGATGAAGCTGACCATGCCACTATAGCTATAGATAATCTAACTAGCAATGCCATTTTAAAAGAGCAACAAAAAACATTAATTAAAATACAAAGAAGTCTCAATAAAATAGCCTTAGGAACCTATGGTGTCTGTACCTTGTGTGAGGAAAAAATAAATATAGAGAGACTTAAAATTCAAATGTTTTCTGAGTATTGTGTCTCTTGTAGAAATGAGCTTGATAATCGAAGATAATTAAGTAAAACATTTAAATCATACAGTGCCAAGCAGTGTATGATTTATTAATAACCTATTACTACTCACTCAAACGTGAAATATCTGCTCCAAGTGAAGCCAGTTTTCCTTCTAAATTATCATACCCTCTATCCAAATGGTAAATTCGATGAACATTGGTTGTTCCATTAGCAACTAAACCTGCTAAAACCAAAGCTGAACTTGCACGTAAATCGGTTGCCATAACATCAGCACCGTTTAATTCTACTACAGGATTAACAGCTGCAATTGAACCTTTTAGCCAAATATCTGCACCCAAACGGTTAAGCTCACTCACATGCATAAAACGATTTTCAAAAAGTCGCTCTTCTATAACACTCTCGCCTATTGCCATCGTTGCTACTGCCATAAACTGTGCTTGCATATCGGTTGGAAACCCTGGGTACTCGGTAGTAATCAGGCTTACTGGTTTTAGACGACTGTTCCCATGTATGGTTATCTTTTCATCTTCTATATCAAAAGTACAACCCATCGCTTCAAGTTTATCTATAGAGGCATCTATGTGTGTTGCATTGACCTTTTCAAGTGTAATGGTCGAAGCTGTAATGGCTGCTGCACAAAGGTAAGTTCCAGCCTCTATTCTGTCAGGGATAATCTCTACATCTTTAAAAGTTAAAGGTTTCCCTCCTGTTCCTTCTATAATAATTTCAGAAGTACCAATACCTTCTATTTTAACACCTGCATCAACTATCATTTCACAAAGCTGTACTATCTCTGGCTCTTTTGCTGCATTTATTATGGTAGTTGTACCATGTGCCAAAGCTGCTGCCATAACAATGTTTTCTGTTCCACCTACGGTAATTTTATCAAAAACTATTTTAGCACCTTGAAGACCATTAGGCGCTTCTGCTCTTACATACCCACCTTTTATCTCTATGATTGCACCCATGGCTTCTAACGCTGTTAGGTGTAAGTCAATAGGACGCTGACCAATGGCACAACCACCAGGCAGACTTACTTCACACTCACCAAACCTTGCTAACAGTGGACCTAAAACCAAAATAGAAGCTCTCATTTGAGAGACTATCTCATAAACTGCTTTGGTAGAGTTCATGGTTCCATTGTCAATATTGGCTACGGTATCGTTATGCTCAACGGTTCCACCCAAAATATCTAAAAGTTTAAGAAGTGTTCTAATGTCAACTACATTGGGAAGATTTATTAATTTTACAGGTTTGTCTGAAAGAATGGTTGCTGCTATAACAGGAAGTGCTGAATTTTTTGCACCAGAGATTTGAATGGAACCAGAAAGCTTAGTTCCACCTTTAATTTTTAAGTAATCCATATTTAATTATATCCATTTAATATTATTTTTTTTATTTTCACCTAATTTTATCTAAAATATGTTAATTATAGTATATAATATATTTATGTTAATTCAAATACATAAAGAAAGGATAAGTTATTGAGCACTCCAGATAAATTAAGTAGCCTAATAAATCAAGTTGAACAGAAGTTGGACAGTCACTCTTATCATAATTCAGCAGGATTAGATTTACGTAAAGAAAACTTAAAATCATTAGAGTTTCTTTATCATAAATTGGAAATATCTAAAAAACATGATAATTTTAAAACTGTTTTTGAATATAAAGCCATGAACTTATCTGGTATAGGTCTTAAAAAAGAAGATTTTGCAGAAATTCGTAAAGGTAAATATATTCAAATTATCTCTATTTCCTACCAGTTTAATGAGAAAGGTAAGCGTATTGCCAAAAACTCTTCACTTGGATATTTTGGGAAAGCTGACAACCTAGAACCAGAGCTTAAAAGAGACATTATAGAGTTCGTACTTAGATGGCGTTATGAGAAGGCTTTTCAACATACAGAGCATTATGAACTACTGCTCAAAAAATTAGATTAAAAAACTCTTTAAATTCTATTTGGTATTTAATATCTAAACAACTCTAAACATAATTTTGGATAAAGTTTGATATTAAATTCAAAGGAAATAGATGCAGATTGATTTAACACCTAAAGCACTTTTATCTCAACTTGGTTATAGCAACACGGAAAGTTCTATGAACCAAATAGAAAAGACGATTAATAATACAAATGGTTTTGAAGAATTTTCAAAACATCTTTTAGCACTACATGACGGACTGGCACATTTAAAAGGCTTTGTCGCACTCTCTAACTCTAAAAATGTATTTAAAATTAAATGTTCAGAAGATGTATCTAAAGAGATACAAGATGAATTTACAACACTTGTTGAAAATTGGGCAAAAAAATATAAAATAAACATAGAAAAAGTAATCAAAAAACCTACTTACTACATTCTTGGTAAATAATTAATGCCACTTAGCACGCTTAATGAAGAGCAGCTAAGTGCTGCGACTGCACCCATGGGTAACAACCTGATTATTGCTTCTGCAGGTACTGGAAAAACCTCTACTATTGTCGGAAGAATCGGTCATCTACTGCATAATGGATATGACCCTTCAAAAATACTTCTTTTAACTTTTACCAATAAAGCAGCTGGGGAAATGTTGGCTCGTGTCGGACGATACTTTCCCTCGAATGTTGTAAAAAAGATTGAATCAGGAACCTTTCATGCTGTTAGTTACCGATGGTTAAAAGAGATGGATGCAAAGGTTACACTAAAACAACCAGGTGAGCTAAAAACACTCTTTCGTTCTGTCTATGAAAAGCGTCATATAAAACGTTTAAACTTAGATACAGAAGCTTTTTCTGCAACGTATCTATATGAGCAATATAGCCTTTATCAAAATGCCTCTTTAGATGGTTTTGATGTTTGGTTTTTAGAACGATATCCTGACCATAAGCCACTTATCGACATTTATATGAATATTATAGATGAGTTTGAAGAGACCAAAGATAAATATGGATTTGTCTCTTTTAATGACCTACTTTTAAAAATGAAACAATATCTTGAAGAAAATGATCGAGACCTTATTGAGGTTCTAGTAGATGAGTATCAAGACACCAACACTTTACAGAGTGCGTTAATAGATTCAATGAAGCCAAACTCACTCTTTTGTGTAGGTGATTATGACCAGAGTATCTATGCTTTTAATGGTGCGAACATACAAAATATTGCCACTTTTGGCTCAAGATACTCAGCTGCAACCGTTTTTACTTTAGACAAAAACTATCGCTCATCAGCAAGTATATTATCCCTTGCCAATAAGGTTATAGAGATAAATGAGAGAATTTATCCTAAAAAATTGGTAGTAACCAAAACAGGGAAAAACCAACCTCCCAAACTACTGATGTATAATGAACTTTTTGACCAATATCAATCTATAGCAAAGACCATAAAAAAGACCTATACTCCCACAAAAGAGATAGCTGTTATATTTAGAAATAACGCTTCTGCTGATGGTATAGAGGCCAGTTTACGAGAACTTGGTATTCCCTCCAAAAGAAAAGGTGGAAACAGTTTTTTTGAAGCCAAAGAGGTGAAGTTTTTACTTGATGTCTGTTCTTTAATGGTAAATCCAAAAGATATGATGGCATTTATTCATATTTTTGAATATGGTAAAGGAATTGGTACAGCTTTAGCCAAAGAGATGTTTGAGTGTTTTATACATTTTGGAGAGGGTCACCTTTTTGTAGGTATGATGAATCCAAGAGTTTTCAACTTACCCAAACTAAACCCAAACAAGAACCTACAGCTTGGACTCTTTGACGATGACAGTGAAATAGGTTCAGTAACCCGTTTTTCTCATATGAATTTAGATGAAAAAATACGCTCTCATCCTATTTTAAAACACCCTAAACTTACAGCTGATGGTGTAGAGTTTTTTAAAATGTATCATGAATTTGCTCGTTCGGTAAATACGATAAAACAACCTCAATCATTACTAATAAAGCTTATTAACTCCCCTCTTTATCAGTTTTTAGTAGAGCAACTCTCAAACCAAAGAGGAAAACTAAAATCAGGTGAGATAGACAATGACAAAAAGAACTTAGCCAAAGAGCGTATAGCTAGAAAAGCACGGCTCTTAAGCGACTTAGCTTCACACTATAATGAGACAGAACGTTTTGTAAATGCCATGGTTTTAGGGGGTAATGAACTCAGCGAAGGAGATGGAGTTAACCTTCTAAGTATTCATGCCAGTAAAGGTTTAGAGTTTTTAGAGGTTTATGTCGTAGACCTTATGGATGGAAGATTCCCCAATACTAAACTCATGGGAAAAGGTGGAAGCCTAGACGAAGAGAGACGGCTTTTTTATGTAGCAGTAACACGTGCCAAAGAAAGACTATACCTCTCTTTTGCCAAAGCAGATAGGGTTAAAAAACTAGATTTTAAACCCTCACCTTTTTTGTATGAGGCTGGATTATTGAAGAGGTAACTTAACCTTCGAATCTAAATCTAAATCTAAATCTAAACAATAGAGTGATATCCCTAAGTTTTGTATGGAATAAACCTACTTTCTGCTATAATAAAGTTGGATGATATTCCATCAAACTCAGGTTAATAATTAAGGAAAAAATATGTCTTTTGTAAAGTATATAACCAGTATCTTTATGGTTTTGTTTATAAGTAATTGTACAAGTCCTGATGATAATACAAAAAAAGAAAAAGTTATTCCAGACAGAATTACCATGCTTTTCGTAACACAACCAGAGTGTCCATCCTGTGAAAAGTTAGAAAAAGTTATGCGTTTAGAAGCTCCTAAAAAACTCATAGAGTCTTACTTTGAAATCAAAAAAGTCTATCTTGGTGAAAAAATCCCTGACAACCTCATCCCTCCAAATGGAACACCTACTATCTATTTTTTAGGCTCTGACGATGAGGTTTTAGTAGAACCTCTCATAGGTGAAAAAAATGAAACGGCTCTTATGGAATTTTTAACGGACTCACTTTATGAGTTTAAAGTTACCTATGGTGTTGACATAAGAGAACTCAAAAAAAGTGAAAATAATGAAACAAACAGTTCAAAAGCTGCTTCTTAATAGCTTTTTTCTTTTAGTTATTACAGCTTGTAATGCTAAAGATTCTGACTCTAACCCTAACAAGATAGCCTCAATACCTGAGGCATCAGGTATCTCATATTGTCAAAACTCCAACACATTAGTAGTAGCTGATGATGCAGGAATTTACTATGAAATCAATCCTCAAGGAGCCATACTTACTCAACATAAACTGGGTAAGTACGATTTAGAAGGAGTTGTGTGTAAAGAGAAAGCGTTTATTTTTGCTGTAGAAGGTGGCTCAATACTTAAAGTTTCTCGTGCTACTTCTGAGATTAAAGAGCTAAAAATCAGAGGAGCCAATGCTCCTAAAATTGGTAAAAAACATGGCATAGAGGGGATTGCCAAAATTGGTTCAGATTACTACTTGACGATTCAAAGTAAAAAGAAAAAAGAAAAAGCAATATTTATCGTGGTGAAACTTGGAGCCAATTATGCTAAGGTCAAAGAGGTTATAGAACATGGCATTATTGATTCATCAGGAATGGAGTGGAGAAACAACAAGCTCTATATTGTCAGCGATAAAAAGGACAAACTCTATATTTACGATTTAAAACAGAAAAAAATTCTCAAAAAAATCAAACTGCCAAAATTTGCTCAAGAGGGCATCACTTTTGATAACCAAGGTAATGTATTCTTAGCTGATGATGATGGAGCTGTTATGAAATATACCCTCAAAGAGCTTGGATTGTAGTAGGTTTGACCATGTCAAACGTCAAAACCAAACCTATCTTACAATAAATATAACAAAGAGCCAAACAGTTCAAACCTACTGTCCACCCCTCAAAACATCTAAAACATTAGTAGCATACGACCCCTTAGGCAAAGTAAACTCCAACTCATAGTGAGCTTTCTCTTCTACATAATTTTTCTTTATATCTGTAACCTTTATCCAAGCGTATCGTCTAGCTCCATTCTCTCCAACCTCTTCATCATAGTTTTTCTCTATAAGTTCTGCCACTTTTGTAGCTCGACTTACACGTTTCCCAGGAAGAAGACCCGATGGGGCAATGTCAAACTCTGAAAAACGTTTAGCCTCTTCTTCTAGTGATTCTAACTCAAACACACGTCCATAAGGATAGTGCATCATTAAGTCACCTTCTAAAAGTTTAAAGAAATGAGGCTGTTCTTTGGTTCCTGTTAGCGACCCCTCTGGAAGTTTAAATACCTTTTCAGCATCTGCTTCTGAAAATGCTTCTAGTAGCATAGAGAGTTCTATACGTTTTGATAGACACGCATTAAACAAATATGACTGATAGGCATTGAGTAAAAATGTTTTTTTCTTTCGGTCTCTTATTTTTAACGTACCCTCTATAATGGCTTTTCCCTCTTTCCAGTTATCACCTGTATTTCCAAAACGTTGGTTTCCAAAATAATTTGGCACACCATTTTTTTTCACCCATTTTACTACAGAATCCAGTTTGTCTTTTTGTACCCCTAATACTTTTTTAAGACGAACTTTAAAGTGGTTTCCTTTTAGGTGTCCTATGCGTATCTTGTTATTATGTCGGTAAGTTCCAAGTATTTTTATTTTGTCATGGTTAAAAGTTTTCATTATCTCTTCATTGTCTTTAGCCAATAAAGATATATACTGCAGGGTCATGGCATTTTTATCTTTTAATCCTGCGTAACCAATGTCACGTTGTTTAATCTTACAATACTTAGCAATAGCCGAGACCATCTCCCACGTGGTCATATCTTTCTTACGAACATGTAAAATAAGG
>JALVXD010000005.1 GCA_027038295.1 Campylobacteraceae bacterium
CTGATGTTTTAACTATTTTGTCATCTACAACTTTTTCTACCACATCGCGTGTAGTAGTTGCATAGACAGCTTTAGCACCTAAACCCTTAACAAAACGCACCATAGAACAAGTAGCCCCAAAGTCCCCTTGAACCAATACTACATCACCCTGCTTTAGCTCTTTTTCCAAATAGAGTTTCAAATCTTCCAAATAAGCCTCTAAACTCTCTAAGGAAGAGGGAACGTTAGACCAAAGATTTTGAAGCTCTGCAGGTAGCGTTACAAAGCTAGTAACACCCAAAGAGTCTTTGGCATCTGACTCTTGTGCTTCTGTTAAATTATGACTAAAAAGTAAAAATAGTTTTGACATTGTTTTTCTCGTTGTTAAATTTTAAAAGAGTATAGAAGATTATAGCGAAGATATGTTTCGTTAGGAAGGGTTTTCTAATTATTGGGCAAAGGGCAGACACGGAGGTCGCCCCTACATGCCGTTTGGGTTAAAGAAGATTTATTTTTTTGTCTGCATATATTCTAAAAGTTCCTCTTTTTTTAAATTTAACTCTTTAATAACATCATCAATTGACAGATTAAATCGCTCTATCATTTTTACTGCTGTTTCAAAAATTCCAGTTTGCATTCCCTGTTGAATTCCTGTTTGAATCCCTTGTTGCATTCCAATCTGAATTCCCTCAACTCTTCCCTCTGCTTTTCCCTCATCTAACCATCTTTGTGCAAGTGTTGGCATGGTGTTTTCTCCTTTCATATCTACTATAAGCTCTTTTAGCTTCTCTTTTTCAATGTCTTTATTAACTACAATATATTCAAACAACCTTATAACTCGGTCATCATCAAGTGTTACTATCTCTTTAAGTATTGGTTTTAGCTCTTTTATATCTTTAAATATATTTTTCATCAAGAGCAGTGATGCACTTAGATATAGGTTATTTATACTTTTTATTATATCAAAATAATAGCTTGAGAGATAAATAGCCATAGGTCGGAATGTCCTCTTCCCGACATCCATTGGCATACATTAAAAATCACATAAAAACAAAAAACATCTGTATAAAGTTTTTCATGCAAATTTTCAAAGAACAATAAGGCTTTTTTGTCTGCATATTTCTGTCGGGAAGAGTACATCCCGACCTACGTGACTTCGTCACATCAATCCCCTTTATATCGGGGTGAAGAGCGTCAAGTAAACGACAAGAGTTTGTCGTTTGTAGCTCTGAACGAGTAAGCGTTTATGCGTAGCATAGCGTCTCGGCACACTTCCTTGTTTTTCTTTTGAAAAAAGAAATAGTTAATGAACTGCTAAAAATCCCCTTTATATCGGGTCAAGTTGTAATTGACAATAATAATTGGAAAAAGCTCGGATTAAAAATGTCTCAATCCCCTTTATATCGGGTCAAGTTGTAATCATTAAAAACGTTCACGGCAGAAATTTCATTCACAGTTTCAATCCCCTTTATATCGGGTCAAGTTGTAATCCAATGATATTAATGAAAAGTGGAGTGATGAGTAGTTTCAATCCCCTTTATATCGGGTCAAGTTGTAATAAACAAGGTGCTTGTAAAAAAGCTAGAAAATATAGGTTTCAATCCCCTTTATATCGGGTCAAGTTGTAATATATTAAAGATGGAAAAGTATTTAATTCTGAGACTGTTTCAATCCCCTTTATATCGGGTCAAGTTGTAATAAAAAACATAAGGAGAAATAATGTCAAAAAACAAAAGTTTCAATCCCCTTTATATCGGGTCAAGTTGTAATAGCTATCAAGCCCTATATTTCGGGCTTTTGTTTTCTTAAACGAAACTTAGTCAGTAAAAAACAGTAAAATGTTAAAAATCTCATTTTAGAAAAGCCCGAAATTTAGGGGTTTCGTTGAATGGGTGAAAAAATTTCGTTTCTTAAAAGAAACTGAGACGTTAAAAACGTCTTTTTCTTGTTTATATTGTAGCTGAATTTTGGTTAGATTCTTTATTTTTATAGCTCTTTTATCATCTTTATAACTTCTAATGTACGTTTATACACTTTATCTTTTTCAGGCTTTTTAGATTTTGATGTCTCTTTCCATTTTTTCTCTTTTATTAGTAAAGATTTTAAAAGCTCTAAAGCTTCTAAACGCTCATTTTCAAACTGATTGTTTTTAAGAGCATTGAAGAGTAATGTACTCTTTGGTGTATTTTTATCATTTTGTACCAACTCATCTATTTTTTTCTCTAAAGGACTCATTTGTGCCAACTGGGCTTCTCTCTTCTCTTTAGCTTCTCGTTCTAACCTCTCCTCTAGCTCTTTTGCTCTCTCTTTTTCAGCTCTTAACCTTTTCTGCTCCTCTTTTTGAGAAGTAATCATCTTTACTATATCTTTCTGTCTCTCTTCAAGTAAAGCATAATACTCTTTCTCTTGACAAGCAATAGACTCAATAGCACTAGAATACTCCTCTTTTGTAATCTGCTCTATATCTATCCAACCAAAACTATCTCCACTCTCATAAAGAGTATGTGTAGCAATAGGTTTATCGTAACTGTTTAGTACATTTTTACCATTGTATACCATGTACTCTTTACCACAAAATTTTCCTACTCTAGCTACAAAACTATTGGCTGTTTGCGTATATTGGCTATCTCTTCTGTCATTATGGTACACTTTCATCATCTCTTGAATCTTTTTGAAACTATGCTCTGTAGTTATGGTCAAAACGAAAGTAGAACCTTTAGAGATTATCTCCACCATTTGAGGAATTTCACTTCTTGCCGTCTTAGTTGGATTTTTATGTTTTCTATAGGCGTAACCTATCTCTGTTTTTCCCTCTAAAAGTAGTGCATCACTTAAAATTAGTCTCTGCCTTGGCTCATGACTTTTTACTCTTTTTTCATAAATTTTTAAAATAGTATCAAGCATACCCTTTATGCTACTTCCTGCAATAACTGCTCTATGCGTATTTGGGTTTTTAAAGGTCTCGGCTATCTGAAACTGATTTTTCTTTTTAGAGCCATCATCATTTTTTAGTTTTTTGTAGGTTGTCTCAACTTTTTTTGAAACTTCACACTCAAACTTAGCTATAACCTTTGCCTCTTTAGATTTAGAACGATAGAAATCAATAAGGTTCATCCAGCTATTTATCTTTTGGTTAAAAAGCTTTTTATCTGCCATATTTAGACTCTGATAAAAAAGAACCTCATCAAAAAGAGAAAGCTTCCCATCATTTATTACAAAATTACTTGGTTCATAAACCTCTCCTGTCCCAATATGCAAAGGGCTAAGTGTGGTAATTTTTAAATGAAACGTCTTTAATCCATCTCTAATCATGATTCAACTCCTTTAGTGGTACAACAATGCTATAACCTTGATGAACCGTATCTCTATATTCAGGAATATCAGAAAGACCACTTATGGCTCTGCCCAAATATTGATGCTCTTGAACCTCATAAAACTCAACAACAGAGCTAACATCAGCTAAAAGTATCGGTTTTTTAAAAGCATTTTTATAGGCTCTACTTGCTCCAAACTTTCCAAAACGGGTAAAAGGGTCATAGTAAATATTTTTACACTCTAAGCCTTTAGGAGAAAAAGAACCAAGGGTCATAAAAGTTTTAGAGCTATTATTTAGCTCTATGGCTTCTATCTCATCTTCATCATACTCAAAACGACCCTTTCCAATAGTTGTTTTTTTACCATAGCCCATCTCACTAACCAATTTAAATACCTCTTTAAACTCATTAAAACTCAACTGACTATCATCTACTAAAAAGTAAATATCTTTATCTCCAAGATGTGTAACCGTTAAACCATGAGGGTCAAATCCATCTCCTGTATGAAAGGTTTTATAGTTTAAGGCATTGTGTATGTTGACACTACTTTTGTCGGTACTGTTTACCTCTTTGTCTTGTTTTGCTTTCGAGTATTCTCCAGTTATGAGTTCATCTAAAGTCAACCAAATTTTTTTACGATTTATCTTTTTGTCTTCACTCTTCTCATTCAAAAAACGACTTGGCATTTTTGGTTTAGGCAAATAACCTTTAGCAAAAGCATCAGAGACTACCAAAAAAGGCTTTTTACCCTCTCTGTAATCCTCTAACAATTTCTCTAGTCTATCTTTTCCAAATCTATAAAAAATAGCCCAACACATCTGACCAAAAAGGGTATCGCCTCTTAGTGTTGTGGCAAAGTCGGAGGTTGGGGTTATTGGTACTTTGTATAGTCTCATAACTATTCACTCAAATGAAACTTAACACGACCATAACCTCTTGAACCACTACCACCAAGATAGTCCGATTCAATCAACTCAAACCCTTTTTTTACCATATTTACAAACTCCTCTTCGCTATCTTCCTCGTCCAATACTTTTATGCGAATATCAAAATTGAACTTAACACCAGCAGGTACTCTCTCTGTCTGTCGTGGGTGTTCTGCTGTTCCTTTTTGTCGATTAATGACATTTTCATATTTAGCTTCAGAGAGTACCATATCATCAGAAGTTTGACTTAAGGCACAATCTCCTACATTAATTCTAGTGATTCCAAACTCTCCCTCTTTATCTCCAAAAAGTTTTAATAGTGTCTCTGCCTCTTTTTTATCAGGTTCAGGAATTTTACTTAATATTTTTGAGTTAAAAGGGCTACCATCTCCATAACCAACTACTCTACAATTCCACTCTAAAAGACTTCGCATTTTCCCTTTTAACGAACTCCCAGGGATATAAGGTTTATCACTATTGACATCTTTAATCACACCATTATCAATCCCACCTATTTTCATGGTATCGTCTCCACCACCAATGTGAAGTCCACTCAAAAGCTCTATTGTTCCTGTTAATTTTACTATTTTCATCTTATTCCTCTCCTTTATGAAATCCAATTACTGCTTCAAAAAACAGTTTAAATGTGTTTAAATCTTTTTTAGTTGCCACTTGGTTAATGCATGAACTCATCATAGTTACAAATTCAGAGTTAACAATTTTTCCACCACCTGAATTTCGTGTACTAGCATAAGCCACTTTAGAGTTTAACATCTTTACAAAAGGGAGTAAATCACTCTGAAAATCTTCATCATTCATCTGTTTTGCTTTTTGATGAAGATTTAAAACTTGGTCATAAAACTTTCTCATTTGGGTATTTTGAACCCCACCTCTGCCTGTTCCTATCTTTTTTGCCCAACTAAGTGCAGTTTGATTAAACAGCTCTACATCTTTTGTATAATCCAATACTATCACGACTCTCTCCTTTTATAAATAAATTCATTAACCACCATTTTAGTCTCTTTAGGACTACCATCTATCAATCCACCTAAAAGCTCTAATATCTCTTCTGCTCTTTTTCTATCGTCACTGTTTTTCATCTTCTCTAACACATTACGATTAAAGCTATATCTAAATTTTGACT
>JALVXD010000006.1 GCA_027038295.1 Campylobacteraceae bacterium
CATATAAAATAATATTTACAAATAGATTAAAGTATTAAAAAATTTTTTATATTATTTTCAAACTTAATATTATTAAATATACTTATTATTTTTATAAATTAAGTAAAATTACAGTTATTTTATAGAATTCTATTGATTTTTTTTTAAAACTATATTAATATTTAACATATCAATTTTAAAGGAGTTCGATATGGAGGAATTTTTCGTTATAAGAAAGACAAAGCTAGATAAGACGTGGAACTTAAGTGACCTACATCTCCCCAATAATGCAATCGATTATTGTGAACAGATACTTGATATTCCAGAGGAGCATATTCTCGACGCATCTATGAGTTCAGTAGGATTAGAACTTACAGTAGTTGTCGAAGACGTAGAGGAAGATTGGTATATGCAACTCACAAGAGTAGCATAAACAGTAATCATTCCTACAGTAAAGCATATTTAGGCGAGTATATATGCTTTACTTGACTCTACTTTGTACTACAAGCAGAAACACCTGGAGGTGTTGTTGGCTGAACAGCTGAATTATCTGCCCCACCCTCTGCATTTACTTTCTCAATAAACGCTAACAAGTTAGACGCTGCTGTCTGATAACGCTTTGCAGTTTCGCTATCTGGATTATGGAAAGTCACTGGTTTACCTGTATCACCACCAATTCTGATTGCTGGTTCAATTGGTATTTGTGCCATAAGCTCTGCATTGTATGCTGCTGCTACCTCTTTACTTGTTCCCATTCCAAAAATATCTGACTCAGTTTCACATGAAGGACAGATAAACCCTGACATGTTCTCAACCACACCTGCAATAGGAATATGAAGTTTTTCAAACATATCTAATGAACGCTTAGAATCGTCAAGACTTACTTGTTGTGGAGTTGTTACAACAATACCAGCCGTTACAGGTACAGACTGAGCAAGTGTTAACTGTGCATCACCTGTTCCTGGTGGCATGTCGATAACCAGTACATCTAACTCTGACCATAAAATGTCACGTAAGAACTGCTCAATCGCTTTCATAATCATAGAACCTCTCCAGATAAGCGACTGCCCATCTTCCATAAGAGACCCCATCGACATCATCTCAACACCGTATGCTTGTAGAGGCATTACTTTGTTTCCTTGAATTTCTGGTTTAACGTTGTTTAAACCCATCATACGAGGAATGTTTGGTCCATAGATATCAGCATCTAAAATACCCACTTTTTTACCTTGCATCGCCATAGCAATAGCAATGTTTACAGAGGTAGTAGACTTCCCAACTCCACCTTTACCCGAACTTACCATTACGAAGTTCTTTACATGAGGAGCAATGTTTTTACCAGTTACAGAGTTAGACATCTGCTTTGGAGGTTGTGGAGCATCTATATGTACGTCAACGGCTAAGAAACCTAACTTTTTAAGCTCTGTTGTTGCTTCATCTGTAAGTTGTGCCTTAACTTCAGGTGCCGATGAAGTAATGTCTATTACAATAGTTACTTTATCACCTGCAATCTCTACATTTTTAACAAATCCAAAAGTTACAATATCTTTTGTAAAGCCTGGATAGGTTACATTTTTCAATGCGTCTAAGACTGTTTCATTTGTCATTATGACTCCTATTTTTTATTTATGTTTACTTTTATAATTAATATCATAAAAGTTAGCTTATCTTGTTATAATTTTATGAAATTTACATCAATTATTACAATTAAGAGTAATTTTATCCTATTTAACTATTATTCTTCCTATCTAAAAACAAGTAGTTGGAGAACAAAATTCAATGAAAATAGCTGCATTAAAAGCTTATAAACTGTTCCAAAATATACATATCAAAGAGTTTAAGCCATTATCAAATCAAGGAAATTCAAATTTAATTTATCTACTTACTACCAAAGATCAAACCTTTATTGTACGAAAATTTCAAATTAGCCTTGACCGTAAGCAAGAGTTCTCTATTCAAAAAAAAGCTTTTTTAAAAAACATTGGAGCCAACCCCATTCTGCTCGATGAGAAAAATAGACTGATGATTACAGCATACTTAAAAGGAAAACACCAAACAAAACTAAGCCAACAAGGGCTTAAAAAAATTGCCTTACTCCTAAAAAAACTCCATAAAATAAACGTTCCTAAAAAACGAAACAGCTTCAAAGAGAATTTTACTTTTAAAGATAAAAAGGTTAAAAAAGCGTTTATAGTGTTAGAGAAAGAGCCAAAAGAGTATGCCTTAGGACACAATGATTTACATGCTAAAAATATCATCTTCTCCAAAAGCTCCATTAAACTCATAGATTGGGAGTATGCTCGTTATTCAGACATCTATTTTGATTTGGTCTCCATTATGATTGAGTATAAATTAAATAGAAAAGACACGAACACTTTGTTGAAAAGTTATTTAGGAAAAAAGAGAATAAATCAGAAAAAAATTAAAGCCTACACGCTCATCTATAAAGAGTTATGGAGGCTTTGGTTTGAGAAGTTAAAGAGAGGGGAGTTGTAACCTTATTGGCGACTCCTCATCCTCTTGAGATTCAAGTTCTCTCTCCCCCATCTCTAACATGACTTTGTTTAAGTGAGCTGGGGCATTTTTCTCAAAGGCATCCCAATCTTTCATCCACTCTAGTTTTTTTAACACCTCATCTTTTACTTCATAAGACTCTTTATCATCATCGTAAGCTTTTTGTCCCTCTTCTACTAAAACTTTAAGATAGTTCAAAAATGGGTCAATGGTCTCATCTTTTTTACCAGACATTCCATGCCCTGGTACATAGAGAGTATAGTTGGTATCTTTTTTAATTTGCTCCAATAGCTCAATATCTCCAAAAATACTCGAAGATTCATCAAAACTTCCTAAACGACCTTTCATAACGTTATCACCTAAAAAGACGGTTTTAGAGTTTTCATGAGTTATCACCAAGTCGGTATCTGTATGTGCTACGTTAGGATGTATTACTACAAACTTTTGTCCATCTATATCTATAGTATCACCATCGACTAACGGTTTTGTAGGAAATGCAAACTCCTTGGTTCCTTCTAAATTACCTTTGGTAGCTCTGTTTAAAATACCATACCAAACATCTGCCTCACCCTCTTTAGATACCTCTATCATATGCTTATGAGCATAAATATCTACATTGGGGTACTTCTCTACTATTGCCTTGTTTGCAAACCAATGGTCACCATGTTTATGTGTATTAAATACAGCGATAATAGGCTTAATGCTTACCTTCTCTATCTCGGCTAAAACCTTTTTTCCTACATTGTAGTTTCCACCTGGGTCAACAACTATCAGACCATGTTCAGACTCTATGACTGCTGGGTTGTTCATAAAACCTTCATTCTCTTTATTTGGACTAACTACTGGTCCATGCATAATATAGACATTATCATTGACTTTTTCAAATTTAAACGTTCCATATTTACCTAAAGTAAATGCAGAGACATTAGTAGTACTATTTGCATCTGTAACATTTGTATCATCGGTTTTTTGGTTCTTATCACTCATTTGAGCCACAGCTTTCATTTTAGCAAATGCTTCTTGCATAATTTGTGCTGAGTTTTTATCTTCATTGGCATAAAGATTGGTGAGTAATGAAAGTGTCATTACTGAGTAGATTATTGTTTTTTGCATAGTGTCTTCCTCATCTAATAAATTACTTTGATTATATTGTCAATTAACTAAGAGTTATAATTATTGTGTATAAAAAAAATTCTAAAAGAATAAAGCGTATCTCATCTTCACTCTTAATATCACTTATTGTGTATAGATTTAAATTTTACAACTTCTCTTTCAATCGCTCCAAACGACTATTTGACTTCTCTATGTCTGCCAAACTTACTTCACCACTTTTAAGTAAAGATTTCACCGTATTAATTAAAGTACTTGTTTTTACCATACTTTTTACAGATAACTGGTTTCCAAAAAGTAAAATATCATTTCCTGCATTGATTGCTAATTTCAGAGTATTTTTTAGACCATATTTATTTTGAATAGCACCCATTTGTAAGTCATCTGTAATAACCACACCATCAAAACCAAACTCTTGACGTAGTTTTCCATTAACCGTTTTAGCTGAAAGTGTTGCTGGGTATTTTGCATCCAAATTTTTGTTAAAAACATGAGCCACCATAACGGTATCTATCACAGCTGTTTGAGCCAACATTCGGTAAGGTTCTAACTCTATAGGTTTCCAAAGTTTTGTTACATCTACAAAACCTTTATGCGTATCACCCAACGATGAACCATGTCCTGGAAAATGTTTGAGTGCAGTGAGTACACCATTGTTGTGCATGGCATCCATAAAGATTTCACTATATTTTACAACTGTTTTAGGATTAGCACCAAAAGAACGCCCTAGTTTATAGATAACATGGTTTCTCTTATTAATCGCCAAATCTACATCGGGTGCTAAATTGTAATTAATACCTACTGAACTTAACTCTGCTCCCATTTTATTGTAATGTGCTTTTACTTTTGCATCACTCATTTTACTTACATCTTTCGCTTTTGGAAATTTCCCATAAAAGCCATATTTACTTTTAAGACGTTGTACTTTTCCTCCCTCTTGGTCTACCGAAATTAGAAGTTTTCCATCTTTAGAACAAGCTTGAAGCTCTTGTGTTAGTTTCGCTACTTGATTTTTACTTGAAATGTTTTTAGGCTGTGAATGTTTAACAGGATTCATATCAAACAAAATAACCCCTGCTAAATTGTAATCTCTAATGTCTCTACATATTTGAGAATTTTTAGGAGCAGATGTCCCTAGAAAACCAACCATAAACATAGAACCTATTTTTTCATCTAATGTTTTTTGACTACTTGTAACAGGATTAACTACAGGCATATTTGTTTCAGCTGTTAGCACATTTTCTTCAATGATTATTTTATGATTGGCTAAAGAGGTTGTTGTCTCTTCTGCATTGACTTGGTCTGTAGCACAACCGTTTAAACCTAAAATTAAAACCAATAATATATATTTTTCTCTCATCATGATGTTACTTCTTTCAATTTTTTTATAGATTATACCAAATAGGACTAGCTTTATCTTAATAATTTCGCTATAATTCGCGAAATTTCTGCAAGAGTGTATCAAATCTCTTATTTTTAGGGCTTTCTAACAATTCCCTACCACTAAGCATAACAAACGTCTACCTTAAGTGTTTGACTATTTGGTATCAGCTGCAAAAATTGGGGTCAAATGACACCATAACATAAATAAATACTATTTAACTCAAATTATTTTATTTTCGATATGCACAGTACCGTACCCTACAAAATTTACTATAAAGAAGCAACCCTATGACATTTTCAGATTTCAATTTTAAAGAGACCCTTAACCAAGCCATTAGCGACGCTGGATTTAAAGAACCAAGTCCTGTTCAAGCTGATGCTATTCCCCTTATTTTAGAGGGACATGACTTAATTGGTCAAGCACAAACAGGAACAGGTAAAACAGCTGCTTTTGGTCTACCTATTATTCAACAAATGAGTGGAAACAAAGGTGTTGAAGCACTGGTTATCGTTCCAACACGTGAATTGGCTATGCAAGTTTCTGACGAACTTTTCCGTTTTGGTAAAACAGCAGGACTAAAAACAGCCACTGTTTATGGTGGAACAGCGTATAATAAACAGATTGACAGAATTAACCAAGCCAACATCATTGTCGCAACTCCAGGAAGACTACAAGATTTACTTAAATCAAATAGAATTACAATAAATCCATCATTTGTTGTTTTGGATGAAGCAGATGAAATGCTTGATATGGGATTCTTAGAAGAGATTAAAAATATTTTTACGTACCTTCCAGCAGAGCGTCAAACACTTATGTTTTCAGCTACCATGCCAAAACAGATTAAAATTCTTGCAGAAAAAATTCTTAAAAGTCCAAAATCAGTAACCATTACAAAAAGTGAAAGAACCAACACTGACATTACACAACTTTTTTACGTAGTTGCTGACTATGAGAGAGATGATGCTCTTTTAAGACTTATTGACTATAAAAACCCAAATAAATGTATTATCTTCTGTCGAATGAAGAAAGAGGTAGATAGACTTTCATCATATATGACAGCACAAGGATTTAAAGTTGCTGCACTTCATGGTGACATGGAGCAGAAGCAAAGAGAGCATACCATTCGTTCATTTAAACAAGGTTTGGTAGAGATTTTCATTGCTACAGATGTGGCTGCTCGTGGACTTGATGTGAACGATGTTTCACACGTATTTAACTACCATATTCCTTTTGACTCTGAATCTTACGTTCACAGAATTGGTCGAACTGGTCGTGCAGGGAACAAAGGTGAAGCTATCACTTTAGTATCTCCAAATGAGCTTAGAACCATTAAGAGAATCGAAAAAGATGTTGGAACAGTTATGGTTTCAGAAGTTATCCCTACACGTCAAGAGGTTCAAAGCCGTAAAGATGGTGATTTGTTATCTAAAATAGCAAATACAAAAGTTTCTACATCTGCTAAAGAGATGGTAAAAACACTTCAACATGACCTTGATATAGTTACCATTGCTCATCTTTTAGCAACCATTGTTCAGGAAGAGATTGATGTAAAAGGTAAAGATATTATCGGTCTTGGTAGTGAAGAGGTTAAAGCACTTATTGAAAGAGCTAAAAACTGGAAAGGTGGAGACCGAAACGGTGGTGGTCGTGGACGTAGCAGAAATAGAAGTCGTGGTGGTGATCGCCGTGGTGGAGGTGGTCGTGGACGTGATGGTGACCGTCGTGGTGGTGGAAACCGTGAAAGTAGAAATGGTGGAGGAAATCGTGGAAGCCGTAATGGTGGAAATCGTAATAGAGATTAGTCACGTATTTAATACTCCTTTTACTTATACACAATTATTACATAAATAATTGGGTATAATAAATTAAAAAATTTCTAAGGAACAAAGAATGAAAAAGATAATTTTTACTTTGGCTTTAACTTTAATAACCACCCTCTCTACGCTTCATGCCGAAGAGACAACACCTACATTTACACTTACAACTATTAATAATAAAAGCATTAACATTACTGAAACCAAAAAAGGTTTAGACCTTAAAGAGTTTAAAGGTAAAGCCGTACTAATAGCCCTATTTGGGCATAGATGTCCTCCCTGTCTTAAAGAAATTCCAGCACTCATAAACTTGACAAACAAGCATAAAGATGATTTAGCTATAGTCGCTATCGAAGCACAAGATTATCCAAGTGATGCCGTAAAAACCTTTGCCAAGGAGCATAAAATCAACTACAATGTTGTTCCAGGCATTAATCATAATGACTTTATCTCTTACCTTGCACAAAGAGCAGGATATTCAACCAGTATACCTCTTCCTCTTCTAATTTCTATAGATAAATACGGAGAAGTCCAAGATGTACAAGCAGGAGAACTTAGAGAAGATGAGTTTGAGTTTTTAGTTAAAGATTTAAATGAATAAATAAATAAGTTCAATAAAAAGGGAAAGAATGATAAACAGATTAAGTATGAAAAAAAAAATAGTTAAAATATCTATTTTATTAACAATAATGTTTACACACACAGGATGTTTCTTTGGTTATTTTGAGAACCCATTGGTTCCAGTAGAGAAGCCCACTCAAGCAACATATACGCAGCCTACTCATCAAGTAGTTAATGTGAATTTCAACGCTCCTCCACCTACGGTAGAGTGTGCAGACAATAGTTCCTCTGCTTGTAATAAAACTCCAATAATAGCTAATGAACTAAAACCTAAGTTACATACATCTACAGGTGGAGAAGTTCATAAATTACGAAGTATTCAAGGAGAGCCTATTACGATTGTAGAGCGTTCAAATGGTTTTATATTTCCAAACCATCAAAATAAAATCGTTATTTTAGAGATGTTTGGTAAAAAATGTACACACTGTCTTAAAGAGATACCTATCCTAAATAGTCTACGAAGAAAATACAGAGGAAGAGTAGAAGTTGTTGCTGTTCAAGTTGAAGATAAAATGAGTTCATTAGAAGCAAAAAGCTTAATACGCAGACATAAAATTCGCTATCCACTGATTGCTGGTGAGTCAGCAACAAATTTACAATATAACATACAAAATACTTATGGATGGACGGGGATTTTACCATTTACTATGGTTATTAAAAATGGTGTAACAGAATTTACTTATCCTGGAGAAGTATCGTATAACAGATTAAACAACGATATAAAATCAATTCTAAGATAAAATGTTAGAAGAGGTTTACCTTCTTCTAACGATTTATATAAAAACTCTACAAAAGTGCTTACCATTGTAATAATAAACAGAAATATATTCTTCATAAAATCTACTTTTATTCTTTCATTTGATATAATCTTATAAATTCAGATTTTAAAAAATTTTCATTATATACAAAGGAATAACTACATGCTACCAGATTTTTTAACAAAAACAAATAAAACAAAAAAAGGTAAAAAAGAGAGTCATCTACGTTGGTGGGTTACACTTTTGCTTTCATTGGCACTGGCTATCGGAACATGGAACCCTTTAGGACACCATTTTATTCACTATATCTCAGCACAAGATATCTTATCAGGATTTACACCTTTTGCGATTTTAATCATGATAGGACTTTGGATTTTAGCCTTTAAATCAATTTTACAATCCATAGGATTTTCTGGGGCTATTGCAACTATTTTAATTATTCTTGCATTTATTTGGGGTCTACAACAGTATGGGGTACTTGACTTCTCTAACGCTACACAAATGGGATGGACAGGAACAATTTCTATGGGAATAATTATTTGGATTGGTATTAATGCTTCCATCATCTGGAAAACATTAACAGGTGTCTATGCAACCGATACTGTAGAATCAGAATAAAAGCCATCAATGAAAAGACGATATAAAGCACTTCTTGCCATTATAATTCCTGTAATTATAATGGCTCTACTCTCAAATTTTCATGAACCTTCATATAATTATATTATGGGCTATATGGTTGCAGTGGTACTTATTTTTAAATCCTCTCTACTTTCTCTTTGGTTCTTATCCAAACTAAAATTTCTTCATTTTCTAAAAACTTTAACTTTTTTTCAAGCCCTTCTTTTAGGAATAAAACGTTGGTTCATAGACAACATGGTCTCTAAATGGTTAGAAAAACACATTATAAGACATTTTAAAAAACCTTTTAGAGAACTTTTTCAATACTACAATGCCATTAACTTTAAAACTAAAATTAAAAATTTTCTTATTATTGTTTTACCTTTAGGTTTAGGTATATGGATTATGTATCTTACCGATGTATTAACCCATATTGCAGTATTTATGGAGTTGAAAGTATTTGTTATTGGCTTCTTTAAGGCTCTTTGGCTTGTCTTTGCTAAAATATTTTTATGGATGACCAGCTCATGGTTTGCTCCTATTTTAGAAGTGTTTGCACTAAGTTACCTCTTAACATTACTTGAAAAATTCTTAGGAAAAAACAACCCTATTAGTAGGGTCTTCAACTATATTGGAGATAAACTCAATGATGTATTAGAATATATAGGTCTACTTAATGACAAACATATAGAACCACTACTCAATAAAAATCTCTCCGAGCGTAGTGCAAATTATGGAAGTAAAATTTCATCAATGATAAAAAATAAAAAAACAAAAGATGAACGCCTATACTTCGACAATTTTCAAAACCTTATTTTAAAAGGTCATATCAATGCCTATTATACATTTGATGATATGGATAAGATTTCAGATAAAAAAGAGTTATATAGAATTATTAATGAAAAAACGGCTGATAACATTGATATTATTGCTTATGTTTCACGAAATGGCAAAGGTGAACTTCTCGAGGAACAATGTAAAGATGACTACTATCATGATATTTTTCTACTCAAAGGAATTGCAAGTAACCGTAGTCATGGGATAAGAGAACATCTTCATGATGATATAGACTATACCGACTTTTGGGTACTCAATACCAGTAGGCACCCAGTATGGTTAAAGAGTGATACAGGCAATATAGAAAATATTAAACTCAGTGGAAATGAGATGAGATTTATAAAAACAAAAACACATCCTAGTTTTAAAAAGGGAGATATCTATTTTCAACATAATGGAGTCTCTATTACTCCTACGGCGATTTTAGATAAAGAATTTTTAGAAGAAGAAATTTTAGACCAAACGGATTAATCCATTTTCTATAAAAATCAACCCCTCTAATTCTGCCTCATAAACATGCTCCCCAAACTTCTCTATGGCTGCATCAAGTGTGGGTGAGTTTTGACAAAAATAAAAAAACTCATCTTTTTCTATAGATTCATTTTGAGGGACAATACCATATTTGTCAGCAAATTTTTCTATATCATAAATCGGTTCTGCAAATCCATCAGCTAAGAGCTTATTGCTTCCCCTACTCTTATCTAACTGTTGGGGTAAAACATAAATCTTTTTTCCCATTTTTAGAGCAAACTCGACCGAACGCATAGAGCCACTTTTTTCATCTGCTTCAGTAACAATCAATACCTCACCCAAAGCAACTACCAACTCATTACGTACCACAAAGCTCCAAGGAGTTGCTTTAAAAGTTGAAGGGAACTGACTTAGCATCAAGCCCTCTTTTTCTATAGACTCTATTAAAGAACGATTTACAGCAGGATAACGAATATCTAAAGAGTTTGCCACCACAGCAATAGTGTTGTCAAATCCTGCACCATTATGAACAATGGCATCTACACCCATAGCAGCACCTGAAACCAAACAAACTCCTCGCTTAGAGAGTGCTTGTGACAAAGTATACGTAAAATGTTTAGTATAAGGGGAAGGTCGCCTTGTTCCTACTATAGAAACTTTTGGACGTTGAAGTAAATCACTCTTTCCTACTCCAAACAACGCCTTAGGATATCTTTTCATACTCTCTAAAGCAGGAATATGGTCAGAAATAGGAAAAATCATTAAGAGATCTTTTTATCAAAAATAGACAACTCTCCAGAAGAGTAAACTTCTCCACTCTCTACACAATAAGCCGAGAGAAGACCATAACCTTTTTTCTCTTTCATGTAACATCCTGTGTCTACATTAACATAATGATTTTCCTCTTTAACTGTATATTTTTGAGGAGTATGTCCAAAGATGTTAAAAATATTTTCTCTATCTAAAGGAATAGCTCGACTCCATAGAACTGTCGATACAAACTCTTTTTCTTCTTCTCCTCTATCACGCATATGCCATACAGGTGAAATAGCAGAGTGAGAGACAACAATCGTTCTACCTGATGAATGTTTTACTTCATCCAGTTCTAAATAAAGAGGTAACTTTTTCATCCACTCTATATCATCTTTAAATTGAAATATAAACTCTTTAATAAAGGGATGAGGAACAATCTTAGACTCTTTGTAAGAGACAAGACCATAAGAGAGAAGCGTCTCTATTCCCCCATGTTTTAACCACATATTATTCTCTTCAATCTCTTCCCCATTCTCAATAGAAAGAACAAAAGCACTTCCATGCTCAATCATCATCTCTTCATGGTTTC
The DNA here is from genome assembly GCA_027038295.1 of Campylobacteraceae bacterium. Taxonomy (GTDB): domain Bacteria; phylum Campylobacterota; class Campylobacteria; order Campylobacterales; family Sulfurovaceae; genus UBA1140. Next base: position 11,449 of record JALVXD010000006.1, read on the forward strand.
CTCGTACACATAGTAAATTATTCTCCCTAATAAATTTAACCACATGTGCACTTTGAGTCCCTCTATCAATTAAATCACCTACAAAAACTAATTGAGCTGTACTCGGTACCTTAGAAACTAAATTTAAAAGTGCTTTATATTCACCATGAACGTCTCCAATTATATAATGTCTCATTTTAAATCTTTCATATTAAACTTTATTTTTTATTTATTATAACATAAAAAAATAAAAATAATTATAAAATATATAAAATTAAATATTATTTAACAATAATAAATATTTAGTAAATTTAAAAGTTTATTAAAGTATACTCTATAAAAACAACCTCCAATATGTCAAAGCTACCGTAAATGTAATAATAATTCCAGCAATATTTAAAAATATTCCTCTTTGCATCATCTGTGTGGTTTTAACATGCCCTGTTGACATGGCTATAGCATTTGGTGCTGTGGCAATAGGCAACATAAAGGCATAACTAGCAGAAATAGCAACAATGAACATAAATAACATTGGGTCTAGTCCACTCTGAATAGCAAAAGGGTAAATAATAGGAATCATGATAGAGGTTAATGCCGTGTTACTTGTCAACTCCGTAGCAAATACCACACCCGAACCTATGATGAACATAAGAACAATCGGAGGTAAATAATTGAAACTTACCAACATATTGGCAACTTCTGTCGCCAAATCTGTCTTTTGAAATGCCATGGCAATAGAGAACCCTGCCCCAAATAAAAATATAATTGCAAAAGGAATTTTTGCAAAATCTTCTTTCCATTCAAGCAAATCAACTTTTGGTAAAAAAAGAAAAAGACCAAAGGCTAAAAGTGTTAATTTCTCATTAACATGAAAATCAAATAGAAACTTCAATATAGGATTAGCAGCTAAAATAAATGCTAAAGATGAGAGAATCCAAACCAACTTTTTTTGGTCAATACTCAGAGGTCTCTTGGTCATATCTACTTCAACAAGTTCAAAATTCTCTTTTTTTAAGCCATATAGTAAAATCTCAGCTGCTATCACCATCATAACAATAGCCAAAGGCAACATCATGGCTGTCCATGTAGCAAAAGGAATCATCTCCAACCCATTCGTTTCTATAAAATCCATAAGTATAAGGTTTGGAGGTGTTCCAACAGGAGTTATAATCCCACCAATTAAAGAGGCATATGCCACCCCTAAAAGAAGACGAAACTTATAATCTGAATTTTCTGTTAAAAATGCTGCAATAGGTATAATAAGAAGTGCTGTAGTGGTATCAGATAAAATGGAACTAAGCACCCCTGCTGTTAACATTAAAGAGTAGAGTACTCCTCTAGGTGTATTTGGAAAAATAGAAAGCAGTTTGGTAGCCAAACGTTTATGTAATTGCGATTTCTCAGTAGCAATAGCAAGTAAAAAACCACCCACAAAAAGAAAAATAGTCGTTTTGGAATAGTTCGTTACCACATCTTTAGACCCTACCACACCAAGTACAGGAAAAAGTATAATTGGTAAAAGTGATACTACACCCATATGTAACCCGTTATTCGTCCAAAGTGTTACTAAGAAAGCTATAACTCCAACCAGTCGAGCTTGAACCTCTGAAAAGACCATGTTACTTAAAAAGTAAAATACCAAACCGATTATAATCGCATAAATAATAAGCCTATAGCTCTCTAAAAAAGATTTTAATCTACTCATATAACTTCTCCTAATTTTTAGAAATTATATCTCATTTTACTTTAGCCATTTTTTTTCTCTTATAAAACTTTAACATTATTAAACAAATGAATATGGGATATATTTAAATAAAACTTAAGTTAAAATACTATATATTATATTTAATAAAAATTCAATATAAGGAACATACTATGAAATATAATTTTAAAAAAAATATATCATTATCTATAATATCATCTATTCTGCTACTTAGTGGCTGTTCATCAACTCATGAAATCATTAGTAGTTCAGGTGTCCACGCTTACAATGAAAACTTTGGTCTTATTCAAAACTCCGAAGTAGATGCGCGTATACACGAAGAAATAGTATCTCAAAATCGCCCAGCTGAAGTTGAACACTATGCTAGTAATAATCCAGACTGGACAACTGATCTTGTTTTAGAACCTAATACATTTACTGCTGAAAACTATGTTCAAGCTCCAACCATTATTACCTATAAATATAAATTTGACCCTAAATTTTACAATGAAGCTGTTTGGAAAAGTGCAGAATAGTTTAGTCTATTTTAAACTGTTAAAATATATTTTAATTTTAATATTAAAATAATTTATTAACTGTATAATTCTTAGCATTTTATTTTAAAGGATTTCTATCTTGTTAAAAAAACAATTTTTAATATTTTCACTACTCTTTGGTACAGCTATTTCACTAGAAAGCCAAGTAATTAAAGAGCGTATATATTATAAGCCCATTAAAATATCTGGCTTTAGTTTAGACATATTAGAGCGATACGATTTTAATATTAATCAAATGGATAAAGAGAACTATACAGTAGCATCTAACCTAGTCATAGGAAAGACTCCAAAACTCCAAATAGAAAAAATAGCAAAATCTAAACTTGGACTAACATACAAGTGGGGAGGAAATGGACCTTATGCGTATGACTGTTCAGGCTTTACTAAAGAGGTATTTGAGCTAAATGGTATAACTATCCCTAGAGTCTCAAAAGATCAAGCAAAAGTAGGAGAAAAAATTAGCAAAAAAAATCTACAAAAAGGTGACCTTGTCTTTTTCGATGATAAGGAGAGTTCAGCTGTAAGTCATGTAGGAATTTACTTAGGTAAAGGAAAATTTATACATGCCAGTAAATTTCATAAAAAAATCGTTATATCCCCACTAAGAGAGTATAGACGATTTTTTAAATGGGGCAGAAGACTAACCACTGGCTCTTAAAATTTTAATAATCTATAGAGCTTATCACTCCATTAATATCATTGTTAAGCACTGTCCATTGAGTTTTAGATGTATTTAATTCAATCACATCTGCTAACTCTAACTTATTTATACCTGTTAAAGTTAAGATAACTGAGCTAAAAATTTCGTTTGAAAATCCATAAAAAAGATGAAACTCTTTTGTATCATTATCGCTTACAAACAAGTTAATAGCTTCTCCACTCTCTGTAATTATTTGCATTGCTAATAACTCATGAATAGAAAAAACCTTTTGAACTTTTTTAACTTCAAAAAGTTTTGTTATTATCTCTTCTATATTATGATTAAATTCATATAAACCATCTATAACTGCTACTTCATAATAGGTTTTAGCACCCTTTATGACTAACTCCTTTTGTACTATATTAACATTAGAAAAATGCTCAGTAGCAGATTTTGCTACGCTATATTTTAAATTTACTTTTTTCCCTTTTACCTCAAGCACTACAGCATCATCGTTAATACTTAATGAACTTTGCTGATAATAACGGTTGAGTAAAAAGATAGCTAAGGCAAAAATAGTGAGTATTATTATATTTTTCATCATGCTTTTAGTATATCATATTTTAAATAAATGGGGAAGAGTATGCTATAATTATAAAAACATAAAAAGGAGAAATTATGTTACGTTTACTTTTAGTTATTGCTCTATTTTTTACAGCTTGTACGGACAAGCATATGATTTTAAAAGATGTTAAACCCGTATCCAAAGAACTTAGTATTGATATTATTTCAAAAATAACCATACCTGTTCGCGAACATGGATACCGTAACTTTAAAACAAAGGTTATAAAGACAAACAATGAACTAAACTCATTTATATCGGATGTTAAAAAACAAAGTAACTGGAATAAAAAAGAGAACTTTTTACAAAGTTTACTTCTAAAAGAGATTGATTTTAATAGATATAATCTACTTCTGTACCGTATTACTGAATCTTCAGGGTCAACTGTTTTAGCTGTTGATGTTCCTAGAGGTGATGAACAAAATATTATTATCCACATAGGTAGAGACAAGCCAAATACGGGAACAGCTGACATGGCTTACTATACTTTAGCCTATAAAATCAAAAAAAATGTCAACACCATTACTTTTGATAATGATATAAAAAAAGATACTATTAGATTAAAGCACTTCTAAAACAGCCAAAGCTTGAAGATGCTCTTTTACATCATGACAACGTACAATAGAAGCTCCATTTTCAACAGCTTTACTATGGATAACCAAAGTTCCAGCCAATCGTTCTTCGGTTGGTGTAGGAACTATCTTATCTATCATAGACTTTCTACTGGCTCCCACCAAAACCTCACATCCAAACTTTTTAAAATGTCTCATATTTTTTATAAGTGTAAGATTATGCTCTAAAGTTTTTCCAAACCCTATTCCCACATCTAAAATAACATCTTCTCGCTTCATTCCTAAGGCTTCACACTTTAAAATACGCTCTTCAAAAAACTGGGAAACCTCTACCATTACATCATCATACTCTGGATTGTTCTGCATGGTTTGTGGCGTTCCTTGCATATGCATAATACAAAGTTTAGCTTTGTAAGCTACAGCCAACTTTACTACCTCATCATTTGAAGCACCTGTAATATCATTGACTAAGTTAAAGCCACTCTTTAAAGCATACTCTATAACCAAAGGAGTATAAGAATCAATGCTAAAAGAGACCTCATCATAAAGCTTTTCAGATTTTATAATATCACAAATGAGCTTTATACGTTTTAACTCTTCATCAGCACTCACAACATCTGCATTGGGACGAGAAGAGACAGCTCCTATATCTATGATATTGGCTCCATCTTTTATCATCTTTTTAATCTGAGCTATGGCATCATCTGCTTGAAACCTAGAGCCTGAAAAAAAGCTGTCATCATTGGCATTTATAACTCCCATTATTTGAGTGGGATACTCTTTGGTTCTTAAAAACTTTTGTAACTCTTGTGCCACTTTTTTAAGCCCAAATGGTTGAGCCAACTCTTTTTTAGAGAGTATCTCCATATGTTTACGCGTACCTATAAGTAGACAATCATAAAACTCTTTTTCACAAGTAATCACCCCAGAAGGGGTAGCTAACTCAGCCCCAATGCTTAGAGCATCTTGTTTCAAAATATTGGCAGCAGGTGTTTTTAAATCTTTAATAAAAAAGTAGAGCAACTCCATCTTTTTAGCCATAATAGAGATACCTCCACCATGAACATTTAAATTTTTAAGAAACTGCTTTTTATTTTTTATGTTGCTTAGTTGATAAACCTGCATACGATAACCTTTGATACTATTGTATAATTTAGAGGAGAAATAAGATTAGTGTGTCAAGAGACACACTATAGATTAACTATAAAGTTTAGGGACACCTAGTTTTTCATGAAAAGCATCTACTGCTTCTTCTGAAAGTTTCAAACCTTTTGCAAGTTTGTCTAAGTAAACCACTTCCTCTTTTGTGTCAAGTTTAATGGTCATTAAAGACGACAGGTAAACCTCACCCTCTATCCCTTTAGCACTCTCTATAACACCTTCTATATCAAGTGGTGCAGACATTTCACTTTTTACAAACTCTAACTCTTCTTGTGATACTTCACCTATATGTTCAACTATTTTAGCTTGTTCATCTTTGTCTATCTGTCCATCTGCTTTAGCAGCATTTATCATGGCTTTTAAAAGAATCTTTGCCTGTTCTTCTTGAGTTGGTGTTGTAGTCTCTACCTCTTTACCTGCAAATGCCGATGCAAGTAAACTATCTAGTCCATTGTTACTACTAGCTGACTTTGAACCACCCGTTAAACTAGAAAGTAAATCCCCTATTCCTCCACCTTGTGAAACAGATGAAGCATCACTTTTGCTTCCACCTAAAAGTCCACCTAGCATATCACCGATTCCTCCCCCAGAAGAACCTCCACCAATCATACCTTTTGTAACTTTTGCGACTACCATACCCATTGCCATTTTTCCTAACATGCTCATCATGCTCATATTGTTTCCTTTTATTTAATTTTACTCCGAATTGTACCATAAATTAATTGGCTTTAATGACGTAATATATTTATGTAATATATTTATAATATATAGGGAATAAAAAGTTTCGTTGACTTTTTATAAGATTCATATGCCTCATCATGCTCTAGCCAAAGAGACTCTTCTTTTTTAGCTTTAAGTAATAGTACTGTTATAAGTATAAGCCATAAAAGAGTTTCTACTAGAGTTAGTGTACTAACTAAAAAGCCCAACATCATAACGATAACCGACGTATACATAGGGTGACGAACCAAAGCATAGATACCTGTTGTAATAAGTTTAGAACCTTCCCTTAGCTTTGGTTGAATATTGAAATTACCCAGTTGGTTATGAGTCAATGCCCACAAACCAACTATGGCACCAACTATAAAAATAGCTAAACCAAAGGTAGATGAAAAAAAGCCTTTTGAAAGAAAAGCCATAAGTCCAATAATAGAGAATTGTAAAAAAACAAGAAAGTTTGGGTAAAGTGAGTGATTGGTTATTCTATTTATCATAAAAGAATTGTAGCGTAAAAAACAGTAGACACCAATACAACACAATTTTAGAGTATAATAACGGCTTTTAAAATTATTGAAGGAATAAAATGACAAAAACACTATTATTGGCAACTGCTTTACTATTGACAACAACAGCTTGTTCAACTAAAAATGGTCCACAAACTAGTACTTCTGCACTAGCAGGAGATACAGAAGAGATGAAAAGTCTTAAGTCTGCACTTGACCTTTACACCAAAGCAACCATTAACAATGATGTTCCTACACTTATGAACTTTGTCTATCCAAAGGTATTCACCGTTGTTCCAAAAGAGAAAATGACAGAAGTTTTAACAAAAGCTTACGCATCAGGGAAAGTGCCTGTTATAAAAAATGTAAAACACCTAAAGGCTGAGCCTATTGAAAAATATGATGGAGGAATGTTTACCTTTATCGACTCAAGCATGACCACTGAATTAAAATCTCCAAGAACAGACAATCCAAAGTTTGAAGCATATATGTTAGAGATGCTAAAAAAACAACTGGCACCAAAAGGTGGAACAGTTAGCTTCGATAAAGACAAACATATCTATATAGTAAACCATTCAGATAGAACACTTGCTATCAATGAAAAAGATGGTTGGAAGTTCGCTGGAGTAAATCAAGCTAAAAAATATGCACAAAAAGGTCTTTTACCACAAGAGATTGTTTCTAAACTAAACTAATTTATACTCTTTTGTTCCCAACCTTAGGTTGGGAACGATAAAAATCTACTTCTTCCCATTTTTAGCCTTTCTTTTAATTATACTTGCTATACTTTAAAAAAGTTGAAAAGTATATTTTAAGTATATATTCCCATATACAATAGTAAAACAAGAAAGAAAAAAATTGGTAATATGATGAAGTTAAATCAATATAAAAAATATCGTATATATAATTTATTAATGATTCCTATTACTGTATTGTTTTATAGTTTTTCAGAGGAAAAAAATGATTTTTTTTATACATTTTCTATTATTATAGGAATTTGTATCATGATTTTTGGTAGTTGGTTATCAATTCAAATAAACAAAGAGACTAATAGACCAATAACATATATTCATACAATTAATTTTTGGGTACCAATTATTTTTGGTATTCCTCAAATCATTATTTTATTAATGAAATTAAACTTATAGCTATTTTTTTGTTCCCAACCTGAGGTTTGAGCTTCTTCTAATTATTGTATGGTTTAAGTTAGCATATTCATAAGCATTCCCAATCTCAGATTGGGAACGATAAAAAAGTTTGGATTTTCTTCTTTTTTAAATAAAAACAAGAAGTTGTATTTGCCTATTGCTACTATTCGAGCTAATAGAGTTATTTCCGATTATGTTCACCCAACACCTTTATTCTTTATTTTCAAAGAATTTAACTGCTTGGTTTGATTAGATATTTTTGTTTTTTGTTTTTCTATCTTATCCTTTAAGAGACTTATCTCTTTAATCTGTTCAGCTTCTATCTCTTTTATATTATGGCACTGTTTTTTAATCAACTCAACAAACATGTTTAATAAATTCCATTCTGTTTCTTTCAATGTTGGTTCTAATTTAGATATTTTATCTGCTACTATATTTGCTTCTCTTGGAATCCAACTAATCCCAATATGATACTCTTTAGATAAAAATTGAATCATTTTAGAACTTACAGCACTTTGATTATCACACAAGATGTGACATCCAAAATAATTATGTTTCTTGATATAAAATATAGCATTAAAAATAGCATATTGTTCAGCTTCACTACTATTCTCTATCTCATCAAGTTGTAAAACAGAAGTCAAGTTATTCTCTTTATCATATAAACTTATTTTAAAAATGCTATTATTTTCTATTCCTGAAGCATCTACATATATTAGTCTTCTAGGTCTTTTTGAATCAGGTAGATTATTCATATTATTCCAGTATATTAAATTAATTTTAAATAATTATATTAATATTTAAGTATTGTATGGCTGAATAATTATAATTAATGAACCTGACTCGTTACGACGTTTAACGTCGTAACCAAAAAGGGACATTTCGCTTGTTCCAATCCGTCCTCGGTTGGAACGCATACAAGGGTCAAAAAGAAAAAAATAAATCACCTCAAAACACCAACGGATAATACATCCGAACACTCTCCCTATTCTCAATATCCTTATCCACAAGAACAAAACTATTTTCTGCATAAAACTCTATAACACGGTCATTGTTAATCGCATCTAAAATAATAAACCTACCACCAATAATCTCTTTAGCATCTTTGATTGTCTCAATTGCATCATTTAAAATATATCTTCCAATTTTAAAAGAACAAGAGTTTGATTTACCAAGTTGGGCTATTAGAAAACAGGCTATCTCTTCACGATTTTTATCTATACCGTCAAGTTTTTTTATGGTGCTTTTTGAGATACCACTTGTTGATAAGACATTGAGAGATATTGTAAAATAGGCGACAACCTCACCCTCTTTTGATAAGTAAAGATATGTTTTAGTAATCTCTCTTTTTTCAAATGAGATAGCTTTACTAGAGTCATTTAGAAAATTTTGCAGGTCTATATTTTTGTGACATTTGAAAGTATTGAGTAGTTTTGTTATAGTATCTAAATCGTATAGTTTTAAGAGTTCTGTTAGAGAGAAAAAATGTAGCTCTTGATAATATTCTTGCGTTGTAATATCTCTATCCTATGATAGTTTTTAGAAAATTTAGGTTAGATTTTCTTTTTCTAATACTAACTAAGGATAAAAACTTTTTATCTGATTTGGCTCTTTTTAATATATACTCTCTACTATGTGCATAGTTAATGGCTATTTCACTATTAACAGAAAAAATAATTTTTTCAAATATTGCTTTTGTCATGGTTTTTATCCTTTCTTGATTTTTATATATTATAGCGTAGAGTCTTTTAAAAAGTGGTGTTTTTGCTCCTCTGATTGCTACGCTTCTTTTGGCATTAGAATATTCATTTTCTCATTTATAGAATCAAAAACCTCAAAAATCCCCTACCCCCTCTTCAACAACCCAAAAGCCACATACCCCAAAACACCCACAGCCAACAACATACCTAAAATAAACAGTTGCTCTTTATAAGCTTCAAAAAATGAAACCTTCTCTTCAACTACTTTTTCGACCTCTAACTTCTCTAATTTGCCAAACACTCCTTTTACAAAAGGGTCAGTAGCTTTTACTAAACTTCCTAACTCATATGAGGGCTTTGTTAGGTTTTTGTCACCAAAATAGAGAGCATACTCTTCATTTGGATTCGCAAGAAAATAAAGATAAGAGGGCTTAGTAACCAACTCAA
>JALVXD010000007.1 GCA_027038295.1 Campylobacteraceae bacterium
TGATAATAAGTGTCGATTCACTAGTATCATTAAAACCTTGAAATATCGCTTTTCCATTACTTTTTGTTTGGGTTAGTTGTGACGTTTGTCCATTTTTTTGTAAGATAACCGATGCATCTGAAATAACCTTGTCTTTTTTTACAGCTGATAATACTTGTATGTTATCAGCCATGAGAGAAGTAGACGCTAAAAGAGAAAGAAGTGAGATGTTTAGTAGCTTTTTCATTTAATTTCCTTATTTAAATTGAATTTTAGATAGTATATATAAATATTTATAATAAAAGGGACTATATTGAAAATTTTAAAAATAATGTTAATCTTTGGTACTGTTTTTTCCTATGCCGTAGGACCAACAAAAGTGGCAACCTTTGACAGAAGTCTGTGGGGAGAGTCTTTGTCCACACAGAGTAGTTTTGACAAGGCATCACGATATGAAATACTCTCTTATGTTCGGCAGATTATCAATACAAACTTAAGTACAACAACAGTACTTAAAAAATTTGTAGGAAGGAAAAATGTAAACCTCTCTTCTGTACAAAAATGGAAAAAGTCTACTAAAGAAGAGTTACTTCAAAACTTTCAATTGGCTCAAAAAACATGTACCACTTCAAATAAGTTTTCTTTGGATTTATGTAAAAAAGTAAATTCATGGGCTGAGTTGTCCATAATGGCTAGAGAGTATACTCCTAAAGTCAATAAGAAAGAGTGGTACAAAGCCTCTCAAACATTCTTTGCTTATTATCTCTATGAACAGGCTCGTTTGGCTGCTCTTTTTCCTAAAATAACGTCAGAGATAGACAAACTAGACGCTTCAGAAGTGCAAGGTTTCAACTTTGAAGATGGTGAGTTTCTTCTCACCTTTGATGATGGTCCAAAATTCAAAAGAACAGAAAAACTTTCACTGTTACTTCAAGAGAAAGATATTCATGGACTCTTTTTTGTTTTGGGTAATAATCTGGAAAAATCATTAAAGGTACATGGTAAAAAAAAGATTAAAAAACTTTACAACGGTTCGTGCGTAGGTTCTCATGGATTTATTCACAAATCGCATCAACGTCTTAAAACTTGGAAGTCATCGTATGACAAAACAAGAGCGTTAATTGCGAACAACAACTTACAAAATACTCCTAAAGCTAAAGTTTGGTTTAGACCACCCTATGGACAACGGCATAAAAAACTCATTTCATATTTGGCAACCCTAAATGACACGGTAATGCTTTGGAATATTGACTCACAAGATTGGAACAGAAATCTTAGTGCTAAAAAGGTAGAAGACAGAGTGGTAACGCTTATGTTACTTCATCGTAAAGGTATTATTTTATTTCATGACATTCATCCAAAAGCTATTAAAGTGGTTAATGTGTTAAATGAGTATAGAGAACAAAAAACTATTTCATGGGTTGATTGTCGGAGTTTTGAATGATGTGTTATTTTCAATTATGAAATGTAATGATAAATTTGTTGTTTGAGTTAGAGCATAAGGGTATCATGAATATGATACTCCTTTATGATAAAATTTTTAGGTAGTTTTTAGACACAAAAATCTAAAAGCATTCCCTCTTTAACAGCTAGATACGTCTCTTCTCCTGAAAATCTTTTTACAATTTCTAGTCCAAAACAAAGAGCAGTTCCTGGCCCTCGTGAAGTCATTATGTTACCATCAATGACTACAGCTTGGTCATCTCTGTAACCTTGTTTATTTATTTCCTCTTCTGTACCAGGGTAGCAAGTGTAGTCATTTCCTAAAACACCAGATTTATTAAGTGCATAGGGTGCTGCACAGATGGCTCCGATGATTTTCTCTTTAGCTTTAAACTCTTTAAGAAGAGTTTGTACTGTCTCGTTCTCTGCTAGGGTGTATGTGTTTTCCCAACCTCCAGGAAGTAAAATCATGTCGAAATCTTCAGATACAACATTTTTTATGTTGGTGTCGGCTTGTAGGGTAATGCCATTGGCTCCTAAGACTAAATTGTTATCTTTATGTGGGTCAACAGATGCCACTCTAACACCAATGCCACCACGTCTAAGTACATCTATGAGCGAAACAGCTTCAACCTCTTCAAACCCTTGTGCTAGTGGAAGTAATACTAATGCCATAATCATTTCCTTTTTTATTTTTATATATTTGTGTGGATTATAGCAAAACTTAGATTGTTTTCTATACAATTAGAGTATTAATAATAGGAGTTAACATGAATGAAATAATTCAAGGGATTAATACCTTTTTTGAGAATATACTTTTTTTTGATATTTTCTTTGGAACCGTAGAGGATAGTAGTTTTCCTTTTGTTGTGGCATGGCTAATAGCTGGTGGGGTTTTTCTTACTTTTAAGATGGGCTTTGTAAATCTTAGAATGTTAAGACACTCTTTTAATATTGTTCGAGGAAAATACCATACAAAAGATGATAAAGGTATTATTAGCCCTTTTCAGTCTTTGGCAACAGCACTCTCTGCAACGGTTGGGATTGGTAATATTGCAGCAGTATCTATTGCCATCTCTTTGGGTGGAGCAGGGGCTGCATTTTGGATGATAATGGCTGGTTTTTTAGGGATGACTTTAAAGTTTACTGAAGTTACCCTCTCTGTAAAGTACAGAGAATTTTTACCTGATGGTACTATTATGGGTGGAGGTATGGAGTATCTCTCTCGTGGTTTAGCAGACAAAGGTATGGAAAAAACAGGTAAAACTATGGCGATGGTTTTTGCTTTTTTTATGATACTCGGAGCCATAGGAGCAGGAAATACTTTTCAAGTTTCTCAGTCTTTAACTATTATGCAAGGACAGATATCTTTTTTCAATGATTATCCATGGGTATTTGGTCTGATTTTGGCAATGATTACTGGTTTGGTAATTATTGGTGGTATTAAGCGTATTGCTCATGTAGCAGAGGCGATTGTGCCTTTTATGGTTATTTTTTATCTTGCCATGGTATTTTGGGTTTTAGGAACATACTTTACAGCTATTCCAGATGCTTTTGCATTGATTTTTCGAGAAGCATTTACGCCAACTGCTGTTGCTGGTGGTATATTTGGTGCTATGGTACAAGGTTTTCAAAGAGCTGTTTTTTCTAATGAAGCAGGATTGGGTTCAGCAGGTATTGCACATGCTCCTGCACGTGTTAAATACCCTATACGTCAGGGGTTGGTTTCACTTTATGAACCATTTATTGACACGGTTGTGGTTTGTACCATGACAGCTTTGGTTGTGATATTAACAGGAACTTACCTTGGTGGAACAGAAGCTCTTGATGCTGCTATTGCTGCAAAGCAGGGTGCTGTTATAACCTCTACAGCTTTTGGTACTGTAGTCTCATGGTTTCCAACTGTTCTTGGTTTTGCTATTTTTATGTTTGCATTTTCTACCATGATTTCATGGTCATACTATGGTGAAAGAGCATGGGTTTACCTTTTTGGTATTAAGTCATCTATTATTTTTAAACTTATATTTTTAGCTTTTATTGTTATTGCTACGGTGGTAGATACAGGGCTTATGGTTGACTTCTCATCAATCCTATTTTTAGCATTGGCAGTACCAAATATCTTTGGACTGATGATTATGTCTGGTGATGTTCGTAGAATGTTAACCGAGTATTTGGCAAAGTTAAAGTCAGGAGAGTTAGACGCAGAGGCTATACGAGATTAGTATATGTAGGGGTAGACCAATGTGTCTACCCTTAAAACATTATAAAAAAAGATTACGGATTCCCTCGAAGTAAACGTTTATAAGCATCAACTAACGATGTATATGGTGGTACATAAACTTTGGTAGATTTACCATCTATCTTTATGGTCTCTTTCATATCAAAATGTAAATGAATAGATGTTTTAGTACTTCCCATGTTGTTTGATACTAAACCGAGTCTATCTCCTCTATTTACTTTTGCACCTCTTTTGACGAGTACACTAGGTGAATCTAAATGTAGGTAACGATAGGTTCTTCCTGATTTACCTCTAAGTTTTACAGTATATTTACCTATATAGGTAATGGTTCCATCTTCAACTGCAACAGCATAGTACTTCTTTTTTTCACAAGTTGCTGTACGTATGTCAACACCTTGGTGTCCTTTTCCTCCACTACACAAAGGCATACCCCATCTTCTTTTTTCACAGTAGTTGTCATGCCATGGGTATTGATAATTTTTTTCATTACATAGGCTACCTTTGGCTCCATATAGACCTCCTATTCCATAAACTTGAGAGTTTAAGTAAGCTGGTGCAGACTCTATAGGAAAACGAATACCTGGAGCATAAATGTAATTATCTCCATTACGACCTTGTCCACTTTTTGCAGGTGTCAATTGACCAGCAGGAGAGAATGTAAACTTTTTTTCTTCTTCTGTCTGTGGTTTATTAGGTTTTGGTTGCTCTTGAGTACATGCAGAGAAAAAAAGTACAAAAGGAATAATTAAAAGAGTTCTCATGGGTGTCCTCCTACCATAATAAGGCGATTGTATAGCTCTTTAATAAGCTTTGTATCCGTACATCTCTCATCTGTTTGAGGTTTATCACACTCAATTTCCATGGAGTAGTTTACGCCATTCCTGTTAAATTCAGCAGTCATGATTCCCTCTTCTTGTTCGAAACTTACAGGAGGAGTAGCTTTTAATATAGCGTTAAACTCTTGTTTATTAGAAACACTCTCTTGGTAAGTTCTATCACCTGAAATAGTAACCGTTGCCCCTTTAAATGGAAAAGATATAGTGTAAAAGTTTTTATCTGCTACAACAATCATATTTTTAATATAGGCATAAGAGTTTGGAATGTAAACTGGTAATTTTACATCTTTAATTCCTTCTATTAAAACCTTAGGATAAGGGGTAGAAGGTTTTTGGTGTTTAAGATTTGGTTTTGGCCATTTAATATCTAAAATACCATTGTCTGCACTAAGTATTCCCAATAAAAAAGGTAGAATTAATAATTTACGCATGGTAACTCCTTGTTTAAGTTTATTCTATTATACATTGCTAAGGCTGTGATAGTATTTAGGATAAACTTAGTAAAAACTTTATATAATACATAACATATAATATATAATATATAATTAAAATAAATAAATAATACATCTTTAATAATTAAACATTTTTAAATAACAAATGTTATATTATTCCATCACACTAATAAAGATTAAATATTTTATTTTTTATCATCAGGGGATATACCGTGTTATTTAATAGTTACGAATTCATATTTCTATTTTTACCAATTACATTTTTAATATATTTTTATTTGAACCATAAAAATTTTACACAACTAAGTAAGTATTTTTTACTTTTTAGTAGTTTGTTTTTTTACAGTTGGTGGAATATAGCCTATTTACCAATCATGCTCTCTTCAATACTCTTCAATTATGGAATGGGAACCATTCTAAGTCAAAAAACTTCATTCTTTTTTAAGAGAAAAACCCTATTAATTTTTGCTATTGTTGTAAATATTTTACTTTTGGGTTATTATAAATATAGTGATTTCTTTTTAGAAAATATCAATTTAGCATTGAGTACAGATATTAAACTTTTACATTTGGCACTGCCTTTAGCAATATCATTCTTTACCTTTCAACAAATAGCTTATTTGGTAAGTTCCTATCGACAAGAGACACTCGGATATAAGTTTATAGATTATAGTGTATTTGTTACTTTTTTCCCTCAGCTTATTGCTGGACCAATTGTACATCACAAAGAGATGCTTCCTCAATTTGAAGAGAGTAATAATAGGGTATTAAATTATAAAAATATTGCTTTGGGACTTTTTATCTTCTCTATAGGACTGTTTAAAAAAGTTATAATTGCAGATACTTTTTCAGAGTGGGCAACCATGGGCTTTGATTCATCAGAGTATCTCAACTTTATAGAAGCATGGATAACAAGTCTATCTTATACCTTTCAACTCTACTTTGACTTCTCTGGTTATACAGATATGGCAATTGGATTGGCACTACTCTTTAATATTAGATTGCCTATTAACTTCAATAGTCCCTATAAAGCAGTAAGTATACAAGATTTTTGGAGAAGATGGCATATAACATTAAGTAGATTTTTAAGAGACCATATTTATATTCCTCTAGGTGGTAACAGACATGGAAAATTTAGACTTTATGCCAATTTAATGATTACCTTTATATTGGGAGGAATTTGGCATGGAGCAGGTTGGACGTTTGTCTTATGGGGATTTTTACATGGTGCTGCTTTAGTCATTCATCGTATTTGGAAAGATATAGGTGGACGTTTACCCGTATGGTTAGCATGGTTTATTACTTTTAACTTTATTAATGTCTCATGGGTTTTCTTTAGAGCAACAGAGTGGCATGATGCCACTAAAGTACTCTCTGGTATGGCAGGATTAAATGGTATCGTATTGCCCAGTTTTCTTGCTACAAAACTTGCATTTCTTGAGCCCTATGGTGTTACATTTTATCAATGGTTAAATAGATTAGATGGTGATATAATGATGATTCCATGGATTTTAGCTGGATTTATTATTGTGCTTTTCTTTAAGAATAGCAGTGAGAAGTTAGAGAATTTTCAGTTAAATTATTTTTCACTCTTTTGGGCAGCTACTGCATTTGTAATAAGTATATTATCACTAAATAAAGTATCAGAATTTTTATACTTTAATTTTTAAAAAGGAAAATAATGTTAAGTGAAAAGAGATGGATAAAACTTTGGATACTACTAACACTATTTATTCCCTTAATAGCGCTCTTTAATTATATTATTGATCCTAATGGTATGAATAATAAGGTGCATATTCCAGGAGTAAATGTTTTTAAGAAAACGAATACAGGATACAGTTATAGGTTTAAACTCAATAGTTTAATAGATAATGAATATGATACATTAATGCTTGGAACATCCAGAATAGGAGTTATGAACCCTGAAGTAGTTAGTCATTATACAAAAGGAAAAACATTTAACTTAGAAGCACCAGCTTCAATAACAGAGATACATTATAAACTGTTTATGTATGCACTCAAATATAACAATATTAAGAATTTGGTTTATGGTATTGACTTTATGGCTTTTAATAGGAGCCGTACTTTGAAAAAAACATATCCACAATTTAATCAATTGAATAATAGGATTATAAACAAAGAGAAAGTTAGTAATTATGACTTATATTTTAATTTAGATACTACTGAATCCAGTTTCACTGTACTGTATAAAAATTTAATGAATAAAGAAATAGTTACGGATAGGTATTTAAACAATGGTATGAGGGTCTTTTATCCCTATATAGATAGAGTAAAAAAAGGAACGTACAGTTTTGACAAAAGACTTCATTACTCATTTCATGAATATTATAATAGAGTGAATGGAATTTATAAAGATTATAAGTTTTCAAAAGAGTATTTGTATTATTTTTCTAAAATTATAGAAGAGTGTAAAGCTAGAAATATTAAAGTTTGGGTCTATATCCCTCCAATGTACAGTTCATTTTTTGACTCTATCAGTGCAGTAGGTTATTTTGATGAGTTTGAAAAATTTAAAAGAGAATTGGTCAAAGTAACGAATTACATAGATTTCACGGGGCATAACACCATCACAAATAATAAAGATAATTATTGGGATGGATCACATTTACGAGTAAAAATAACGAGTCAAATAATGGCAAGAGTTTTTAATGATAATTCGGTAGATGTTCCTTCTGATTTTGGAGTATTTGTAACAAAAGAAAATATTGAAAAACATTTAAAAAATTTAAGAGCTCAGGTTAAAGATCTTAATGTAACTAAAATACTGAGTTACTAAAGATAGAAAATAGTTTTTCTATCTTGACATTTGCATGTGTGCAGAACCTCTATTAGATGAATGATGTCGTTTAGGAGCAGTGGTGTTTCTCTGAATTTGCATCCTTGCTCTATTGTTGTAAGTTCTTGAATTATTATTTCTATGGTACTCATACTCTCTGCTATTGTATCGACTATCATCATATCTTCTGTTATGGTTTGTAATGCTACTTCTACTATGGCTTTGATTTATATTGTGGTTTATTCTAGGCATAGTCATTCTCGCATTATCTCGATATCTGTTATCATAGTAGTGTCCATAAACCATATGGTCAGGTTCTCTGTAGCAGTGAACTTGGTTCCAGTCATTTATTCTATGGTGCCTATAAGCCCTATGATGATGGTGTCTAGGTATAAAATAACCTCTTCTATATCGTCTATCATTATAGGTATATAGATTATTATAGGTGAAAAAAATATTATTATAAAAGTAACCTCTATCATCATAGTACCCATAGTAGTATCCATCATCATTATAGTAGGATTCATTATCGTAGTCAAAATCTTGAAAACGTTTGTCATAACGATGATGGTCAGCTTTAAAAGAGTGTGTATCTTTCACATGACTAGAAGTAGGGACAACTGTTTTAGTATACCTTTTAGTGTATGTTTTACTTGGAGTCTGTTTGGCTATCGTCTCTGTTGTAATGGTCTGTTTTTTTATAACTTTGTCTATAGTCCTACTTGTAATAGGTGTACCTAAACTGTTGTCAGCTAGTAGGGAAGTGATTAAAACTGAACTTATAAATAAGATTTTTTGCATAATAAATCCTTTAATATATTTTTAATAATAGGCTATATTTGTGGAGTATTAGTGTTATTTGGGTTAAATATTGTATTCTTCTGTTATGAAAATAGCAAGTATAGATGTAGGATTAAAACGAATAGGTGTGGCAATTTGTCTTGATGGTAAGATAGTCTTTCCT
Source organism: Campylobacteraceae bacterium (assembly GCA_027038295.1). Taxonomy (GTDB): domain Bacteria; phylum Campylobacterota; class Campylobacteria; order Campylobacterales; family Sulfurovaceae; genus UBA1140. The sequence goes on from JALVXD010000007.1 coordinate 8,711, forward strand.
CAAGATGCCATTTTACGGGTCAATAGAAATCAAGCTGCACGAGATGTTAAAGCTCTTTTAGAAGAGTGGGAGATAGATACGCTAATAGTAGGTCTACCAAAAGGTGGCTCAAGCGAAGAGGAGATGGAGAGAAGAATTAAACATTTTGTGGGTTTACTTGAATTAAAAAATATAGAAATTTTTTATCAAGATGAGCATGGGAGTTCTATAGAAGCTAAAGAGTTAACCCAAGGAATTTTTCGTCATAAAAGAGATGGGAAAATAGATGCGATAGCAGCAAAGATTATTTTGGAGAGATGGTTATGAAAAAGAAATGGAGTTTAAAGTATATTTTAAAAGAGATACTTACAACACTTTTAATACTTTTTGTTGTGAGCATGGCTTTAAATTATATTAGAAAACCTGAAATTAATGAAAATATTTATAGTTATGAATTAACAGATATCAAAAATAGTAAAATAGATTTTAAACTCTATAAAGGTAAACCTTTAGTAGTCCATTTTTGGGCAACTTGGTGTCCTGTTTGTAAACTAGAAGCAGCCAATATAGAGCAACTCTCAAAAGAGTACAGTGTCATAACTATTGCTGTAAATTCAGGTTTGGATGAAGAGATAAATACTTTTATGAAAGAGCATGAATTAAACTATAAAGTGATACATGATAAAAGTGGTGTTTTGGCTAAAAAATTTAATATAGAGGTCTATCCTACTACACTTATTTATGACAAAGAAGGTGAACTAAAATTTACAGAAGTTGGCTACAGTACAACTTTAGGTTTAAAAGCAAGATTAGAATTAATTAATTAATTTCAATTTTTAACATTGTTTTTACTCATAAATTGTATAATCTTGTTATGAAAAAAATTATAATATTAAATCTATTACTTATGGGTTGGGGTGAGGCGACGGAGTATCAGTTGAATCATATAAAAAAAGGTGGAACACTTAATGTAAGAGAAGTTCCCGTAATAGATTCTAAAACTGTTGTTGGACGAATCCCTGCTAATGGCACGGGTATACGTATAAAGCGTTGTAAAATTAATACGTCAGGTGATGAGTGGTGTTATATTAATTATCCAGTTGGTGGTTACCATTTAGAGGGATGGATAAATCGTTATTATCTTAAGGTGATGAAAGAAAATACGACTTCAAAAAGACATATTACAAATTTTTTATATAACTTTTATATGGCAGATGAAGAGAATTTTTTAGATAAACTTCAAGTTTTTTATGAGTTTCCTATGCAACAGTACTTTAATAAAACAGAAGTTTCCTTAATGCAACTACGTTCTAAAAAAGTAAATTATTATAAAAGATGGTCAAAACGTAGTTATCATTTAACACATATGAAAATTTTAAAACGACGTGATAAATATATTGATGTTCAAACTACAGTACTTTGGACTATAGAGGGGAAAGATGCTGAAAGTCAATCAGGAAAAGATATTCAAAAAGTTCGTTTACTTCCAAAAGACAATACTTTTAAAGTCTTTGCCATTAAAAATTTAAGACATACTGTTTTCCCAAAACCAGAACCTGTTGTTGAGGAAAATAATACTTTAGAAGAAGAAAAAGATAAAGAGATAAATAAAGAGCCTTCTCTTATAAACAGTACTCCTATAGTACCTAAAAAACCTACAACTACCAATACTAAAAAGTTTTATATTAAAGTAGGTAGCTTTTTTGGAACTATTGATAGTGAATATTTATCTAAAATTAAAGCAAATGGGTTTGGCTATGTGGTGCAAAAAGCCACTCAAAATGGAAATACCATTAGAAGAGTTTATGTTGGACCATTTACTGATAGTAATAAAGCCAAAGAGGCTTTGCCTACAGTTAGAACAAACATTAATGCCAATGCCTATATTCAAAGTTTATAATGAATTAGATAATTAACATTGCATCGCCATAGGAGAAGAAACGGTACTCTTTTTCTATGGCTTCATGGTAGAGTTCAAGTGTTTTTTTACGACCTATAAAAGAAGAAACCAACATAATGAGTGTACTTTTTGGTAAGTGAAAATTTGTCAAAAGGTAGTTAACTCTCTGTGGTTTATTATTTGGATTTAAAAAAAGGTCACACTCCCCATCTGTTTTACCTGTTCGTGAAAAGTACTCAACTGTTCGTGTTACCGTTGTTCCTATGGCAAGTATCTTTTTATCTGAGTTTAAAACCTTTGCACTCTCTAGTGGTATATGAAAATACTCAGAGTGCATGGGATGGTCTAAAATATGTTCTGCTTCTACAGGTTTAAAAGTTCCTGCTCCTACGTGTAGAGTTACTTTATGAGTTTTATATTGCTCTTCAAATTTTTTAAAAAGTTCAGATGTAAAGTGTAGAGATGCAGTGGGTGCAGCAACGGCTCCTGCATTTTTAGCAAAGAGTGTTTGGTAGTCTGTTTCATCTTCTTTGTTGTCTTCTCTTTGGATATAAGGGGGTAGGGGAACATGACCTATTTTCTCTAAGACCAAGACCAACTCTTCAAAACGAATCTCTTTGTCATGATGTTTAAATGTCACAATACGAGAACCATCCTCATTTAATTTAATAACAGTAGCTACTAAATTGTCATCAAATAAGATTTTAGTCCCTACTTTAACTCTACCCTTTGTCATTACCAGATATTCATGAGCATTTATGGGTTTGTTGAAGAGAAGTTCTACTTTACCACCACCTTGGTCATTTATAGATTTTTTATGTCCAAATATTCTAGCTTTTATAACTTTTGTATCATTTAAAAATACATCACAATCTTTAGGTAAAAAGTCTATTATATGTTTAAAAGTGGTATGGGTTATGTTTTGAGTTTCTCTATTATAAACCAAAAGTTTTGCATGGTCTCTAGGGTAAACGGGCTCAGTTGCTATGAGTTGGCTTGGCAACTCATAGTCATAACTAGAGGTTAAAAGTTCTTCTTTAATCATCTGTTATATTTGTATTATTTTGTACTAATATCATCAATATCTAAATCTTCGTCATCATCTACAGGCTCTTCTTTGTATGGGTTAACCATACGTACTATGATAATAGATAGACCATAGAGTAAAATGAGAGGAGCTGCCATCATCAGTTGTGTAATCACATCTGGTGGAGTTAATAGTGCTGCAAAGACAAAAATAATGACAACAGCATATCCAAAAAAATCACGTAATGTTTTGTCAGTAATGAGTCCTAAAACCCCTAAAAAGAAGAGAACAACGGGAAGCTCAAATGCCACACCAAATCCAAAAAGAATTTTGGTAAAGATACCAATATATTCATCTAAGGTCTGCAAAAAGTTAACCAAATTACCAGCAAACATCCATAAAAATTGAAAACCTAAAGGGACAACCACCCAGTAAGCAAATGAAGCCCCAAGAAGAAACATAAATGTAGAGACAGTAACAAAAGGGATAACGTATTTTTTCTCATTGTCATAAAGTCCTGGTGCAATAAATCCCCAAATCTGAAAGAATACAACAGGAAGAGCAAAAAGAAAACCTGTAAATATAGAAATTTTCAGAGCAGTAAAGAAGATTCCGATACCACCAATAAAAGGATCACCCTTAACAACACCCATAAGAGGTGCTTTAGCAAATGCAATAATTTGTTGGTTAAAAGCAAAAGCAACAAAAGCAAAGACAACAACAACAGAGACAGAAATAGCCAACCGTTTTCGTAACTCAGTTAAATGTGGTTTAATATCTGCAAACATTATTTTTCACTACTTTCTTTTTTTACTTCTGTTAGAGAATCGTCTTTAACTGTTTTTTTCTTAAACTCTATCTCTTTTTGTTTAGGTTCAACCTGTGTTGCAACGGGTTCCTCTTCTAGTTGTGTTAAGGATGCAAACTTATCTTTCATAGAGCGTTCAGCTGTAGTATTAAGGTTTTTAAAACCTTGTAACTCTTCTGTAGCTGAATCAAGTTTTGCTTTATAAGAAAGTGCTTCTTCTTTAAGTTCTGCTATATTTATTTCACTGTCTATTGACTCTTTAGCACTTGTTATTGCTTTTTTTGCACCTTTTATGAACTTTGCAATCTCTACCATGGCACCTGGAAGTTTATCTGGTCCTAAAAATAGTATGGCGACAATGGCAATCATAAGTATTTCGGTAAAACCCATTCCAAACATTATTATCCCTTGTTTTTTCAATTAGTGTTATTTTATCTAAAGTAGGTTGAGAGTTAGGGTAATAGGTAGGTTATTGGGTTTTATTTTAGTAGATTGTGTTTATAATAGAAGGGCAGACACAGAGGTCGCCCCTACAGGTTTTTAATAGAGACCAAATTTCCCATCAGCTCTTTTGTACATAACTCTCATAAGTCCATCATGATCATTAAATACAATAAATTGTCGCTTTTTCTCAGCTTTAAGTGCCTCGATGGCTTCATCAAAATCAAGTGGTTTATGAAGTTCTAAATCCATTGGAACAACATCTACCTCTTCAGGTTCTAAATCTAGAACTGCTTCAGCTTCAACACCTAAATCTTTAAAGGACATAACTTTATGACTTTTTATTTTATCTGCATGTCTTCTTAGTGCTTTTTTAGCTCTGTCAATGGCTTTGTCTGTTGCAGCATAAACATCTTTGTCTCTTTGAGTAATAACAATGGTGTTTTTGTCTGTTAGGTTAATAACCAGTTCAACTGATACACCCTCTTTAGATTTGTTATCAGCTGTTACAATAGTGTTACTCGAGATAATTTCTAAATTGTACTTTTTTAACCCATCTATACTTTCTGATATATGCTCTCTTATAGATTCTGATAGATCAAAACGTCTTCCCACTATATTTTTACTCATGATAAATCCTTTTGTGTTTTTTACTTAAAATAGTTGTATAAAAAAGAAGGTACTCAACTTCTTTTAACTCTAAATTCAAGTACTAAATTATACCGAGTATTAGTAAATGAAAGGTAAATATATTCATCTAACACAATAGTTTAAAATTAAACTATTGTGTTACATCTTTTGTAAAGTCCTCCTATGAAAAGAAATGTTTCTATTTGACGGGTCATCGAAGTCTTTGTAGGTGATGTAGGTGTCTACGATTAAAGAGACAGTACTGTTGATATTGCCATTTGCTATAGCATTATCTGCCCATGTGGCATTAGTATTTAGTAAATTAACTACTCCATTTGCTTCGATATTATTTCTACAGTTAGCAAGTAGAGTATTGTTTCCTAAGTAGCTAATATTGATACGTATATCATAACCACTGTTACCAGCTTCTCCAAAATGGTCTGTAATAGTTTCAAGACAATTATTCCCTGCTGTTCTATCATAGTGTATGGCATAGAGTATGGCTAACTCGGTATAGCTTCGGGCTAAGAGAGCAGCTTGTTCTTTTTGATATTGTTGTGTAGTGGCTTTGACAGTTTTGCCTGTTATATTCATAATGAGGGCTGAAACAGATGCCATAATAACGATAACAAAAATAGCTGTTATCATGGAAAATGCTTTTTTATTTTTTATTTTTATCATCGTATAATCGCCTTCTCTTTACAGCTAGATATGTTGTAATCTTTACCAATATTTTCACTAGCACATAGCTTTAGTTGTATGACTCCACCGTTTTCTGTAAATTTAAACACAGAGATATTGTTTATAAGTAGACTTTTTTTACCATCTTTATAGGTTTCATTATTCCATGGCTGATAGTTATAGTATAGGTTTAGGTCATAAAGGTTATCACCATCTTTATCTTCTGGAACCAAGGCATAAGCAGACCAAGCCAGTTTATATCGTTCCGTTATAATTTTAGGTAAAGGGTTTGCATGATTTGCATCAGTAGCTCTTGTAAATGTTAAATTGGTATCATTTCCAGCGATATTAGTACCTATTTTAACAGGGAAAATACAACTTGTATTGTTTGTTTCTATAAGCCCCATACATGTAGGGTCATACTCTACACCTGTTCTATAGAAGTCATTTTCTTGTGAAAAAATAACTGCTGCAGGATTTGAATTATTCAAATCAACCTTTCCCTCAGATAGATTGTTCATAATAGTGGCTACAAAGTTTAGGTTTGACCCTGGAGTTTCAAAAGATTCTCTTGTTGCACCTCCAGCTGTATCGTACTTTGCTAGACCACTCCACAGAGGAGTAGCCGTTGTAGCAAAACTATCGTTATCATAGCCAATCCATTCTATGGTAGTAAATTGTCTATGGTTATTATTATTAACATCAATATCACTTAATTTAATCCAATTTGTACCTTTTGACCCAGCAGTGTATGGATCTGTATATGTAGAGGTGTGTGGTTTTTTTGTCACAGTTGTTCCATCTATAGCATAGGTTAATCTATTTACAATCTGATTAATGGCTATTTCTGTTTTGGTAGTGGTGTTGTATAGTGCTTTTTGTGTTATATAGTTTTCATAAACTTGCACTATAATCTGTGAAGCTATAGAAGCTACAATACCTAAAATTACAAGTACAAATATAACTTCAATAAGCGAAAATGCTTTTTTGACTTTATTCATAATTCAATATTTCCTTGTGGTAGTGTGGTTCCAATGTTGCAAGAGAATGCTTCAAAGGTAATGTTTTTATCTAATTCTGATACTCCTTCATCTATGGCTTTTGTTGAAGTTAGGTTTACATGAACAAACTTTATATTTGAACGTTTACCAAATGAGGTACTGTTGATTTTTCCATTATGCCCAGTAGGGGTTATAGTGATGTCCCTATTGTCTAAAAAGCCTAAACCAGAAGGTCTATCTTCAGCATAGTTAATATTTGTATGCATATTAAGACTGGTATCAACATAGTCACCTATATCCGAAGTGGTAGTCTCACCATGGAAAACGGTTAAGTTTAAATCTGTATTGTCATAGTCATCCACATCATCAAACTGTGTTAAAAGTGTCTCATTGGCATCATCTGCACCCCACTGATTAAGGGGTGTGGCAGGTAGAGAATCTCCTGCACTGTTATGACTATTTCTTCCTGTTACACCAGCCAATCCTTTTGGTGGTATATCAATAGCTAAAGTGCTATTATGCTCAAAATAAAACTCTTCACTGTTATTTTTATCAACAAAAAACAGAGGTGAAACACCTGCCTGGTTACTGTTGTTGTTTTCATCCCAATGCATAGAGAGTATAACAGAGGTTTGAGAGGCTGCTGCTGCTATGGCTTCTTGTTGCAAAGCAACATTACCACTGCGAATAGACTGTTGTATGAGCATGGGTGCAGAGAGTAGCACTATGCCCATAATAACCAATGAAAATATAAGTTCTATCATCGCAATACCACGTTTAAGGGCTATCGCTTCATCTCTTTTTACCATGACATCTTGCCATTACGGTCAACTTGTGGTCGTTGATTTAACATATATCCTCGTTTACCAACACCCGTTTCATTTGAAATACTTTTAAATGTAACAGAGTATGATGATGGATAACCTGATACCCCAGCAACTGTCTCTTTTGTATTAAATCGTAACCAACTATCTGAGTCTATGGCTATCTCTGCTTTATGTATTCCTGCTAAAGTTTCATTTGCATATTCTGTTTCAATATTATCTATTCTTCCATCTATAAAGTCTGCTACAGGATTTGCATTGTTCACTACAATAGTATTATTACTAGAAATAAGCTTATTTATTTTGCCCTCGACTGTACTGTTATGGTCTATAGCTAAGTACCAACCTTTATCTGTTTTATAGGTATTTCTTCCTATATTTTGTAAATTCATAGTATTATCACACCAGTCTCTGTTACCTAGAACTTTACAGTATATCTCTACATAAAGAGGGGTTTTTATAACTTTTTTATTGGTTTCTGGAAAACTTTCCATAAGAGATGCAACTCTCGCATAGTAGAATGTTTTAACACTATTATTTAGATTTGCTTTACCTTCAGGAAAAAAATCTTCTAGTTCATTTGTAGCAAGATTGCTTCCTGAATCTTCAGAGATAACATTGGCTTGTCTAAAGTCAATTCGAATTGGGTTAGTTGTTTCATTTAAATTTTTTCGAATATTATATAAAAGTTTAAAATACGTACTTCCTGTTAAATTATCATCAAAATCTTCAATAGCTAAGGTTACGTTATTATCCAATGTATTACTCTCCATTATATTCGAAAAAGCCCCATCATTATGTTTAAGTTGTTGCTGAATCATAACAGGAGTGTTCTTTGTTGTTTGTAGTTGAGTTAGGTTATTATCGTAAACTCCACTATCTGTCGTAACTCTGTAATCTAATGATAAATCAACCTTATGGGCTAAACATCCTTCTGTAAAGTTGGTTGTAACCTCACCACTTTTTGCTAATGCAGTAACATTTCCATCAACAACAATAGACATCTTATTTGAATCAAATAAATTACTCATATAAAGGTAGTCTTTTCCATTATTTGAAGAATTTTTCACACTTAAATTAACATCAAACATATAAGGTTGAAAATAGACTTTTAAATCATAATAGTGATTATAGGTAGGATCAACAGAGTGAATATCAAATGTTGAACCAATATTACAACCAAAACGCCCATCATTATCTGCTTCATTACTTGTTGAATTAACAATACACCCTTGATTAAAGTGGTCAATATTTGTCCAGTTTTCATCTTTTACACTAATGTAATAGTTTCCTACATTTGGATTGGAAAAGCTTTTGTTGCTATTAATCCCTCCAATAAAGTCATAATAATTTAGTTTTTTATCACTTGTATCGGCACATTTCGTTTTATTTCCATCAAAAACGAGTGTAGCATTAACCTCTTGATATAAGGTAGTTTGTGGCTTATAACTCTCTACAATCTCTCCCTTATCATCTAATGCTTTTACCTGTAACTCATATTCATAACCAGCAGCTAGTGCAATTCCGTATGACTCCTTTTGATTACTTGTCGCTAAATGGTCTCGAACTGTTCCATCATCTGCCCAAAGCATTTTTTTAAATCCAGCAGGCCTTATGGCAAAGTTGTCAGCATAGTAAGTAGTCTCATTTTGATTAATTACTTTTTTACTATTATAGTTACTCTCGTTACTATAGTTTCCATGTACAATCGTGCCATTTTCATCTAATAAATAGGAGAGTTTAAATTGTGCATCTCTTGTTGCTCTTGCAATAGTTAAAGCAATATCTTCTCTATTAAGATTATTGAGATAAAAGTATTGACTACCATAAATTTTTTCATTTTGAGTACTACTATTTCTGTCAAGCAGTTCAACTTTTACAGTTGTATCATTGAGTATATATGGTTCATCACCATTATAGGCTACAATCGAGTAAGTAAACTCTTTTCCTGCTATTTGTGTATAGAATGCTTTTCTCTCTAATGAGTTTATATCTTTTACTAAATTACTATTGTCTCTTTCAATATGTATGGTTGGTGCATCATCATTTAATATGGTACCTATTGCTTCTGATTTTGAAACATTGGCTCCTGTAACATTAGTGATTATAACTCTAAACTGCTCATCTTTTTCAACGAGGTCATCACCGTTAATAGTGACTTTTATAGGGTAAGTTAAAGCATAATTACTAATGGTTCCATTGCTTTCATAGTGAACATAGTCATCAGGTGCTATGGCATTAAATGTGACATCATTATTATCCCCATCTAAAATTTGATAGTCAAAAGTAACAACACGGTCAGGAGCTATATCAAAACTAACCATAAATGTTAACTCTTTTGTTTCCCCACTGTCACCCTCTAAAGTCTTGGCATCAGAAATGCTTAAAGTAGCTTTAGGAGCATTGTCTCTGTAGTCAAAATCTGTTTTCATAGGATGAGCATTAGAACCATTTGTATAGGTATCATCATCACTCTCTTTGAGTTTAAAAATACCATCTTCATATGCTAATCCATTGGTATCATTGTAGTCATCAGCATTTTCAAGATTATTGTCTAATCCATTTTCACCTACATTGGCATTGGTTCTGTTGTTATCGTTAGTATCATTGTTACCTAATCCTGACTCTATAATATCTGCAATACCGTCATTGTCAGAATCTAAATCAAGATAATCTTTAATTCCATCTCCATCTGTATCTACAGGTGATAAGCCATTAGGATAAGCAGTATCTACACCACTATCATCAAATTCATTATTTGGTTTAATATACTCTTGAGTTTTTTGAGCCTCAATATTATCAGGAATACCATCGTTATCTGAGTCTAAGTCTAAATAGTCAGCAATCCCATCATTGTCAGAATCACAGAAAACTTGTTGTATACGAATATCATCAAGTGCAAGGTCATTTCCACCTCCTCCATCTGCATTATTGGCTAAAACAATTTGAATTTCACTATTGTTTTCAGGGTTAATAGAGAGTGTATAGTGGTTCCAAATACCATTTTCAGGGATTTCACCAGTATTAATCATTTTACCTATTTGTTCACCTTTCATGTTTTCTAATCTAAAGGATATATCAGGTAAAATAATATTATTCCCCTCTTTAACAACATTTAAAATCCATAAATCTACGGTCATACTTGCATTAGGGACAACAGTATAACTGCGTCGATAAAATTCATCAGCTTGAAGGGAAGCATTTACAACCATCATTCTACCATTTTCATCTCCTGTATGGTCTCCTTGTTTTGACCATGTTGAAAAAGCAGATGCATCAGGGTTAGGATGCTGTACAACTGTATATTCTCCATCATTGGTATGGATGTTTTCTGGGTAATTTGTACAGTCACTAATTCCATCTCCATCTTCATAACAGTAGTTTGTATATGGATTGGTTGTTCTACCTCCTGTACCAAAATCATCAAAGCTCATAAGTGTTTCAATACCCGTTGAACAAGTTCCATACTCAACGCTGTCTAAAATACCATCATTGTCTTGGTCAAGGTCAGTTGAATTGTTTTCTGTCACTTTCTCAAAGTCATCGTTAATAATTGTACCTACGGCACTAATAGTTCCTTCATAAGCTCCTTCAACATTACTAAGAACAACATGAAAGGTTTCATTATCTTCAACAGTCTCATCACCAACAATTGGTACTTGAATTGTATATGTTTGTGTTAGTTCATCTAAAATAACATGTGTTTTGTTCACATCAGCCATAAAATCACTTGAACGGTAAGCATTTTTACTACTATTTGCATTGTCTCCATTAAGAACTATATAATCAAAACTAACTGTGCTATTGGGAGTTTTATCTAATGAAACTGTGAAATCTAAATTTGTTGTTCCTACATTCCCCTCAATTATCTCTTGGTCTGAAATATAAATTGTTGGTGTTAAGTCTTCACAAACAACAGCTTTTCTATCTGTTCCATCCCAGTTTAGACCACTTGTCTCATTATTATAAATCTCTTCAACAGCAGTATCAGATAAAGTAGAATTAAAAAGTTTTATTTCATCAATTTGACCTTTAAAGGCATAATTTTCAGATGAGTTTCTTCTTCCAATGGTCAGTACATTATTACTTGTTGTAGGGTTTTTAACGTAAGTGGTTGAACCTATTTTTTGACCATTGATATACCAAGTTAGTGTTTTACTACTATGCTCCCTTGTTATAACAATATGATTCCATTGTCCTTCAATGGCTCTTGCTTCCCAAGGCTTATTTTGTATTTCTTCATAAGAACCATCCCCATGATAAAAGTTAATGGAGCCATTAGGTTCCATAATAAGTTCAAACTCATTGTTATAGTGTTTAAAAAGAAGCCCTTGTCGAGTACCCAACTCTTCAGGTTTTATCCATAAAGAAAAGGAACTATCTTCATTGAGTTGAAGTTTCTCCTTATTTGCTATTTCAACAAAATCATTATCTCCATCAAAATAACCAGCACGACCTATTTTACCAGTTGCTAGGGTCTTAGCATCTCCCTTTGCTGTTCCATCTAAATTATTTCCACTATTATCTTTAACTTCACCTACTGTTCCATTCCAAGAACACTCATCAAAATGATATTCTGCGATAGGAGTTATTATTTGAGTGTCAACTTGACAAGTAGGCAACCCATTATTAGGCTTTCCAAAAACAACATTAAACCCTGCTTTTCCTCCATATTGACCAGCATTTTTATTTTTTATATGTGTAAATTTCATAGTAAATTTACTTCTGTTTTCATGAACAAATTTTACAGTAGCATTCTTATTAAAATTTTGAGAATCTTCTACAAAATTATTTTTAAAGATTGACCATTCACCATTTTTTGTACCTACAATATGTGTAGGGTTACTAGTTTGAAAAAACTTATAATCACTATTTTTTATACTAACATACTCTGTACGATTAGCAAAATTATCAATATCAAAAACCTGTGTCTCAAAGTTAAA
>JALVXD010000008.1 GCA_027038295.1 Campylobacteraceae bacterium
TATACAAATGAGTGGTTGTTTGCTCTTCTTTTTCTACTGGCAACCTCAACACTGCTACTACCACAAACAACAACTTACCTAAAGGCTATTTATGGATAGATTACTGGCACGATTTGCACAAGAGGTTGATACTGCTGTAGAAATTGTTACGATTTATGAGAAAGCAGGTATTCAAAAAGAGTTGGTTGAGGAAGAATATTTCTTATCACTTCAATCTACCCATCCAAGTTCTGCATGGTTTGAACGAAAAATTCATGATGATTTTGGTCTAAAGATTGCCAAGGGCTATGACAATAGACCTTTTTGGCAGCATGAAACCATGCCCCCTATCACAGCAATGAAAAAATCTTTTCAATCGACCCAAATTGAACGGGTAACTTCCCCTCAACCCTATCGTTATAAAACCATTAAAGGAGAGGGTGTTTTTCAAGTTTCAGTAGGACCTATTCATGCTGGAATTATTGAACCAGGACATTTCCATTTCTCTCAAGCTGGTGAACAGATACTCCATTTAGATGTACGCCACGGCTACAAATATCGAGGTATAGAAAAGATGTGTAAAGGTAAATCGCTTGATGCACTCTTTCCCCTACTGTCACGTGTCAGTGGTAATGAGTCTATTGCCTATCAAATAGCACTCTATCAATTGAAAGAACAAGCCTTAAAAAAAGAGATAACGCCCAACTTAACCCATGCTATTCTATTGGAATTGGAACGATTGGTACATCACTGCACCGATATTGGGTTTATCCCTAATGATGCAGGATTTGGAGCAGCTTTAAGCATGGCAAGTCTTTTAGCAGAAGAGAGTAAACGCATACTTTTTACCCTCACTCAGAGCCGTTTTGGATTTGAGAGCATTGGAAAAGATATTGCCCTGCAAAATAAAAAAAAGGAACTCCAAACCTATGTAGATAAGATGAATAGTGAGATTCGATGGTTTGAAGATTGGATTATGGATATTCCCTCACTGTGGGATAGATTAGATACAACGGGTATTTTAACTACCAAACAAGCCTTACTCTACGATACTGTTGGTGTGGTGGCACGTGCTAGTGGCTTAAAACTAGATAGACGAGACAGCTCTTTTTATCGCCATTATGGCTATGCTCTTCAACGAGAAAAAAAAGGTGATGTGGCAGCACGCTTTATATTACGTATCAATGAGATTAAAAATAGTCTAAAAATAATAGAAAATATGCTTAATGATGTGACAGAGTATCAAATGGTAGAAGAGAAATCTTATCATGATGGGGAGTATCTCTCTTTTGTTGAGAGTAGTATTGGTGAACTAATGATGTATCTGAAACTCAAAGAGGGAGTGGTGGAGAGACTCTTTATACGTGACCCAAGTTTCATTAATTGGCAGGCACTTCATCTTATGATGCCCCGTGATATTATTGCTGATTTTCCACTTATTAATAAAAGCTGTGATTTGAGCTATGCAGGAGCTGACCTATGATAAAATTTTGGAAAAAACGAATTCAAAACAAACTTTTAACCGAACATCTAACACATGATAAAACCTTAAGCGAGATTCAAAAAGAGCTTAAAAACAGTATTGCAAAACAGTTTGCTTCATCATTAAACATACGAATGGTAGACAGTGGCAGTTGTAATGCCTGTGAAAGCGAATGCAATGCCCTTAGTAATCCTTACTACAATCTGGAGCGTTTAGGTATTCAGTTTGTCGCAAGTCCACGACATGCCGATGTACTTTTGGTTAGTGGGGTCAATACCTTCAATATGCACCCTCATCTTCTTGATGCTTATGCCCAAATGCCCAGCCCCAAATATGTGATTACCATAGGAGATTGTCCCCTCACAGCAACTTCTGTTTACGATGAGAGTTTTGCCATTGTTGGAAATGTTGCGAAACATCTCCCCGTAGCTCATCATATCACAGGCTGTCCTCCTAGTCCCAATGAGATTATTGTAGGGTTATTGGAGTTTTTGAGAGGATTGGATAGAAGCTAAACTAAACACTCTCTTTTAAAATATTTTAGTATACTTTCTATATGAACTTAAAAAAATCTCTAAAGCCCATAAAAAAGAAAATTCAAAACAAAGACAAACTCTACAACACCATTCGTAGAGTTTATACTCACCTCTCTGAACTTTCCAATGAAGAGATTTTAGACTACTATCATGTTGGGTCATTAAAAGAGCTTGAGATGCATATTGAACATATTAAAGAAGTACTTCAAAAACAAATAAAAAACTATGAAGAGGAGTTAGAGCAGATAGCCAATTGTTTCTGTTTAGACTCTAGTGAAAATTTCAAGTACCTCTACAGCACAAAAAAAGAGGCAGAGGAACAGATAAAATTTACGTTAAAAACAAAACAAATTAAATTAACCCTTTACCCTTGTCCTTTTCATTGTGGTTGGCATTTAACAAAGATATAATACCGTATGAAATCATTTACCACTCAAAAGCTACTAGAAATCACCACATGGATAGAGAAAGAACTTCAAGAAAAAGAGACGCTATCTTTTCAAGTTTTAAACCCTGATAACAATTCTAACGTCATAGGCTATAAAGCATGGGTCAACTTGGCTGAACTTCATCATTGCAAAATGCTTACGCCTCTAATCATCAATGAACAAACCATCCAACTCACTTTAAAAAAACTCAATATTAACGACTCTTTTCACGCTGCACCCATAGAAAAACAAGAAGAAAAATATGGAATAGAATCTAAATTCTTTAACATCAATAAAAATGAAGAACCTACATTTTTACATGCTTATAAAAAAGCTTTAGAGGCTGTAAAGGTTCAAAATAGAAAACAGATTTTAAACTTAGGCATCAACAAAGGTGATGAGTTTGAACTGATAGAACAACTCATTCCAAAAGGGATTTTTGATAAGATTAAATTTATAGGCATCGACCATTCACAAACAGCTTTAACATTTGCAAAAGAGCGTTTTCCTAAAGATAATGTAGTGTTCTATAAACATGATATTAATAGACTAAGTGAATTAAATTTAAAAAAGTCTGACCTTATTATAAGCATAGGAACCCTACAGAGTCCAAGCATAAACTATAAACCATTTTTAATGTCTTTGGTACAAGAGCATCTTACATATGATGGAGCTTTTATTTTAGGCTTCCCAAACTCTAGGTGGATAGAGGGTGAACTTATCTACGGAGCAAAAGCACCTAACTACCCCTACTCCGAAATGTCCCTTCTTTTTAACGATGTTATATTTGCCAAAAAGTATCTACAACAAAAAAAGTTTCGAGTTACCATTACTGGTCGAGAGTATATATTTTTAACAGCCACACGCATAGGTATTTCATGCTAGAAATTTCTGCTCTTTTGGCTCTTTCTCTTTTGGGTACAGTACCTATTATAAAAAAAATCCAAAAAGAGAAGAGTATAAAACATCAAGAACGATTAGAACTCTCTGCTTATCTGCTTGGTATTCAAAAAGAGATTGAAGAACTTCCAACAGATGTTTATCTGCAAAAAAGTTGGCTATATGAAAACTTTATAGATGAAATAACAGAGATAATTCAAAATGACAAAGCCATTTTAAGATATCTCGACAGAGAGTTGGCTCCTGATATATTTGAGATATATGAAAACAAAAAGCATTGGCTAAAGTACATTAACTATGAGTTTTTTGAAGATGAATTAAAAAATTATGAAAACTACTTTAATAACATAGAGTCAAACCCACTAACCCCCATGCAACGTATGGCTATTATTACCCATGAAGAGAATAACCTCATTTTAGCAGGAGCTGGTTCGGGGAAGACCTCTGTTATTCTTGCCAAAGTTGGCTATATTTTAAAAAAGGGCTATGCCTTAGAAGATGAAATTTTAGTTCTAGCATTTAACAAAAAAGCTCAACAAGAGCTAGAAGAACGCCTAAAAAATAGACTAAACAAAAATATAACCATAAAAACTTTTCATGCCTTTGGTAATAGTATATCTTTGGAATCGGAGACTTTAGTCCCGAATAAGACGAGGCTAACTAGTTTTGCAAGTTCTTTAGTAAAACAGAGCAGTGAAAAAGAGAGTCAAAACTTTGACGAAATGATAACAAAAGCAACCCAAGCCATAGAGACAGAGCAATATATCTCCCCTTACCGTTATCTATTTATAGATGAATTTCAAGATATTTCAGAAGATAGAAACCGATTAATACTCGCGTTAAAAAAGCAAAATGATGCCAACATCACCGTAGTCGGTGACGACTGGCAAAGCATCAATAAATTTGCAGGAAGTAACATTGATATTATTCAAAATTTTGAAGCGTATTATGGCTCAACAGCAACCATAAAACTTGACTATACCTTTAGATTTAATCAAGAAATTTCTGAAGCTTCTCAAAACTTTATTTTAAAAAACCCTGCCCAAATACATAAAAATATAAAGAGCAGAAAAAAGAGTAAAAATCAAAGTTTTTACCTCTATTGGTACACATCAAGCAAAAACATGGACAAGTATATAGAGCAAATTATTAAGCTTATCAAGAAGAAAACAAACAATGACTTTTCTAAAAAATTTTATAAAAAAAGCATTATGATTTTAAGTCGATACAGTTTTAATGAACCTAAAAACCTAAAGTACTTACAAGATACTTTTTCAGAGACTTTAGATATCTCTTTTAGCACCATACATGGTGCAAAAGGGTTAGAGGCTGACTATGTCATCATAACTCATTTAGAAAATGGTAAGTTTGGATTTCCTTCAGAACAGTCCAAAGAAGCAGATGAGTTTCTTTATGCAGAAGAGCGACGGCTCTTTTATGTTGCCTTGACAAGAGCTAAAGAGAAAATATTTTTTATAGCCCATAGTAAACAGACCTCTTCTTTTATAGATGAGTTAAAAGAAGAAAATAACATATATGCATTAAATTAATTTAATTTCAATATAATAGTTATTAAAACTATCAAAAAGGAAAACTCATGAACAAAAGGCTAGAAACACTCATTATAGCTGCTCTTTTTCTTACACTTACTGTAACAGGATGTAATAAAAAAATCATCACAACCAATACCCAAGCTCCAACACAAGAAGCTGCAACAACAGACTCAACACCTGTCAATCAAATTTCAACAGCAGATGAAAACAGATTTAGAGTTACTCTTCCAGAACAAGTTGGAAATGTTGAGGTGGTATGTCATAATTGTCAAGCACATTTTAAACTTACACAACAACTTCAAAAAATGTCCATGAAAGGTGATGCTATAATTCCTTGTCCTGTATGTCATAAAAACTACTTAGGTAAGCATTAATAGAACTCTTTTACGCCCAAAAGTCATCGTCGGTCATACCCCCACGTCT
>JALVXD010000009.1 GCA_027038295.1 Campylobacteraceae bacterium
ATGAGTTTGGCAATAAAGAGGAAGGTTACGATGCCAACTACCAATCAGCATGGATGAAACCTCAGATAGATACCGAAACTCCGTATACACTCATTATAGAGATTCAAGAGATAAGAGAAGGAAACTCTTTTGCCAAACTTTTACAAACAGTTTATGGTGAAAATGAAGAGTATTTAAAGAGTGAGCTTGAAGCTAAAATTGCTTTACTTAAAATGATGAATGAAAAAACAGTGGAAAAAGCTAAAATAGAGGAGAGACAATAAAATATTTTCCCCTCTCCCTACTGTTGGGAATGAATCTCTAAACTTTTATTAAACGCTTCTATTGTATAGTACTATCATGAAAATTACTTATATATTAACATTACTAATAGTTATAATATTGATAATATGGGATTAAGAAGGAAACTATATGAAAAAAGTACTCAATCTTTGTATTTACTTTTTTCAGTCACATAATAGCTTCTCAACTGAAGAATGGCTTTTAAAACAACAAATACACTCTATACTCATTATTTCATTTTTTTTTAGTATAGGTATTTTTATTTTTTCTTTTTTTAGGCTATGGGAACAAAATTACCTTGTTGGAGGTAGCCAATTTATATTCTCTATACTCTCTTTTTATGGTTTTTTTCGTTTACGTCAAGATAAATTATTATATGAAAAATATTCAACATTTTTTTTTATACTCTTCTTTCTTTATACTGCCATAATATTTTTTTATGTTCCTCAAAATAGCTTAAACATATTATGGGTTATTTCAGCACCTATCTTTATTTTTTTCTTTTTAAATCGCCAAGCTGGAATATATATATTTCTATTAGTCTTTTCTTTTATTATTTATCTTATTTTCTCTAATTATCCTTATAACCTTGCAGAATTCGTTACCCTTTTAGCTGCTTTTTTCATGACTACTTTTATCATGTATCGCTATGAAGATGTGAAAGAAGTAGAAAAGAAACGACTCATAAACTATACAAAAACACTCCAAATAGAAGTAGAGCAACAAACAAAAAAACTAAGAGAACTTAATCGTACACTGGAAAAACGTGTGGAGGAAGAGATTCAAAAGCGACAAGCACAGGAACAAATGCTTCTTTGTCAAAACCGTATGGCAAACATGGGCATGATGATAGACTCCATCGCACACCAATGGAGACAACCTCTCATGCACATTAACTCTATACTTATGAATATTTCAAGAGTCACTGAAACAGAACCAAAAAACATTGACTATATTGATAATAAGATAGACAATATATTTGTTATTACAGAACAAATGTCAGAAACCATTAATGACTTTAGAAACCTATTTAAACCAGAAAAGGAAAAAAGTAATTTTAAACTACAAACATTGGTTTCAAGCATAATGACGCTTATGAAAGAAAATTTAAAAGAAATTTATATCAAGATAGAAATACCTGATAACTTACAAATTCATAGTTATCAAAATGAACTTTCACAAGTATTTTTAACCATTTTAAGCAATTCCTATGAAGCATTTGAAGAACAAAAAGTTTTAAAAAAAGAAATTACAATTTTAATCAACGAAGAGAAAAAGAATATTAACATTTACATTAGTGATAATGCAGGAGGTATAAAAGCTGAAAATTTATCTTATATTTTTGAAGCATACTATAGTACAAAAAAACATCGTTTAGGCACAGGACTTGGTTTATATATTGCTAAAATAATTATTGAACGAAGCATTAAAGGAAATATCTCTGTAAAAAATATAAAAAAGGGTACTCAGTTTAAAATCTCTTTACCAAAAAGATAGTTTTTCACCATTCATTACATTTTTATGCGATACTAGACCGATAAGGAAAACTCTATGCTAAAAGTACTTAAAAACTATTCTGTTTTATATGTTGAAGATGAACTTGAAATTCAAGCCAATATGGTTGAATATTTAGAAAGTTATTTTTCAACCGTCTATGTCGCTTCTGATGGAAAAGAAGCTCTTTTACTCTATAAAAAACATCAACCTCATGTAGCCATTATTGATATAGAACTTCCCTTTATTAGTGGATTGACTCTTGCCAATAAATTTAGAGAAAATAATGAGCGTATTAAACTCGTTATGCTTACAGGTCATACAGAGACAGAAATACTTCTTCAGGCAACTGAACTTAGACTGACCAAATATTTGGTGAAACCAATATCGCCAAAAAAGTTTAAAGAGATGCTCATACTTTTAAGTGCAGAGCTTACAGCTCAAACATTAAACTGCATAGAGTTGTCTGAAGGATATAGATGGAACAAAGAAAAAAATGTGTTAACATGCTATGGAAAACCTATACTCCTCAATGAAAAATCCCAACGACTTTTAAAACTCTTTATTAAACATAAACATCAAACTGTCAGCTATGAGGAAATTATGATTACGGTATGGGAAGACTCTTTTGAAAGAGACATTTCTATAGATTCTGTTAAAAATCAAGTCTCTCTACTGCGTAAAAAACTTCCTAAAAACTCTATCTCTAGTGTTTATGGACAAGGATACATTCTAAAATAAACTTTTTATTTTAAAATTAATTAAAAATTTAATATTTTTTACACTTCATTACCCTTTTACTTTATACTAAATTTATGAAGTCTTAAAAGAGTTTTTCTATCAAATACTCAGCAACACTTCTTTTTATAGTTTACGGAACAACAAACAAGAATGCTAAAACTTAGCTAACTTAAACTTATTATTCAAAGGATTTATTATGAAAAACCAAATTACATTATCACTAATTACAGTAGCTATTTTAACACTTAATGGGTGTGGAGAGCCTTCAAAATCATCAGGAACTTCTGAAGAGGTAACGTCCATTACAAAGCTTTCCCAAGCAAGTCAAAAGCACAGTAAAGCAGATTGGGACAAACTTGAAAATGAGATTCAAGCTTTAGACAAGACAAAAAAATTTAACACCATGCTTTTAGGTAGCATAGAAAAAAATGTTGCTTCTCTTACAAATGTTGGCATTGATAAAGAGATGGCTTATGCCATGAACTCAGATGCAATGTTTGATGACTTGACTGAACTTGACATAACAGATTTAGATAACCAAGTAGTAGCAGAGTGTAAAGAGAATGAGACTTGTAAAGAAGAGGCTTATGCATCACTTAATGTAGCGTTAGATATTGACAAAGAAGAAGCTTATGCCATGAGTGTTATTTACCGTGGAGAGATAATAAAGAAAGCAAGTACAATGGATGGGCTATTAAAAGAGTTTACTTGTGAAGCTGGTTTAAAACGTAATGTACAATTTTATGGAGTTGAAGATAACTTCTCAACAGCAAATGGAGATGAAAATGCAACAGCATCTCAACAAATACAGAATAATCCAGACATGATAGCCTACAACAACAATGTTAATGCAGGTTTTGCTAACTATGATGGAAGTACGCAAAATAGACTATTTGGAGAAGAAGTTAAAAACTTACCTTCAGGTATTGCGAATGGTCATTTCTATATTGGTTTACAAAATCATGGAAGTAATGATAGATTAAACCTTGGAAATATGGATAATAATAGCTCTACTCATAATTATTTTGGTTGGACTATTTCTTCTAACGATGGTACATTAACAAAAACTGGGTCTGTTTACCATGAAAAACTCTCAAATATTAATTTTGTTGGGGGTAGCAATCTTAAACAATACGCCTATAATCATCAAGGATTTGATGTCTATGTTCAAGATGATACTTTTGTAGACTTTATTGCAGTAGCTACTTGTTCTAAGCCAGACCCGATTAAAGAGGTTACTACTATTGTCAATAAATTTGAGTGTTCAGAACAAGAGACTTTGGTTAAGATTTTAGGTGGAGAGATTGATAATTTTACACCAACAGGAGATGCTTCTAATCCTATTCACCCAAGTAGTGACTTAAAAACTAAACGAGATGTAAATACTGTTTATCCTGCTGTTGATGTAACTTATGACTATACAGCGTATGACCATCATTTTATTGATACTTTAAACCTGAACTTGTCATCTAGCCAAACAGTAACAAAAGCAGATTTTAACATTGGATACAAAGTTATTGGAAGCAATTTGGCTTCAAATGATGCTATCTATGTTGGTGACTTTGGAACAAACCATGCTGGTGGACATTTGTATGAGACACTCTATTCAATAATTCCTCAAGGATGGAATAGATATGACCTTACGTCAAACTATGGATATGTTGCCAATGTAAATCTTTTTGACCTCAATAACACTTTGGGTACAGGAAATGTAGCGAATACTATGATTAGTAAAAATGAACTTGATGTTTATGTTCAAGATGACACAGCAGTAGATTTCACTCAGCTTAACCTTTGTGTAAAAGATAATTGTGATGAAAGTGCAACAGTTTATGACATCAACCTTAGTCAACTTGCATCATGGACATTTAAACCTTCAGATGCGATAGAGAACAATGTCTTTAATGGTACTCAAGACCAAGGTGTATGGGATGATACAATTAACTGGTTTGATTTTAACAACACTCATAGCGATGAGATTTTAGAGATTCCATTCTGTGCTTGTAGCAATACCATTGTAAATATCAACAACTTAAAAGCAGACAACTCTGCAACAGTTAAACTTGATAGTACACTTGTGGCTTCTCAAACAGCAAATGACCAAGATGCTATGAAGAGAGATGATATGGGTGGAACACATGAAGATGGTAGTTTAACTTTACCTGCTGGAACCAATGGTGGTACAAACCATGTACTTAGAGTAAATGTTCATAACCTTGGGTCTGAATTTGGTGTAGCTATAGATGGGACACTAAAATTCCGTGGTAACTTAGGGAAATGTAACTAATCTAAAACCAAACAAGGCAGGAGTTACTCTCCTTTCTCCTGCTACAAAATTCTAACAAACAATCCTTTTAAGGAAACATATCAAATATTAACTAACCCCTACCCCATTCTCATATATCTATTCCATCAAACTCAGGTTATTAATAAGCAGAAGCAAAAACAAAGCTTATGAAGATACAATTAAAACTAAAAAGAGAAAGAGTCCAATGAGCAATAAAGAACCTAAAATTCACCATTATAAAAAATCATTCCTCCTCTTCTGGCATATTCTACTAGGAGGAGCATTTATATTTGATACCATTGTCTCTATTAGTGGCTACACCAAAAACATAACACAAGGAACCATTCTTACCCTTATCATCACCCTCTCATACTTTTATCTGTTATACTCTAGTGCAAAACTTTTTAACAAACAGCAGATAGGTGCTGCTTACTTTTTAACGATTACAGGTTTTTTGGTAGGCGTATTTGTTCAGATGTTAACTTGTACAAATAGTA
>JALVXD010000010.1 GCA_027038295.1 Campylobacteraceae bacterium
AAAGGTGTTAACTAGATGCACCCCCTATACAAATCTACCTACCCACTAGACCAACGCTGTTACGACGACTACGCTCTTACTGAAAATATACTTATGGAACATGCTGCTATGGGTATGGCGAACTACATTAGAGCCAATTTTAATGAGCAGAATTCTATACTTATTGTTTGTGGTGTAGGAAATAATGGAGCAGATGGTATTGTTTTGGCTCGGCTTTTGCAAGGGGAGTACGATGTTAAACTCTACTTGCCTTTTGGAGTGCGTTCTGTTATGGCAGAGGTGCAACTAGAGCGTGTGGAGTGTTTAGACATTGAGTTTGTAGATGAGGTGGAAGAGGCAGATGTTGTTGTAGATGCTATCTTTGGAGCAGGGCTTAGTCGTGAGTTAGATGAGAAGACACGAAAGCTTATTGTACAACTAGAGAAACTCAATGGTTTTAAAATAGCTTGTGATGTCCCAACAGGAATAGATATGGATGGTAACCCTTTTCCTATGGCACTTTTTGCTGATGTGACCATAACCATGGGAGCGTTGAAAGAGTGCCTCTATACAGACATGGCAAAAGAGTATGTGGGTGAGGTTATCTGTGTTGATTTGGGAGTTAGCCATGAAAAGTATACCATTGGTTTTAAGAGTAATGCTCACTTGCTTGAAGAGAGTGATTTAAAACTTCCAACACGAAAACGACGCAATACCCATAAAGGGAACTTTGGTCATTTGGCTGTGATAGTAGGTGAGAAAGAGGGTGCTTCTATTATGGCTGGGTCGGCAGGACTACGTTTTGGAGCAGGATTAGTTACTGTAGTTGGCGAGGTGATGACCTCACTGCCACTGGAGCTAATGCAAGATATTCAACTCCCTTATAATAAAACGGCTATAGCTTTAGGTATGGGATTTTTAGATGATTTTGAGTATGAAATAGTTGAAGATATTTTGGACTGCGATGCTCCATTACTGCTTGATGCTGGGGTATTTTCCAATGAAATTATTTTAGAATTTTTAGAGCAAAGAGACAGAGAGATAGTCTTGACTCCTCATCCAAAAGAGTTTGTCGACTTATGGAACATGACCATAGATAGCCCACTAAATATTGCTATATTACAAGCAAGTCGTTTTGAAAAAGTTCGAGAGTTTTGCTCCGTTTACCCTAATGTGACCATTCTTTTAAAGGGTGCAAATATGATTATAGGACAAGGTGAAGAGTTGTTTGTTAACCCTCATGGAAGCTCTAAACTCTCAAAAGGTGGTTCAGGTGATGTCCTAAGTGGGCTTATTGCTGCGTTGTTGGCACAAGGTGACTCTGCATTAGATGCTACCATAAGTGGCTCTTTGGCTCTAACAGCAGGAGCAAAGAACTATAAGGGTAGCTCTTACGCTATGTTACCTACTGATTTGATAGAGGAAATTGCTCTACTAGAGCCTAATTAAACTCTCTTGAAAAGTCTAAGTCGTAGAGACTGGCATCAAATGAGAAGATAAATTTAGAAAATGATTCACTAGAGAGATAAGCTTTGTAGTTGTCTATAAACGTGATACCCTCTATTTGTGCTTGTGTTGCTTTTAATGTTAATTGTTTGGATGCTCCACTGAAAAAGTTATCGTTATTGTAGTTTGTAAATGCCCAAACGTTAACACTTAAAAGGGGTGAATAGCTTGATAGAAGTAAAATATCAAGCTCTTTGTTGAGCGTGGCATCGGTAACTAAACCATTGATATTAAATGTACTTTTGTATTTTGCCACCTGTTTCCCTGCTGTTGTAGAGAGTTCATAAAGACGGGTTTTATGGTTTTGCCAGTTTTTAGAAAAGAGATAGATTTTCCCCTTGTTCACCACCATTGCTTCACAGTCAAAATTATTTTTTTGAGGTTTTGACCTAAAATCTTTTTGGTCACTGTAAGAGAAGAAAATAGCCTCAGCACGTGTGCTACTTTTAGCTTTTAAATCTCCACGA
This sequence comes from Campylobacteraceae bacterium, assembly GCA_027038295.1. Lineage (GTDB taxonomy): Bacteria > Campylobacterota > Campylobacteria > Campylobacterales > Sulfurovaceae > UBA1140. The sequence goes on from JALVXD010000010.1 coordinate 1,953, forward strand.
GGTATCTTATAGATTTTTAGGTCTCTTCGGTTTCCTCTGTTGTTCCCTGTATCGCCAATATAGACATAGTTTTCATCAAAAGCCAAAGATTCCCAATCTTTGTTATGAGCATTCTGAATGGTTAGTATTTTTACTATACGCCCATTTCTTTCGTCTATTTGGTAGAGTTTGGCTTCTCCACCACTGTCGTTAAGTGTCCAAAGTTTACCATCTATTTTGATGAGTGCAGAGGACTCTTTAATGCTACTAGGTAGTTTAAACTTTTTAGAAAAATTGCTGGTTCCATAAGCAGATGGGTGTTGACGAGGAACAGGTCTTTTTACCTCTTTTATGGGTTGAGTAACCGTCTCTCTTTGTGGAATAGGGTTAATAGGTCTGCCTAAAAGTTCTTGGTTATTAGTAGTTGTTTGGGTAGGGTGGTTTTGAATAACTCTTGGTTGTGGCTGACTTTTTCCACTACAGTTTATGAGCAAAAGAGGCGTGACAAGGGTAAGTAATAGGCTTAATTTTTTTTTCATATATAAGTATAACCAATTTTTTTATTAATTTTGCTACAATCTGCCTATGAAAAAAATAGCCGTATTATTTAGTGGAACAGGTACAAACTTAAAGTATATTTTAGAGAATTTGCATGGAAAAGAGGTAGAGGTTGTAGTTGCATTAACCAACCGACCTGATGCAGGAGGAATTGCTTTTGCAAAAGAACATAATATCCCTCTTGAAATTATAGATTCATGCCTTTTTTCAAGTAGGGAAGCATTTGACTCTGAACTGGTTCATGCTCTACATTATTATAAACCAGACTTAACTGTGTTGGCAGGGTTTATGCGTATTTTAACGCCTGTTTTTACCAACAACATAAAAGCCATAAATCTACACCCTTCATTGCTCCCTTTACACAAAGGTATGATGGCAATAGAGCGAAGCTATGAAGATGAAAATGAAGAGGGTGGGGTTTCAGTTCATTGGGTAAGTTCTGAGCTTGATGGTGGTAAGATTATTTTACAAAAAGTTGTTCAAAAAGGTTCTAAAGATTTTGAAACGTATGAAGCAGAGATAAAAGTTATAGAAAAAGAGGCTTTAGTTGAGGCGATTAAAAAAGTTTTAATCTAAAGAAGTCTATTATATAAGAACTCAAATAGGGAGAGCTTATGCATAAAACATTAAAATTTATGGCTGTTATGACAGCTACAGCACTTTTTTCAGGCTGTGTTCCAGCACCAAAACCACAAACAGGAAGCATACTTGGCAGACCAGTAGGAGGTCAGGCTAGTTCAGGTGAATATGGCTTACGACCTTCTAATTATGTATCGTCTATTCAAACCTATTTCTCTAGTAAACTACCACGTGCTAAGGATGCCATATATAAGTTTTCGCAACCAAAACGTGCATATAAGAAAAAAGGCTTGGCTTATGGTGGAGGGGTAGAGTGGAAAGGTTGGCTTGTTGAAACCTCTATCGCAACTAGAAACCGTTCAGGTCGTCTCTTGACCCCACGACCTTATATGGTACTTTTCTCAGGTAATCAGATAGTAGAAGATATTTTGGGAAATAGCCATAAATTATTGGTTAAAGTAGACAAATAAAATGGCAAATTTTAATACACATTTTACCGTGGCAGCTACAGCTTCAGCTCTAGTTTCAGGAACACTCCTCTCTATGGAAGTTGTAACACCAGAACAAGGGGTTGTGGCATTTTTTATAGGAACATTAGGGGGGCTTCTTCCCGATGTAGACTCTGCTCACTCTAAGTCCATAAAAGTAGGTTTTAACGTCCTCTCTCTACTTTTAACCATTATGATGATTTTTGTTAAGTCTTCTACCTACTCAATCGTTGAGATGTTCATTATGGCAGCTTTGGTTTTTTCACTTATTCGTTATGTATTGTTGGAAGTTTTTCGTAAAATTTCAAAACATAGGGGAATGTTTCACTCTATACCTGTGGCATTAATATGGGGTGTGGGTGTTGCTATTTTAATGCAATTTTTCTTTGGCTTAAATTCTCTTGTTTCATGGGTTTATGGTTTTATGACGACTTTTGGTTACTTGGTGCATTTGACATTAGATGAAATTTACAGTGTTGACTTAGGAAACAGACGGGTTAAAAAGTCTTTAGGAACGGCTTTGAAGTTTTATAAACTAAAAACAAATACAGATAAGATTCAAACAGCTATTATTTATGCTGCACTGGTTGGTCTCTTTATGATGGCTCCCGATACAGACCTCATAGTTAATGCTCTCTTTTCACAAGAAGCATGGTTAAATTTTAAAGATGTATTTTTACCTTATGATGGGAAGTGGTTTTTTCACTAAATAGAGATATTTTTACTTTTTTTAGCTATAGTTAAAAGCTAAGAATCTTTTTGGAGTTTTACTGATGTATATGAGAATTTATAACAATAAGTTAATTAGAGTTTATACTGGAGATGACTTAAATAATTCTGAAATCATAAGTGAGCTAAAAGGACGAGACCTTGCTGGGTTTACGATTCGTGATAAGAATAATGATATTACTTTTTATGAGACAGATAAAGTCACGGCTAAAGAGTTGCAGATGCTCATTAGAAACTTAAAAACGGCTACAATTGCTATAAAAATGAGTGATGAAGAGGTTATCGATTATTTTTATATGATTGCAAAAATTCAATTGATAGAAAATAACAGAGACTCTTTTACAGAAGAGGAACTAGATGAGTGGATGAATGCCAATATTGACTCTGGCATTATCAACAGTGAAGTGTGGCGAGAAGTAAAAGATAAAGTTTATGATAAATTGAACTTGACACTTCAGTCCACTGCTTTATCCTGAGAGTAAGTGGTTTTTTTACTAAAAACTTATGCTAAAATACGCTAAAAATAAAGGATAATAGATGAAAAAAATATTATTAACATTAGCAATTTTAAGTATGAGTCTCTTTGCAGACTTTAAAACCATAGATATAGCAGAGTTTGAAAAACTTCAAAAAGATGGAGTTCCTGTTATAGATATTCGTACTCCACAAGAGTGGAAAGAGACTGGAATCATAGAAGGAGCTCATAAAATTACTTTTTTTAATGAAAAGGGGCAACCTTTAATTGCTGATTGGTTCTTTGAAGTAGGGCATTTGGTTAAAGATAAAAAAGAGCCAATTCTTCTCTACTGTGCTCATGCAAGCCGTTCAAAGGCATTAGCTGAAGGTCTTGTAAGTATGGGGTTTGAAAATGTTTACGAACTTAAAGGTGGTATTGAAAATGGTTGGATTAAAGCTGGGAAGAAGACTGTAAAAGAGAAATAAGTTCACATATTCTTCTT
>JALVXD010000011.1 GCA_027038295.1 Campylobacteraceae bacterium
AAATTTCTATGGTATTTTTTTATACTCTTCGTGCTGGTCTCTTTTGCTTCAAGGATTTCTCTTCTACTTTACTCTTTTGACGATGTAGAGATGGGCGTGTTAGAACTTGTAAAACTTTTTGGCTTAGGTCTCTTTTATGATTTGGTTGCTTACTTCTACTACATCATCCCTTTTGTTGTCTACCTCTTTCTTATGCCAACTAAGCTCTTTAACTCCAAAATTCATAAAACCATTGCATTGGTCATCTTTTTTGCTGTTCTTTATGGGGTGGTCTTTAATGCCTTTTCCGAGTGGTTCTTTTGGAATGAGTTTGGTAAACGTTTTAACTTTATTGCTGTTGATTACTTGGTCTATACGCATGAGGTTATTCGTAACATTCAAGAGTCTTACCCTATGCCACTGCTTATTAGTGTTATTTTTATACTGACGCTGATTCCTTTTTATATTATGTCTAAAAAGAGTGACAACTTTAAAACGTTTTTTCAAGACCAAAGTACTTATAAAGAGAGACTCAAAGTAACACTAATACTACTTGCCATACCTGTTCTCTTTTTTAACATTTTACACAAACAGACGCTAACTACCTTGGTATCGGACAACCGATACAACCAAGAACTCTCTAAAAATGGCTTCTACTCTCTTTTTTCTGCTTTTAGAAACAATGAACTGAACTACTATGAGTTTTACAAAACCCAAGATGACCAAAAAGTCTTGAAGCACTACAGAGAACTGGTTTCAACCCCAAACAGTCACTTTGAAAGTAACGACTTAAACAACTCATTTAGAAAAATTGTAGCCAATGAAAAAGAGATACACCCCAATGTTATGCTAGTTATGATAGAGAGTTTAAGTGCTTCCTATATGGACTTGTATGGAAACGATGAAAATCTCACTCCTCATATAGATGCCTTAGCTAAAAAGTCTCTCTTCTTCTCCAACTTCTTTGCCACAGGAACACGAACCGTTAGGGGGATGGAAGCTGTAACCATGTCTGTTCCTCCAACGGCTGGACGAAGCATTGTTAAACGCCCTGATAACCACAATATGTTTGGTATGGGTTGGGTCTTTAAAGATAAAGGCTATAACAACAAATTTATCTATGCAGGGCATGGGTATTTTGACAACATGAACGAGTATTTTTCTCATAATGGTTTTGACATTGTTGACCGTATCTCTTTTGAAGAGAATGAGGTAACCTTTGCCAATGTATGGGGTGTTTGTGACGAAGACCTCTTTGACAAAGCAATTAAAGAAGCAGATGCCTCTCATGCCCAGAAGAAACCATTTTTCTCTTTTGTCATGACCACCTCAAACCACCGACCTTACACCTACCCAGATGGTAAAATAGACATTCCAAGCCATACAGGACGTAATGGTGGTGTAAAGTATACCGACTATGCCATCAATAACTTTCTTGAAAAAGCCTCTAAAAAACCATGGTTTGACAACACCATATTTATATTTGTAGCAGACCACAACGGAGGAAGTGCAGGTAAAAATGAACTGCCACTTTATCGTTATAAGATTCCTTTGATAGTCTACGCTCCAAAGCTCATAAAAGCACAAGAGGTTAAAAAACTCTCCTCTCAAATAGACTTAGCCCCAACACTCTTTTCACTCATGAACTGGAGTTACAAAAGCAAGTTCTACGGAAAAGACATCTTAAGCAAGGACTTCACTCCAAGAGCCTTAATAGGAAACTACCAAAAACTAGGCTTATACCAAAACAACCGACTCAACATCTTACTTCCTAATGCGACAGTTAAGAGTTTTGAAGTAGAAGAGTTGCAGTTAAAAAGTAACAAATATAAAGAGGTTAACGCGACCCAAAAAGAGTTAGATGATACTATTGGTTATTATCAGAGTGCAAGTTATTTTTATATGCATCATTTAGATAGAAATTAAGATGAAAGATAGGATAAAATAATCAATAAGAGGACAAAACCATGTTTAAAAAAATTTTACTACTGACCATGCTACTTGTTAGTATAGGTCATACAAAAGATAATATCGTCGTCTATAATGCTTATGGAAACAATCATCAAGTTATAGTTCAAGGTCGCATGGAACGAAAAAGAGACTTTAAAAGAGTAAGTAAAGATGATGGATTATTTAGAAACCTTTGGAGAAGAATTAAACAGGTTAAAGCAGATGATATAAAAAGTGCCAATATTGATTTCTCTATCAATAATGAAACCTTTAAAACTAAGGGTGATGATGAAGGCTATTTTGAATTTAATGTTACAACAAAACAACTTCTTCCAATGGGTGTTCAAAAAATAGTCTTAAATATAGAGGGTAATAAAAATATGCATGAGACCCATGCGACCATTGTAGACAATACACCACTTATAGGCATTATTTCTGATTTTGATGATACAATTATTGTCTCTGATGTAAGCAATAAAATTAGTTTGGGTGTCAATACGATGTTTAAAAACTATAAACAGCGAACCCTTGTACCTACTATGCTAGAGCGATTTCAAAAGATTCTTGCACAAAATCCTAAAGGTATGCCAAGTACCCTTTTTATACTTTCAGGCTCTCCACAACAACTTTTTAAACCTGTTGAGAATTTTTTGGAGTATCAGCACTTTCCACAACATACACTCATTTTGAAAAAAGCTCATGGAGAGAATTTAGACCCACTCACCGACCAATTTGCCTACAAAGCCCAAAAGATAGAACGACTTATTAAACTTTATCCTAATATACAGTGGCTAATGTTTGGCGACAGTGGAGAGAAAGATTATCAAGTTTATAAAGCGATAAAAGAGAAGTATCCTAAAAAAGTTAAAAGCTATTTTATTCGTAATGTTAAGAGTGGAGAGATTAAAGAGTATGATTAATCATGAAAATTTTGAGAGTGGGTTTAAGAATATGCTCTATTTGAAAGTTCAAAATAGCTGGATATTCAACGTTTAAGCACCCTAGAATTAAAAATGGAACCTGCTATGGTGTTTTCTGGTCGATAGGTTAATAGTAAAATTGGAGATTTAATAGTAACGGGTGTATTTTCCAATACACCACAAATAAAAATTTGCAAAACCTAACAAGATATAGAGTTAAATAAAATCCCCCTTATTAGACACTAACCCCTTTTGCATAAGTTTTGAAAAAAAGGATTTCACTCCTTTTTCATTTGAATCATTAGTAGATAAAGCATGAAGCAATGCAAATTCATCAATACGAGTATCAAGAAAAGAGGTATTGAACTTACCTGCTATAAAGTCATCATCATTTACAATATCTTTATGCAATATTATATTTGTAGTAATTCCATCAATCTTATACTCATCTAATGCTCGTCGAGCCTTCTTAACCACACCTTCCCAATCTAAAGCCCAAACAATAAGTTTACCCACCATTGAGTCATAATTTGAAGGAATGGTATAACCACTATATATAGTAGTATCTAAACGTACACCTGGTCCGCCTGGTGTAAGATACTCTCCAACGGTTCCAAATGATGGCATAAAATTATTGAGAGGGTCTTCAGCATTGATACGAAACTCAATGGCATAACCTCTAAAAGATATCTCTTCTTGTAAAAAGTGAAGTTTGTCTCCTTCTGCTATTTGTATCATACGTTGAATAATATCTACACCCGTAACTATCTCCGTCACAGGGTGTTCTACTTGGACACGGGTATTCATCTCTATAAAAAATATATTGTCATCTTTGTCTACTAAAAACTCCATTGTTCCTACACTCTCATAGCCTAAACGATAAACTGCTTTAATAGAGATACGATAAATCTCTTTTCTAACTTCAGAACTTAAAAGAGGAGAGGGAGAAATCTCTATAACTTTTTGGTGTCGTCTCTGAATAGAACAGTCTCTCTCTCCTAAATGCACAACATTTCCATACTTGTCTGCTATAATTTGAACTTCAATATGTCTAGGTTTCTCTACAAATTTTTCAATAAACATCTCTGCATTGCCAAAAAACTTTTGAGACTCTGCTGATGCAGCCTCAAAAAGAGTCTTAAAATCTTTTGCTTCTCGTACAATTCGCATACCACGACCACCTCCACCAAAAGCAGCTTTAATCATAACAGGGAATCCAATATCTTTTGAAATTTGTTCAGCTTCTTTTACATCAACAATAGCACTCTGTGTTCCCTCTATGACAGGTACACCGATGTCTCTCATAGCATTTTTAGAAGCAATTTTGTCTCCAAAAAGTTCTATATGTTCTGCTTTAGGACCAATAAAAATAATATTATTTTTTTCACATGCTTTCGCAAAATCTGCACTTTCAGAAAGAAATCCATACCCAGGGTGAATGGCATTACATCTATGTTCTTTTGCAAGTCGTATTATATTTTCATAGTCCAAATAGACTTGAACAGGATTACCCTCCATCTCTATGGCTTTGTCTGCTTTTTTAACCCATACCCCATCAACATCAATCTTTGAGTGAACTACCACACTATCTATTTCGAGTTCTTTACATGCTCTAATAATCCGAAGTGCTATCTCTCCACGGTTAGCAATGAGTATTTTTTTAATATTTTTACGCAAAATAGTACCTTTCTGTTTTTATAGAGCCATTATATATGATTTTTAACATCATATCTACACTATTTATGCTATAATTATTGTTATTATTTGGTTAAAAAATTATCTGAAATTGGTATTTATGTGAAAAGAAGCACACTAGAAAAAAAGACAAATATATCCAACGATTTAATGTACTATATCTATAAGCATATAGATACAAATATTAACTTAGATGAGTTAGCAGATGATTTTGGTATTAATAAATTTTATATGCACAAAATATTTAAAGAGATATTTGGACGAAATATTTATGAAACTATCAAATCTATTAGACTTCAAAAAGCTTCAAGCTTACTACTTACAAATCACTATTCGACCATATCTGAGATAGCACTTAGTTGTGGATATAGCTCCCAAACTTCATTTACACGTGTCTTTAAAGAGCGTTTTTCTATGACACCAAAACAGTGGAGAAGAGGAGGAGCTAAAGAATATTCTAAAAAATTGCTTCTCTCATCACCTTATGCTAGTATCTCTACAGCATCTTTTGAAGCACTCACTCCCGATATTGTTAAAAGACCTATTATGAATGCCTACTACATACGCCATAGAGGTTATGAAAAAAACATATTAAATACTTGGCAGAAGCTACAAACTTGGATTTTCTCACACGATATAGAGGAGTATACTCTTATTTC
>JALVXD010000012.1 GCA_027038295.1 Campylobacteraceae bacterium
AGGAGGCTTTTCAGCAGTTTAAGATGGTCTTTTCAGAAGAGCTTATGTCTGTGAAGTCATGGCTCTTTTTATGGCTCAAACGTTTAAGTCAACTGAGCCTTGATGATGTTCGAGGAGGAAAAGTAACCGTTATGGGAGCGTTGGAGACCAGAGGTGTTTCGTTTAAAGGAGTGGTAATAGTGGACTTTAACGATGGAATTGTTCCGAGTATTCCTGCAAAAGATAGCTTCTTAAACTCATCGTTACGAAAGTTTGCAAAGTTACCTACTAAAAATGACCGTGAAGCACTGCAAAAACAGCTCTATAAACGCATACTAGAACAAGCCCAAACAGCAACCATTATCTACAGTAGAAGCAATAATAAAACACCTGCTACTTACCTTTATGAGTTGGGCTTAGGTTTGGGTGAGTATGTGAATCCCTCACTAGAGTTGCTTTATGATGAGCCTTCCATGGTGGTTGAACAGCTTGACCCTATTATAGAGAACTTTGATGCTACAGACATCACGTGGTCGGCGACACGTCTTAAGACCTTTTTAACTTGTAGACGAAAATACTATTATACCTATGAGCAAAAGCTTAAAGCAAAAGATGAGGATGAGTTGAACGAAGGGGCTTTTTTACATAAGGTTTTAGAGCATCTTTTCAGAGAGAAGCATTTTTTTGAAAACAGTGATGAGATGAAGTCAAATATCGACAGACTTTTAGACCAACTATTGGAGACCTATAGCCCTAAAGTAGCCTACTCAAAACTTTTATGGAAAGCGAAATTGGCTAAATTTATAGAACAACAAATTTACCATTTCAAAGCAGGGTGGCGAGTGGTTGAGCGTGAACATCAGATAGTGGGTAGCATAGCAGGAGTAAACTTTAAAGGGGTAGTAGACCGAATAGACCAAGATGTGGCTGGAACCTATGTTCTTGACTATAAAAGTGGTTCCATAAGTGATGCAAACCGTAGTAAGAACTTAGAGAAACTAACCGATTTTCAGATGAGTATCTATTCTGAACTCTTGAAAGATAAATACAAAGGATTAAATTTAGCATTTGTAGAGATATTCACAGGAAAAATGACAGAGATAACAGAACTAGAAGCTAAAACAGAGCTTTTGCATGAAACCATAAGTGAGCTGAAATTAATGAATCAAGTAGTAGCAGAACGTTGTGAAGAGGTGAGTCGCTGTACTTTTTGTGACTATACTTTACTTTGTGAGCGTGGGGTTTATTTGTGATGAAGTAATATCTATTTTATGTGAATAAAGGGCAGACACGTCGGTCTGCCCCTACGAGTCTTCATTTGTACGACATGTAGGGGTAGAGCAATGTCTCTACCCTAATTTATTGAGCAAATGCCAATGATATCGTCTCTTCTTCTCCCGTAATAGATCTTAGTGAGTCTTCTAAATCTTCAACTTCATCCATACCTTCTAATTTTACAAGTACTTTGTTCGTCTCTGGATTAAGAACAATTACAGTTGGTGTACCTCTATTTGTTATTCCTAAGGGAACAGTTTCGTAAGAGGTGTTTATTTTAATAGCTGTTGTATATTTGTTTATTATTTTTCTAAGTTTTTTGTTGCTTTTTAACATTTGGTCTAACTCTGCACACGGCACACAGTCGTCAGCCTCAACTTTTATAAATACCATTTTATGCTCTTTAATAGCATCTCTTTGAGCTGTATCATAGTCTTTGTCGTAGCTAATGCATGGAACTTCCTCTTCTGTGGTAGGTGCAATTTCTGCTTTTGATGCTTCTTCTATAATACTCTGAACGCTGGTCTCCTGCGTAATCTCAACTTTTGCTATTTTGATTTTCTCTTTTGGTTTTTTAGTATTTTTAGAGGTGACCATGGCTTTTGCTGTACCCTCTTTTAAAACTTTACTTGTTTTAATATTACTCATTGCCGTTAAAACAGCTGTTGTCTCATCATCAGCTTTTACTTTATCTGTTGTTAGTTTAGCAATTTTAAACTCATCATAAGCTTTTTGAATGTTTTCGGTATGGAACTCTTTAAAAAAAGCGATGTCCTGATAGGTTCCAAAAGTGTCGTTGTCTCTGTTCTTTGAGGGATTTTCAATAGACGCTAAAACAGTTTTTTTAAGTTTTGTCAAATAGTTTTTAGTAGAAGTCAATGCTTTTCTAGTTGTCTTTGTACCATGTGCTGTAATGATGTGTTTCCATGATAAATTCTCAATGCTTTTGATGTTTTCCATCCATTCATTTAAAGAGTCATGCTCTTTAAGTTCAGGTAGTCGTTTGTTTGAAACATAGTTTCCTACAAAAATAGTCTCTTCTTTTGGAAGGTAAACAACAAGGTTTTTACTGTCACCCTTTTCTAACTTTTTAATCTCTATTTTTCTTTTTCCTATACTAATAGTTGTATCTGAATTTTGATAAACATCTAAAGGAATTAAACGCGTATTGGTAAAAATAGCGTTTGAAAGTTTTTCTAATAGGGTAAGGGGCTTTTGCTCTTTTATACGTTTTTCATAAGATTTTGGACCAATAAGTGTTGCTCCTTGCTCTTTGTAAAACTCATTACCTAAGATATTAAGCTCTTCGGCTGAAGTGTTAACAACATATTTAACGGGAAGTTTCTCTTTTTCTTGCATGGCTTTGTAGGCTTGTTGAGCGTAAGCGTAAGTTGGACCACTGTCTACAACGACGTAACCTTTATCACTCTTTATATAACAGGTGTTGATAACACGTCCACCATTTTCCTCTTCTGCTTTAGTATTGAGACCAAAAAAGCAATCTATATTTTTAGTTAAAGCGTAAGGTTTTAGGTGATAATCAAATCCGAAAGCTGATAAGGTAAATGTAAAAATTATTAAAAAATATTTGCTTGTCCTAATAATGTGTCCTTTTATATAAAATGTATGACTAATTTTATACTAAAGAAGTTAATAGTAGGTTAACTTATGATTAAAATGTGCTGAAATTGTGAACTTAAAAAAATATTTTTTAGAAAGTGGTTGATTAAGAAAAAAAAACTATAATGTTTATAAAAATAGGAGAAAACTCTATATTTATGCAAAATAATCCTACTACTTTTCAACCCTATTTAGCCTACTCTGCATCGGCTGGTTCAGGTAAGACGTTTGCTCTTTCTGTTCGATATATCTCGTTACTTTTTTTAGGAGAAGAACCAAGTACCATACTGGCTGCGACCTTTACCAATAAGGCTGCAGCTGAGATGAAACAGCGTGTGGTCTCTTTACTTATAAACTTAGAAGAGAAACCCAGTGAACTTTTGGCTATTTCTGAACAGACAGGCTTTTCTAAAGAGGAACTTTTGGAAAAACAGCCAGAAGTTTTAGCAAACTTTCTCTCCTCTTCTAACTTTATAGTAACGCTTGATAGTTTTTTTACCTCTATTTTACGTTCGGCTTCGCTCTACATAGACATAGAGCCAGACTTTGTGACCAAAGAGATAGATGACAAGACGAAAGAGGAGAATTTTTTAGAAGAGGTTCAAGCCAATTCTTTGTTGCATGAGCTGGTAAAACTTGCTATGAACATAGAAGATAAACGCTTTTTAAAGATGTTTGAACTGATGCAGAACTTTTATAAAATCGACCCACTTTTGCCTGATGCATCGTATGAGTTACAAAATATTAGAGCATTAGAGGGGAGCATTGATGCTAAACGAGAGAGTTTACATAAACTAGTCATAGAATCAGGAGCCTCTGCTTCAGCTGTTAAAAATTTTATGCCTATGGAGGTAAAAGTACTGTTTAAAAAGACAGTCTTTGAGAAAGAGAGTCTACTTGACCATAGAAACTATAAGAAGTATGTAGAGAAAAACCCTGCTATAGAAGAGCAATTTTTAGAATTAAAAGCTTTACTTTCTGAATGGGCGAGGGTTAAAGAACAAGTAGTCTTACATAACCTCTTTCAAGTCTATGACTACTATAAAAATGCCAATATCTCTACGGCTAGACAGTTAGGGGTTTTAAGCTTTGATGACCTTACTTACTTTACTTATAGGCTTTTGCATGAGAGCATCAATAAAGAGTTTTTGTATTTTAAAATAGACAGTCGTTTTAAACATATACTTTTAGATGAGTTTCAAGATACCTCCACGCTACAGTTTTTACTGCTTAAACCTCTTATAGATGAACTCTTTGCAGTAGGTGGGGAGTTTAGAACTTTTTTCTATGTGGGTGATACCAAGCAGTCCCTTTACCGTTTTAGAGGAGGGGTTGAAGAGCTATTTAACTCGGTTGCTTCTCACTACGACATAAAAATTTCCAATATGGATACCAACTATAGAAGTTCTAAATCGGTGGTAGAGCAGGTAAATCGTTGGTTTGAGCCAAGTATGGTAGAGTTCCCTATAGCTAAATACCGTGAAGGTGCCAATGAAGGGTATGTGGCAGTGGTAGAGGCAGAAGCGTTGGCAGAGGAAGCTGTTAAACAACTAGAAATGTATTTAGAAAAGGGTATTCCTCTAACCGATATAGCCTTTTTGGTCTCTACCAACAAAGATGGAGCAACCATTCAAGAGGCATGTTATGAAAAGGGGTACGCCACCTCTTTAAAGACTTCAAGCTCTTTAAAGCATACGGCAAAAGAGGCAGCCGTGGTCTCTATGGTTCAGTATCTATTTACTGGTTTAGAACTTGATGCACGAGCCATGTTAGAGAGGGTATGTAAACGTATAGATGAGGTGGATGTTTCGTGGTTTCACCCTTTTATGGAGCCTTTGACGGTGGTACATAAGCTTATTGGCTCTTTTGGTTATTTTGAGAATGATTTGAATCTTTTGAAACTTTTAGAGTTTGCTGCAACTTTCTCTGACATAGCAACATTTTTAGAAGAGTTTAACCTCTCCTCTATAGAGGTGGCTTCCTCTGCAAAATCTGGAGCAAAAATTATGACCATTCATGGTTCAAAAGGTTTGGAGTTTGAACATGTTATTGTCCTTGACAAGTTAAAAGGTACAGCCCCTGACCGTTCAACATTGCTTTATGAGTATGATGAGTCCCTCTATGTTAAACAGATTTTTTACAAAATGGGTGGACGAGAAAACTTTGATGAAGCCTATAAACATCTCTTAGCCAAACAGAAAAACCTTAACGCTAAAGATAAGATGAACGTGTTGTATGTAGCACTAACCCGAGCCGTAGAGAGTATGGTCGTCATAAGAAAACCAAAAGG
>JALVXD010000013.1 GCA_027038295.1 Campylobacteraceae bacterium
AAAAATTATCATATTCTTGATTCGTTTTTTCTCTGGTTCAACAGCTCCTGAGACTGCGAAAGAACCTTCTTAAACAAGTCTTAAAAAGGTAGGTAAAAAGCCTATCAAACCTTCAAAAATCATCTATCTAAAACTGCTAAAATGGTATAATATTATTAATGAAATGCTTATATTTAGGGCTTTAGAGAGATTAAAATGAGTAATATATATAAACAAGGAGAGAATAGAAAACAGCAGATGTTCTTTCCTCCAAGTGTAGATGAGTATGTCAATGAAGATAATCCTGTAAGAGCCATAGAGGATTATGTAGAATTATTAGATATGGTAGAGTTGGGATTTACCAAATCAGCACTAAACTCATCGGATGGACAACCAGCCTACCACCCAAAACTACTTCTAAAAATCTACATCTATGGCTACCTCAATAAAATAAGAAGTTCAAGAAAACTTGAACAAGAAATAAAACGAAATATAGAGATGATGTGGCTCTGTGCAGGATTAACCCCAAGCAATAAAACTATTTCAAATTTTAGAAAAGAGAATGCTAAAGCCTTAAAAAAAGTATTTAGAGAGTTTGTATTGTTATGTAAAGAGTTAGAGTTGATAACAGGAGAACTTGTAGTCGTAGATGGAGCATTCTTTAGAGCCAATGCTTCAAAGAATCAATTGATTACTAAAAAGACAGTAGTCAAAGATTTAAAACAGATAGATGAGAAGATAGAAAACTACCTAAAAACAATGGAGTTTGAAGATAGTCAAGCCAAAAAAGATAGAAATCTAAAACCACCTATAGAAAAACTCTCAAAAATGAAAAAGAGAAAAGATAAACTCGATAAAGATTTAGCTCTGCTTGAAAAGATGGGAGTAACACAATATAATCGAACTGACCCTGATGCAAAACTAATGAGAAAATATGGATATAGTCAACTCTCCTATAATAGTCAAATTGCTGTAGATAGTAGTTATAAATTTATAGTAGCCACAGAGATAACTCCTAAAGGTAATGATATGCAAGAGTTGCATAAAATGGCTTTACAAACCAAAGAAGTAGTAGGAGAAAAGATAAAAATTACGATTGTAGCAGATACAGGGTATTATAGTGCAAATGAAATCAAAAAATGTCAAGAGGATAATATTGAGGCGATTGTATCAATACCTAATACTCAAAAGGTACAAAAAGATAAAGGCTTCTTCTCTAAAGATGATTTTATCTATGATAAAGAGCATAACCACTATATCTGTCCAAATAAAAAGATACTAACACAAACACAATCAACAACAGTACGAAATCATAACATTATTAACCATTACTATAAAGCAGGAAGTAAAACTTGTAAGGCTTGCCCTTTAAGAGATAAATGTATTCCTCAAAAGACAGCTTGTAAAACAGTCTCTCGTACACAATTAGCTGATATGGTTGAGTCTCATAAAGAAAAGATGAAAACTTATGAGGCTAAGAAGCTTATTAAAAAAAGAGGCTCAATTGTAGAACATCCATTTGGAACAATAAAACAACATTTAGGTTGGAGTCATTTTTTAGTAAGAGGGTATGAAAAGGTTGAAGGGGAGAATGCCTTAATCATGTTTACCTATAATTTTAGACGATTACTAAATCTCATAGGGATAACTCTGTTTAGAAAACTCCTAATTGCCCTAAAAGATGGTAATATAGACGAGATAAAGGCTGAAATAGTGGCTTATCTATCCTATTTTAGAGGTTATTTCTTTTATTTTTTACAATTTCTGAAAATTATGACTTTTAGGGAGAAAAAATGTTGTTATTTGAGATATTGAGACTGGAAAGGGGTTAGTTTTTTCGCAGTCTCTCCTGCTGTTGAACTTCTATCGGACTCTAAATGACAAATACATATTTTTTAAATGTATATATACTGATATATGTTTCACAGCTGGAGCTGAGAAACAAGAAAAGTTTATTTATTAGATTTTGTAGCGTATAAAAGCATCCATGAACATCACCTATAATATATGTATTTTTATTCATCAACCTAGACATTATCATTATTTGGTTTGATTGGAAGTTAATTCAACTTTTCTACCATCAGGGTCTTTAACTACAAATGTGACTGTATTATTGAATGCATATGTCGTATCAATATCTATTTTCTTATCTTTCAAATAATTTTCTAAATCATCCGTATTGATACTAAATCCTAAACGAGTATTATCCATAATATCTTGAGTTAAAGGATATAGTTCAATTACAAGGTTACCCATACTTGTAGAATAATGAATTGGTCCTTTGCCATGCTGTTCTTTAATAAAGATTAATTTTAATTTTTCATAAAACTCTTTACTTTTTTCAATATCTTTACATCTTAAAACCAATAAATTTAAATACGTGTCTTTTTTTGAATTAGTATTAGTAAAATTTTTCAATTCTCTATTATCATTATAGGTTAAAATCAATATTTTTCCTTTAGCTATTAATGGCAGTCCCAATTGTACCATACTTCTCTGGTTCAACAGCTCCTGCTGTTGAACTTCTATCGGACTCTAAATGACAAATACATATTTTTTAAATGTATATATACTGATATATGTTTCACAGCTGGAGCTGAGAAACAAGAAAAACAAAAGTTAACCTAACTCCCAATCAACCCCTCCAAAATCCCCATCACAACCTCTTCATATTCAGCCAACACCTCAGCTTCCACCACATCACCAGACCTAAAACGTTTATGATAACCCTCTAAAGTTTTACGTGTCTCTTCGTCCAGCCACTTATCTTTGAAACTGCTATCCATAGTGAGGGTAAGCTCTTCTCTTTTGGCATGTGAGAGTGAAGCGATGGTTGTGGCATGGTAGATGGCACGTCCTAAGAGGATATAGGGAAAGTTTCTGTTTTCCATAGGCCCCATCTGTAGATATTTTTTACCCAAGGTCTTACCCAATACTTTAACCTCTGAGAGTTCCTCAAATCCGAAGTAGGCACCCACACCACCCACAGCTGCACCTACAACACCACCCAAAAAGAGTGTATGCCCTAAAAAGAGTAGATCTATCCCTGCACCTGTTACCGCACCAGAGGTAGCCCCTGTAATCATCAGCTCTTTACGTGTCAGCCCGAAAACCGATGCCGCCTCTTTGGAAAACAAATCCAAGGTATCAAAACTCAGCATCGCTTCTTCTTTACTCAGATGGTTATGGTTCCAGATATTTTCTACTCTCGCTTGGGTGTGCGTCTCATACAGGCGTAGTTTCTCTTTATACTTCTGTGCTATATCTGTTTTCTCATCTTCTGTGGCATCTTCTCCTTTAAAGGTCAAAGTCTCCACATGGTGTAAGGCATCATATATCAGCTTGGTAATGGCTCTACTACTCTGTACCAGCATCTGCCTCTGATACTGCTCAAAATGGCGGATAGATGCCTTCACAGGTACTATCCACTCCTCTTTGAGCTGTGCCATACTCTCTAAGATAGAGATATGTTGTGCCACGTCAGTCTGCATCGGGTTAAAGGTACGTACCATCTTAAAATAGTGCTCAAGAGCACGTTTCCAATCAGCGGTATAATCTGCCTCATCTATATGGTTAATCAGTGCCATAGAGGGCTGTCCTGTCCAACGGAGTATCTCCATCTCTGCTTCATACTCTTCACCATAGGGTTTGGACGCATCTACCACATAGATAATGCCTGCCCCATCCATAATCGGTTTAAGGAGTTCTATCTCATCATTAAAACGTGGCTCATCTTGATGCTCGTGTATAAATGCCTGTACCACTTCATGTTTTTTATCAGCACTCACATCATGAGACTCCAGCCATGCCAATACCTGTCTGGCACGTTGAAAGCCCGGAGTATCTATAAGCTCATAGAGTACCTTACCATCTACACGTAGCGGAAAAGAGCGTTGCTTATGTGTGGTACCGGGAGTATCAGATATCTGTACAGTATCATCCATCGCCAAGGCTGAGACGATAGAGCTTTTTCCTTTATTTGGGTGTCCTACCACGGCAAATTTAGGATGCTTATCTTCATGGGTAAGTAACATTAGGCTTCTTTCTTTTTAGATTTCTGTGCACGTTTGAGCCATATTTTCTCTTCTTCCAAGGCTGCGATTTTACGCTCCCAGATATCAACAAATTTTGGTCTAGCTTTATAGCCCTCTTCTTGCGTACCAATAGGATAAATAATAAGCTTATCTACCTTTGCTACCAACGCTTCCAAATAATCCATAAAATCCATCGTAGGTGGTTCCCATGCTTTGACATAAAGCAATACAGTACCTTTACTATTATGGATAACAGTATCATCTTCTGCTAAGGTATTACCCCCACCTACTTCATACAGAGCATCTGAGGCTATACCCATAGCATCGTTAATGACAATCAGTTGCTCTTTGGGTATTGCCCATCCTTGCACCAAGGTATAGGCACTCTCTAATCTCTGTATCGTAGGTACAGCACTATTGCTAAAAGAGACAAACTCTGTCTCTTCCATAGGTGCAGAGGTAGAGATAATAGGATCATTCATCTCACGTAGCAATCTGCTTGCTCCATCTAAAGTAAGAAAAGATTTTTCTAATGCTTTTTTGAGTCCTGAACTTGCTAACACGTACATGAGCAGACGTAAAAATACTGCATAAAAAAGCGTTGACATGGCTAAGAATTTCCACCATTCACCCAGCTTAGAAGCATGGGTAATCATCTCTTCACTGAGTCTGTCACCCAATCTAAAATATTGGCTCTGTGCTATCAACTCCTGTGAGGGTACAGCACTGGGTACCCAGCCCGACCAAGGGGTGGAGAGGATAGATAAAAAATGATAAAACGATTCGGCACTAATCTGTAGCGTAGTACTCCATGCAAAAGCAATATCTTTGGTGGCTACCACAGAGATAAGTGCTACAAACAGACCTAATGAGAAAAAAAGTGCAATTAATTGAGAACGCCGAATAACTATCCAATTAGCTAAAAGTGGGTTCATTTGAAAATGTTCTAATTTCTTTTGCAGACCAAAGGGTAAAAACTGAAGTATCTTCTCCATCCAGTACGAAGGAGAGAGATGTACCAAAACACTCTTGGCACTGTTGGCACGAAACATAGAGAAGAGTGCCAATAGCATGGTAACCAAGGGTAAGAGTATGACCATAGCCATAAAATAGACCACATTAACGGGCTCATGTCCGTTATAGCTCAAAAG
>JALVXD010000014.1 GCA_027038295.1 Campylobacteraceae bacterium
GGAGCAACACTTACTCCCAATATTGAAAAGGCTCTTCTTCTCTTTACAAAAAATGACATTTATATTATCAGGCTTCATGTTTATAAAGCAGGAGAGCTTACAGATAAAATCAACAACAAAATCAAAAGACTTCAAACCATCTTTTTTAATGAGATGAGAGATAAAAAAGGAAAGATTTTAAAAGGTCTTAAAGAAGAGAATGTAATCTTAACAGCCGAAATAGTAGAGAAGATATACTTTGCTACACCTCTAAGCTATAAAGAGATAAGCCAAATATTTGGACAACAGCCAAAGTGGGCAAGTAAAAAGAAAGAGTTACTTCTAAAAAGATTGGAGGAGGTAGAATATGATAGACTTTAAAAAAGCACCTTTACACCCAACCAATGAAGAGTTAGCCGATTTTATAGACAATAGAGTCATAGGAACACGTAAACAAGAGATAGAGGAGCATCTTTTGTTTTGTGATGATTGTATGGAGGTTGTGGCTGAGGTTAAGAGAGTCTCACAAGATAATAAAGATATAAATTCATCACAAGTAACTAATGTAGATAATCAAGAAATTACTCCACAAGGTGGTGGAGCTGTTGGGCTTGGGTATGCTAATAATTGGCTTTATAATGGGAGAGTTAGGGCTATGGTTTTGAGTGGGTTGGTAGCTTCGGTTGTGTTGTTTTTGGTTATGCCTACAAAAGAGACTAACCCACCTTTTATAGCATTTTGCACCTCTGAAAATCAATGTAGTCCAGCTTTTAAAGCATTTGATATAGTTGAAGACTCTTCTGTAGTAGATATAAATAAAACAAACCAAGAGATAAACACTATTTTAAGAGAGTTAGTTAAATCTACAGATATGAGTTATCTAAAAGAGTTTAATTTAGCAGAAGAGAAGCTTAAACAAAAAGAGTTTGATGATGCAAGAGAGTTGTATCAAAAAGCGATGAATATAGTTGATGATATGCCAAATCTTAATAAAAGGGATAAAAGTAAACAGCTTATTGTTATTACCTATAAGATTCTACTGTTGGGTATGGCAGAGGGTGACAAAGAGAGTGTTAATGACTATAAAGATGTTCTTTTAGATAAAGTGCGTAGTTTTAAAAGGCGATGGCTTTTAGATGGGAAAAACTAAGTTTTTTATTTAAAATAGGGAATTTACTCTTTTGAGTTCGTATATATTTAAAAACAAAAAGGATAGTTAAAATGAAAAAGTTGTTAATGGTGTTGTTGGTGGCTTCTTATGGTCTAATGGCTAATGATTATGCTTTGATTGTGAGTATTTCAAAATATAAATATTTAAAAAAAGCATTAGATATGAGTCAAGATGCTAAACGATATGACCATATTTTAGACAAAATGGGGGTTGCTAAAGATAGTCGTAAATATTTAAAAGAGAATAATGCAACTAAAAAGAAGATTTTAAATTATATTAGCACTATTGCAGGGAAAATAACAGCAAACGATAGATTTTTTATGTTTTTTTCAGGTCACGGAATCGACGGAAGTGATGAACAGTTTGGTTCAATAATTCAAGAGGGTGAGTTAAAAAAATATTTTACCAATTCTGGTGCTATTTTACCTGTTGATTTTAATCCAAATGATGTAAGTGGTACGGTTATTATTGGTAAGAGAGATTTAAGAGAGCATTTTACAAAGATAGATAGCATTACTAAAAAAGCACTTATTGTTTTTGATACTTGTTATTCTAAATATAGTGTAAAGGGTGAAAACAGAGAGGATAAACTTGAGTTGCTTCATATTGATACTAAAGATGATGATTATCCTTACGACAATATTGTCTATATTGCCGCTTCTAAATCCAAAGCTAAACCAGGTAGGCTTTCTGAAATTTTAGATAGCTGTATTCAAGAAGATACTAACTTAAGTGCGTTGAAAGTTTGTTTGAATGATAAGTCTAAAAAGAGTCCTTATACACCTATAGTACTTTCTAAGAGGGAGGGTTCTTTGGTTTTTGGGGAGTGATGGGGAATTAACTGGTAACGAAGCTCCAGCTTCGTTACCCAATATAGGAGTTACAATAACTTTTAGTTTATTAAATTTATAAAAAGGAAAACAACAATGAAGAGACTATTACTAATTTCACTACTAATCACAGGATTATTTGCTAATGAAAATGTGGATAAGGCTTTAGAATATATTAAGAAAAAAGAGTTTAAACAGGCTCGTATATTATTGGAGAAAGAGAGTAAAAAAGGAGATGCAAAAGCTCAATTGAATTTAGGACTTATGTATGCTAATGGTCAAGGAGTAAAACAAGATTATAAAAAAGCTATAGAACTTTGGGAAAAATCTGCTAAACAAGGAGATGCAGAAGCTCAATATGGTCTTGGGGTTATGTATATTGAGGGTAAAGGAGTAAAACAAGATTATAAAAAAGCTGTAGAACTTTTTCAAAAATCAGCTGACCAAGGATTCTCAGCTGCTCAATATAATCTTGGACTTAGATATGTTAATGGTCAAGGAGTAAAACAAGATTACAAAAAAGCTGTAGAATTTTTTCAAAAATCAGCTGACCAAGGAGATGTAGAAGCACAATATAATCTTGGATTTATGTATTTTAAAGGTCTAGGAATAAAACAAGATTATAAAAAAGCTAAAGAATATTGGCAAAAATCAGCTAATCAAGGATATGCAGTAGCTCAATACAATCTTGGACTTATATATTATCTTGGTGTTGAAGGAATAAAACAAGATTATAGAAAAGCCAAAGAACTTTGGCTTAAATCAGCTGACCAAGGTCTTGCACAAGCTCAGCGTAATCTTAATATCCTTTGTTCAGAACATTCTTGGGTTTGTAATCAATAAATAAAGTTAAAAAACTACAAAAAAGGAAAAATCATGAAAAAATTAATAAAATATTATAAATCATTAACTATAGGAAAACGAACTTGGTTGTTTTTTTTATTATATATATTTTCTGGAGTATTATTTGGATTATTAGCAGTACTTAATACTAAGCTACATATATTATATAAATTTGGTATTATTGTCAGTTCTATTTTTGGATTAATCTTCTTTTTTAATCTTATTCTTTTGTTTTTTTACTATTTAAAAAAAATATATAAATCCAAATATAGATTACAAGCATTAACTTCTGCCTCTGTCATTGGTGTTTTACTGATATACCAATATAACTTTTCAGATGAAGCAAAAGAAAATAAGATGAGAGAAAAAGCAGAGCGTATAGTTAAATCCAAGTTAGATTCTTTACATTATATGAATACGAATTATATGAGTTCAAATAATCATTTTGAATATTGTGATATTGAAGGCTCAAAATTCAATGCAAACCATGACATAGAAGTATATTTTGACTGTCTTTATGATAAAGGTTATTATCTTGTAAATGGTGTGACATTTGACTTAATGTCATCTTATGTTCAAGATAAGAAAAAATAGTTATGAAAAAAATATTAATATTACTAATTTCAATTGAGCTATTTTATGGATGTTTAGCTAAAGACAATAATACAAATTTAAATAAAACAGAGTCAATTAAACAAGAAAATGAATTATTAGATAAGGGTTCTAATGCTTTTAAAAGAGGTAATTTTTATGAAGCTTTAAAATATTTAAAAAAACTCGTAACCTTAAAAGAGAGAACAGGAAATATAAACTCTATAGCTGAAATTTATCCTGTAATTGCTTTATCATATCAAAGTATAGGAGATTATAAAAGTGCATTAAAATATTATGAAAAAGCTTTAAATATCTTAGATGATAATAATTTAAACAAAACTCTTAGTTATAGTGGTATGGGAGAGATGTATAAAGAGTTAGGAGATTATAAAAAAGCTTTGATTAATTACCAAAAAGCCTTAAAAATTATAGAAAATAGATTGGGGAAAAACAGTATAGATACAACAATGTTCTATGATAAGATAGGAAATTTCTATATGGAAATGAAAAATTATCCAAAAGCTTTAGAAGTATTAAATAAATCCTTAGCTATAAAAAAGAATACTACAACAACAAAAAAGATAGATATGGCATTAAGCTATATGAATTTAGGTTCAGTCTATTATCGAATGAAAAATTATTCAAAAGCTTTAGAGTGTTTTAATAAAGAGTTAAATTTAAAACTAAAATTGGTAAATCAAAATCATTATCATCCCATTATTGCTACAAGTTATAATAATATAGGGTTAGTCTATTTAGATACACGCAACTATCAACAAGCATTAGAATATTTTAAAAAAGCTTTATATATACAAGAAAATAGCATTAAATCCAATCGGATTCTTGTCAAAAATTATTATAACATGGCATTGATATATGCACTAGGTATGAATGATTATCAAAAAGCATATATCTATTCTAAAAAAGCTTTTGATTCTTTTTTTATCAATCAAAATAAGAGTTTTGCAGTATTAGACAATTCTCAAAAATTAAAATATCTAAAATCAACCAAAATGTATTTGACAGAGTTGATGATGAATACTTATCTATATAATCATAAAAAAGAAAAATATATAACACTAAATAGATGGTTAAACTATAAATGAATTATATTTGATTATGAAAATAGTTTGAAACTATTGTATCAAAAAACAACAGACCAAAATATAAAAAATAATATTAATAAACTTTTAGATTATCAAAAAGCTTTAGCAAGACTTTATCAAAATATTCCAAATAATAAAAAAATCAAAGAGTTACAAAATAACCGATTTTCATCACATCTATAACCTTAAAATAATAGAATACGAAACCAATTCCAAAATAAGAGAAAAACCATCTGTTTCACAAAAGTAAATAAAATAAAAACAAAAAAATTAGGACATCTAGGCTTGGTAGTAGGAATGTGTAAAGAGCTAAATATATCAGAAATAGTAAATAAGCATATAATAACAGGAGACAAAAGAACCCTAAGTCACGGGGATGCAGTAGTCTCAATGATACTCAATGGCTTAGGATTCACAGGGACACCACTATATATGACTCCACAATATTTTGAAGATAAACCTATAGCAGAGTTATTAGGAAAAGATATAGAGGCAGAGGATATAAATGATACGCCCATTCAAAAAATAAATGCAATTAAAATTCAATAAAAAAAGAGGTTAAGGTTGATAAAGTAAAGTTAAATCAAATAGACCAATATAGGATTTAAAATGAAACAGTATCAACACTTAACCCAA
>JALVXD010000015.1 GCA_027038295.1 Campylobacteraceae bacterium
CTTTAGAGATTGGACGAAAAATTTCTAAAAATATTACCCTTATGTACATGCTCAAAGATGGAGAAAACGGTGTTAAAGTCAGAGCAGAACACAACAAAAACTTTGAAACCGATATTATTATTATGCCCAGTGCTTCTAGTATAGAGTTTTTGTATCGGAAAGACCGTTAGAAGTTTTGATATAAATACCTTTCTTTCTTAAATCATTTAAATATAAAATTTATGTTATAGTATAAAAAACAAAGGATTAAGATGGAAAAGAGAACAAAAATTTTACTGGCAGTGGCTTCTACAGTGCTATTAACAACAATTTATGTTGTAAACAGTGAAGAAAAGTTAGAAAATAGTGTAAGTAGTGTTACAAATGGTAGTAAAAGTGAAAATAATAAATTAAATAATAATGAAAGAAAAGTTTCAGAAAAAATCACAAATAGCGTAAATAATGAACAGAAATCAGATGTGTTAAACTATAAAGATGTTTTCAAAGAGCCTCAAGCTCTTCAAACTACAGTAGAAAAAATATCAGAAAGAGAAGAGATAAAAGATTTAGATGCTGAGGCAAATAACCTTATTTCAGAGGCTGATGCTCTTATGGCAAAAAAGAATCTAACCTTAGAAGCTGAGCCTATTTCAGAAGAAGAGAAAAAAGAGCATGAAAACAGAGTAAATGAGTTGGAGGAGAAATTATCTAATATCAATAAATATTAAATTATTATTAATATTTTAAACTAAATTAATAATTAATTAAAAATATCTTAACATAGTATATAAAATTAAAAAAGGTGTACTATGGTTTTTACCCCCCCCATTTTAACAAAATAAAACATGTCGTGGCTCTTCTATTGCTTTTCTCCTCTTTTATTTTTGCAACACCTGTTGCAAACCTAAAAGGGTCTCTCTCTGTAGAGCAAGGTGCTTTAAACTACACAGTAGCACTTGACCTACCAAAAGGTGTGGCAGGTGTAGCTCCTAAACTCTCCCTAAACTACTCCTCAAATGCTGGTAACGGTTACCTTGGTCAGGGTTGGAGTATAGGTGGCTTGTCTTCCATTAGCCGTTGTGGCTCCTCTTTGACTACAGATGGTCGTAACCGACCAGTACGGTTTGATAACAAAGACAACTTTTGTATGGATGGTCAAAGGCTTATATCTGTAGGAGAGAATGAGTATAGAACTCAAACAGAGAGTTACTCTAAAATAGTTCGTTCAGGTGACAAAGGAAATCCGAGAAGTTTTAAAGTTTGGATGAAGTCTGGAGATGTTTATGAGTATGGATTGGGATTAAAGGGTTCTACTGATGGCATTGAAGGTGAAAATACACGGACAGTGTATCCTACTTGTAAAATGAATTCTCCTTATTGTCCAAAACCATATAAAGTAAATTTAACAAATGTTAAATGGATGCTTAGTAAAATTTCTGATAGATATGGCAATGAGATAAGCTTTAACTATGATAAAGAGAAGAATAATACTCCTAAAATCTCTTCTATAAGCTATGCTAACAATAAAGTAGAGTTTGTTTATGACTCTAGGGAAGATATTTTTTCAGGTTATCGTAAAGGAGAATCTCTTCTAATAAACAAAAAGTTAAAAAGCATAA
This sequence comes from Campylobacteraceae bacterium, assembly GCA_027038295.1. GTDB lineage: Bacteria > Campylobacterota > Campylobacteria > Campylobacterales > Sulfurovaceae > UBA1140. Next base: position 1,599 of record JALVXD010000015.1, read on the forward strand.
ATATCAAAATAGACAATCAAGATTATAAAAACTATACTCTTACGTATAACTCTCAATCAAACACATTTGATAAGTTAAAATTAAAAAGCATTAAAGAGTGTATAGGAGGTGAATGTACTAAACCTTTAACTTTTGAATGGCAAGAAAATAGTAAAAGGGTCTCTTTTGAAGAGGAGAGGAGTTTTCCTTCTGTTGATGTTAAAGAGGGTGAGACTAAACTTGCTGACTTAAATGGTGATGGCTTTACAGATATTTATGTAGTAAAAGGTACCTCGACTAATGATATGGTTTATCTAAATGATGGAACTGGAGGGTACAGTTCTCACTCTGTGGCTATAAAAGCTTCAATGAATGAAGTTAAATTTGTAGATATTGATGGTGATGGTGATGTAGATATCTATGAAGTAGATGGTGGAGCAGATAATATTTGGTTAAATGATGGAGCAGGTAATTTTTCTGAAAGTTCAAGTCACCCTGATATTCGTGCCAATTATGATAACATTTTATTTGTAGATATTGACCAAGATAAGGATATGGATATTTATGTCCTTGGAAAATCTGATGAGATTTGGATAAATAATGGTAAAGGTGTTTTTTATCAGAAAGAAACAATTACAAATCCTAAATATACAATTCCAGGTTATATTCCTCAAATTCTTAAACCATATAATAAAACAATAGATGATATAAGTTTCACAGATATAAATGATGATGGTTTTTTAGATATTGTTGGTACTTTAACTTATAATAATTATGATATGTGCATTAATAGTGGAGGAATATATATAGGTAGTTTTATTTATATTAATGATGGAAATGAACACTTTACATCTACAGTTACAGTTTCTCCAAAACCTAATTCTATTTGGTATTCTAATGGTGATAATTATTCATATCTTAATATTGATTTGAATGGTGATGGTATAACTGATAGATTGACTTTAACAAATAAATATATATATGATACTATTACTCCTCCTTCTAAACTATATCTATCAAACGGAAAAGGTGGATGGAATAGTCCTTTAGAATTGCCTATTTATTCAAAAAAAGAAGAGCTAAAATTCATAGATATTAATGGTGACGGAAACATAGATATCTATCAGGTTAAAAGTGGAACAGATGATATTTGGTTAAATGATGGAACAGGAGATTTTCATAAGAGTTCTCATCACCCTGCTATTGATGCTAATGAAAAAAATATAAAATTTGCAGACCTAAATGCAGATGGTTTTGTAGATATTTATGAAGTAAAAGATGGTTCTGATAATATTTGGCTCAATAATGGAACAGGTAGTTTCAGTAAAAGTTCTGAACACCCAAATGTAGATGTAAAAACAGAGTTTTTAGCATTGGCAGACCTAAATGGTGATGGCTTGACCGATATCGTTCCTTTGAAAAATGGAGCTTCTATTTATACGAGTCAAATGAAACGACCAGTAATTACAGCTTTTACAGACTCATTTTCCAATAAGACTGATATAGAGTATAAACTTTTAACTGTTAAAGATGACAATAAAGATGAAAAACTTTATGAAAAAGATACAGATGTTAAAAAAGATGTATTTAATATTCAAAATGCTTCTTTAATAGTCTCTAAAATTACAACAGAAAAAGACAAAGATGCAGAAGCCAAACAGAGTTACTCTTATAAAGGTTTAAAATATAATAATCTATATGGCTCTTTAGGTTTCAGAGAGATTACAACCAAAGACAGCTACGGTGGAGAGATAGTCACAAACTATTACCAAGAGTTCCCTTTAGTGGGTAATGTTAAAAGTACTAAAGTTCTTTTAAATAGTAAGACCATATCTGAAAGCTTTTCTTCTTTGTCTGCTACTCCTAAAGGTAAACAGTATGTCATTGAGACAACAGCAACAACAGAAAAGTCTTATGATGATGGAGCATTATTAAGTACCATAACCACCAACTACAACAGTTACGACAAGTACGGAAACGTGCTAAAAATGACTACCACTACCAGTGGAGACGGTGAAAGCTTCACAAAAACCACCACAAACCAGTACGACAACAGTGAACAAAACTGGATGTTAGGACGACTCAAAGAGTCCTCTGTAAAACATGAGGGCTGGGGTGACACGATTACTCGGAAATCTTCATTTACCTACAACAGCAAAGGAAGCTTAGAGAGTGAGACTATAGAGCAAGGTGACCAAGCTTTAACCTCTACAAAAACCTATGTATATGATAAATTTGGAAACAGAAAAAAAGTTACCATCTCTGCACCTTCTGTTTCAAAAGATAGAGTAACAGAGTACTTTTTCGATGCAAGTGGAAAAAACCTATTAAGAACAAAAAATGCCTTAGGTCATACCCAAAAAGCAAATAATGAGTACAATAAACTAGGTCAACTCACCAAGTCAACCGATGCCAATGGTCAATGGGTAAAGATAGACTATGACAAATGGGGTAAGAAAAAATTAGAGAGTAGGTCAGATGGAACCAGTACAAGATACAGTTACGCCTACAGCAACGAAAACGGAGCCAAATATAAAGTAACCGTAACCCCAACAGGTTCATCTGCAACAACCACCTATTACGATAAGTTCGACAGAGTCGTTCTAGTAAAAACCAAACGTTTTGATGGAGAAGAGATTCTCGTAGAGACAGAGTACAACAAAAAAGGAGAAGTAACACAAAAGTCTCTGCCTCATACTGAGTCTGAAACAGCTCAATATATAGTCTACTCTTACGATAAACAAGGACGACCAGTCGAGACCGTAAAAACATCACCAAAAGGTGGTAATGCAACCGTTTCTGAGAGCATAACTTATGATGGACTAAGTGTTACTGTTACTTCTCCTGGAGCCAATAACGCAGAACATACCAAAACCACTACAAAAAATGCATTAGGTCAGGTTGTTAAAGTAGAGCAAGAAGAGGGAACGTATGTTGAATATACCTACGATGCCATAGGAAACCTAAAAACAACCACTCCAAATGGTAATGAAGCATATACGATACATATGGAGTATGATAAACTAGGACACAAAAAGTCCATGAAAGACCCAGACATGGGTTACTGGACATACACCTACGATGCCTTAGGTCAACTAAAGAGTCAAACCGATGCTAAAAAACAGGTAACAACCATAGAGTACGACCAATTAGGAAGAAAAATATCAGAGACCAATGCCGATGGAACAAGCACTTGGGTTTACGATACAGCAGCTTATGGAAAAGGAAAACTAGCCAAAGAGTCAACCAATGGCATAAGTAAAAGTTACAGCTATGACAGTAAGGGAAGAGTTAAAGATGTTAAGACAACTATTTCTAATAAAAACTTTACCCAAAGTTATACCTATAACGCAGATGGAAAACTAGCAACAACCACCCAACCCAATGGATTTAAACTTATAAACTCCTATAATGAACAAGGGTACTTAGAGAGTATTAAATCACCTGCAGGGCAGATAAAAGATTTTGACCATGAACATTTTGCCCAATTGTTAGAAAAAACTATGTCAGATGGATTGGAGTACTATAAAAAGTCTTTAGAGTTAAGTGATAAAGCAGCAGAGTTAAGAGCTAAGG
>JALVXD010000016.1 GCA_027038295.1 Campylobacteraceae bacterium
TTCGTACCCAATAAAGTATTGGCAAAAGCACTCAATAGCCATAAAGATGACAACGCAAAAGTAGTCACTTACCCATTCAAAAACCAAGAAGATGTTCCAGCAGCATTTTTTGATGAACTTCCAGACCCACTACCAAACCACAAAGTAAGTGGTTTTCCTATTAGTGTTAGTTTCAATCAAACATGCTTTAAAAGTGTTAAACTTCTTAAGTTTGAACTTTTTAACAGTGAGGGTAAGCGTATAGATGACTCTTTAGTATATGACCAAAAGTCTGACCCAAATCAACGTTTTAATAAATTTGATTTTGTACTTTTTCCTCTCAAGAGACTCGATTGGAACAGTCAATACCAAGTCAAATTTGTGGCTATGGTAGATGGGAAAGAAATGGAAAAAAATTGGTCTTTTACAACAAGAACATTTAAAGAGCCTCTACATAAAGTAACAGCCAAACAAAATAGATTTACCATACGTAAAAATGAGAGCAATATATTTTACTTTCCACCCAGCTCAAAAACAGATGTACTACAAAGTCTTATGTTCCCAGCCAATATAGATATAACTTTTATCGATAAAAACACCATTAAACTTACAGCTTTAAAAGAGTTAGACAAACCAATTATTTTAAATATAGGACGACATAAGTTAGAACTTGATATTAAAACAGAGCCTACAGCCTTAACTCTGCTATAATTTCTTTATGAATTTAATAGAAATTACAGATATAAACATCCCTCAACTACGTATATACCAGCAGTTAAGGGACAACCTATTTACAAAAGACAACTCATTTATAGCAGACAGCTCAAAAGTAGTGAATCTACTACTAAAAACGGATGTAAAAGTAAAAAGTATTCTTGCAACACAAGAGTACTATGATGAATTTAAAGAGCTGCTAGAGAGAAAAAAGATTCCTCTACTCTACGTAGCTGATAAAAAACTAATGCAAACCATTGTAGGTCATAAGCTTCATCAAAATGTTATGCTTCATGGAACACGACCTGCACAGGTAGCAGTAGATGAACTTGATGACAACATCATTATGTTAGATAATATTACTTCTACAGAAAATGTAGGCTCTATTGCTAGGTCTGCTGCTGCTTTAGGCGTAAACTCTTATTTACTTCCCAATCAAGGTCCTCACCCTTTTGGAAGAAGAGCATTAAGAGTCTCTATGGGGCATATGTCCCTTTTAAAAACCCACCTCTATGATGATATAAGTGAAACTCTAAAAAAACTAAAAGCCAATGGTTACACAATTTTTGCAGCAGAGATAACTTCTGACTCTATACCTTTAGCAAAAGCTACTATTCCTCAAAAATGGGTTCTACTTATGGGACATGAAGGGCATGGTATTTCACCTGAAATCTTAAGCTTATGTGACAGTATAATTAACATAGAAATGGAAGATAACATTAAGAGTTTCAACGTGGCTGTTGCTGCTTCTATTTTAATGTACAGTTTCAAACAAAAAGAAAAACAGATACACAATTAAAACACACAGAACTACTATACTACGGGCATGAGAGTCAAATTTCTTACCTTTTTCTTATTTTTCTATCGACTCTCATAGATGGCTTTTACCTCATATATTTTTTCCCACTAACTCTATTTGGTTATGGTGAAAGCTGTTGTATCCTCCTAAGATTTCACCTCATATATTTGGCTATAATAACAAAAAAATAGGCTAACCATTTCATGTTTGAAAATCTCCTAAAATTCTTCATCGTCAATGCACGTATGAACTATCTTCTTTTTCTGCTCGTATTTTTAACAGGTATCTACAGTTATACCAAAACCCCTAAAGAGATTTTTCCCTCTTTTGAGCTAAATATGATTGCTATTTCAGGTGGGTATACAGGGGCTTCCATAGATATTTTAGACAAAATGGTAGTCAAGCGAATAGAGGATGAAGTAAAAAACATAGATGGAGTTAAAGAGATGTCTACCATCATCACTCCTGCTAACTTTGACATGGTACTTGAACTTGAAAAACGGGTAGACAGATACAACACGGCAAACAAAATAAAAGATGCCATAGCCATTACTAAGCAGTACCTACCTGAAGATATGAATGAACCAATGGTTCAAGTTCTCTCAACGGGTAAAGGGCTTATGGCTGTAGCCATTAGCTCTACCACCCTTGACCATGCCGTGCTAATTGACCGAGCAAAAGAGCTAAAAGAGAAGATATCTACGCTTAAAAATATCTCTGACATAACCATATATGGTGATGCTGAAATGTACTATGACATTAGTTTAAACTCAGAAAAAATCCAAGCCCTTGGACTTAATGAAAAGAGCATTGCCTCAGCCATACAAGGACTCTCTTACATCTACCCCATAGGAAAAATAGAAGATAGCCAAGGGGGTCACCACTATGTTAGTACTTACAATGGTAAAAAAACGGCACGTTCACTTAAAGAGAGCCAAATAGTAGTAGAAGGAAAACGTATTTACATAAAAGATATTGCCAAAGTAGAGAAACGTTATGGAGACGCTGCTTCACTCTTCTCTGTGGACAATTTAGACTCTATAGACCTTTTTGTTAGCATGAGTGAAGTGGGAAACTCTTTAGAAATTTCTAAAAAAATAAACAAAATAGTTGACGAACTAAACTCTAAAAATTCTGAACTTACCTATCTTATTCACGATGACAACTCAGTACGCATTAAAGACAGACTCAACATCGTAGTCTCCAATATTTTACTAGGAATCATTCTTATCTCTCTTTTGGTGATGGTACTCATTAACGCTCGAATGTCGTTGGTTATCTCTTTGGGTATCCCTACCTCTTTTGTTATGGGAGCGTTTTACCTCTATATTACAGGCTATACCATTAACATGATTTCGCTTATTGGGGTACTTATCGCCTTGGGGATTATTGTTGACGATGCCATTGTGGTTAGCGAAAACATTCAGCAACATGTAGAGGCAGGACTGGAACCCAAAGAGGCTGCCCTTTTGGGAGCCAAAGAGATGTTTAAGCCTGTCACCATCGCTTCGCTTACCACCCTCTTTGCTTTTATACCTGCACTGATGATTCAAGGAACCATAGGTGAAGTAATGAAACTCATTCCTATTACCGTGGCTGTTTTGGTTTTGGCTTCACTTATAGAGTCGTTTATATTTTTGCCCATACACGCTGCACACATTTTAAAAGGTGAGAGCAAACCAAGGAGTTGGGAGGGGGTAAACAGGTTTTACTCTAGGGTTATACACTTCCTTATTCAGTACAAAAAGAGCTTTCTTTTACTCTTTTTAGTTCTTGTTCCTGTGGGTATTGTTATGGGTATACAGGCGAGTAAATTTAAGATGTTCCCCAAGTTTGATGCCTCTACCGTCACCATTGCTTTAAAAGCAAATGTTAATACCTCAACCGAAGAGACCAATGCCATACTTAAAAAGATAGAGAAAGATTTGTATGAGGAAAAAGAGAAGTTCCAAATAAAACACATAGGAGCCATAGCAGGTTGGAGGCGTGACGCTGCAGGAAACTCTGAGAGTTACCCTTATGTAGGGCAGATAAAAATAGAACTGAACAAACTAAAAGCCCAAAACTTGGTTGATGCCTACATTACCCCTTTTCTAAGCTTCTACTACGATGAGAACAACCGAATACGCGATGACAAATCGGCTGTTATCTCTCAAAAGCTACGAGCGTTTTTAAAAGAGAAAGATTACTTCACGGCATTTAATTTAACAGACATCGAGATAGTAGAGAAAAAAGTAGGCCCTATAAAATCAGACATTAAAATAGGGCTTATATCCGATGACAACCAAAAAGTTATCGCCTACATGAAAGAGCTAAAAGAGGCTTTTTTGGCTCTCGATGGTATCACCTCGGTTAATGATGGTATCAAATTTGGAGTCGATGAGATTAAACTCAAAGTCAACAGTTATGGGGAGTCGTTAGGGCTAGATGAGCAACAGTTAGGGCAGATACTCTCGACCCTTTACCTAGAGCGAAAAGTAGCCATCGCCTTTGACTCTACCGACCTGCTAGAGATGCGTATACGCAGTGACAACAAAGACTCTTTAGAAGATTTCAAAAACTTTGAGCTTGACCTTGGTGAGAATGGTCGTGTAAAATTACGTGAGGTAGTAGAGTTTAAAACCCTAAAGTCCTTTGAGCGAATCATCAAAGATTTTGGAGAGAAAAACTTCTACATCTATGCTTCTGTGAACTCTAAAATTATCACGGCAAATGAAGCCGTAGAGAAGGTACAACCTCTACTAGACAAGATGAAAAAAGATGGCATAAAACTAAAGTTCAAAGGGGAACAAGAGAAGCAGAAAGATTTAAAAAACGACATGATGGCAGCCTCACTACTGGCGATGATACTCATTATGCTCTCTTTGCTCTACCTTTTTAACTCATTTAGAGAAACCTTTATGATGATGTCGGTGATTCCTTTTGCATTTTTAGGGGTTTTAGTGGGTCACTTTTTGCTTGATGTCAACCTAAGCCTCTCTTCTGTCATAGGAATACTCGGACTCTCTGGGGTGGTGATAAACGACGGAATTATTATGATGATGAACCTCAAAAAAGCGACCAATATGGAAGAAATTTACCACTTAGCAAGTAAACGTTTTAGACCCATTATTTTAACCACCATTACCACACTTATAGGTTTGGCTTCACTTATATTTTTCCCAACAGGTCAAGCTGTCATTTTCCAACCTATGGCGATAGCCCTTGGGTTTGGGTTACTTTGGGGAACGGTTTTAAATCTGCTCTATTTACCTGTGCTGTTTGTGGTTTTGAATGGGAAGAGGTTGAAATAGATTAAGCATTTTTTCGTTAAAGTGCAAAACAATAAAATAAGGGCTAACAATGAACAAAGACAAATTAAAAGGACTTATGTGGGGGTCACTTCTTGGTGATGCTTATGAAAAAAAAGCGTTTACTCTTTATGGCGAACAGGTTATTTGGCTACTTGAGTACATGAGTGAAAGTAGAGTTTATGACCCTTTTGTTTTTGGTGATATTTGGCAAACAAAGATGAATGCTTATGATGGTGAGTGGGACAAAGCCTCTAAAGATGCTCTAGTTAACATAAAATCTGGTCGTTCATTTTTAGGAGCTGGTTCAAGTTCTCATGACCTCTCTGTAGTGGGAAGACATGCACCTATACTCTTTACCTTAAAGGGA
>JALVXD010000017.1 GCA_027038295.1 Campylobacteraceae bacterium
AAAGAGCGATTGAGCTACATCGACAGCTACTATCAAGAGGGTTACAGAATCATCAACAACAAATCTGGTGGTTGGCCCCTAACGGTGATTTTACTCCCCAATAAAAAGCCTGTCTATTTTGGAACCTATATGCCTAAAGAGATGCTCAAAGATTTGCTTAGAGAAATCGCATCCAGCAAAAAAGAGAAACTCAATGCTGTTGCTTCAGATATAGAAAAATCGCTAACATCTTATAAAAACATAAAGGTTAACGAGGGGGAAATTAAAAATGATTTACTTCAAAAAGCCTTTAACGGCTACAAAGAGATGTACGACTTTGAAAACAAAGGCTTTAGCCAAGCTCCTAAGTTTCCTCAAGCCAACTCTATTGATGCTCTTTTAAATATCTACTTAATCAAAGGGAACAAAGAGGCTTTGACAATGGCTACCGACATGCTAGATGCCATGGCTAGGGGTGGTATTTACGACCAAATAGATGGTGGATTTTTCAGATACAGCGTCGATGCCCAATGGACCATACCTCACTTTGAAAAGATGCTCTACACCAATGCTGAACTTATCTCAGTTTACGCGAAAGCTTACAAACTTACCAAGAAAAAGCTCTATGCAAAAGTGGTCAAAGAGAGCATTAAGGAGATGGATAAACGCTTTATGCACAACGGTCTGTATTTTAGTGCCAGTAATGCAGACAGCAAAAACGAAAAAGCCAAAGAACAAGAGGGGTATTATTTTGTCTTTGCTTACAAAGAAGCCTTAGACTATTTAGTTGCTCATAAAGTCCCTAAAGTTCGTGCCAAAGAGGTATTAGAATATTTTGGCATAGAAGATATAGGCAATTTTGACTATGGTGCGTACAGCAACCCAAGCATTAAAAAATCTGATGCCAATTATGAGACAGAGCGTCAACTACTGAGTAAGTTAAGAGCCACAAAAGAGTATCCATTTATAGATAAAAAAATCAATACTGCGTGGAATGCCTTGTACATAAAAGCCAAATTAGATGCAGGTGTGGTGGATGTTCAGTTTAAAAAAGAGGCACTATCTTCGTTAGATAAACTCTTAAATTTAATGTACAAAAAGGGCGAACTCTATCACCAAACCTTGCTCCCTAACGAACCTACACAAAAGGGTTTACTAGAAGATTATGCCTTTGTGGCAGATGCTCTTTTTTCTGCTTATGAGAGTACACTTGAACATCCCTATTTAAACACCTACAAAACCATGGTCAAACGCAGTACAGCATTGTTTTACAAAGAGAACAGCTGGTTTCAATCGACCGATAAAAATTTTAAGGTTAAAGCCTCTGTCGATAGTGGCAGTTACAAAAGTGCCTTAGCTTTAAACTTACAAAACATACTAAGATACGTCGCCATAGGTGGAGAATACACGCTTTTAGACAGTGTAGACAAGAGCATGAAATCCTCAGCCTTCTACATCAACAGCTACCCACAATACTACCCCACAGCATTCAATACTGCTCTTATGTATGGTCAAGGTTTGTACATTGTTAAAGGTAACAAAGATGCACTTATAAAGAGTGATTTTAGTGGGTTAGGTTATCCTTTTATTTATAAAAAAGCAGAAGATTCTAAGGAGTACTCTGTCTGTGGAGTACAGAGTTGTTTTAGTACTGTACCTAGCATCAAAGAGGTTAAGAAAGAGATTTTGAAGTTGCTTAAAAATGGATTGGTATCAACAGGTAGGTTTGACCATGTCAAACGTTAAATCTCACTTGAAATAAATGGAAATTTGAAATATAAAATTATGCTAAGTTTGGTTTTGGCGTTTGACACGGTCAAACCTACAGGGACGAAAATCTAAACGTTGCCGTTGTTCCAAACCCCACACCCTCACTCGCTATTTGAATCTCCCCATTAATAAGCATCGCCATCTTTTGGCTCAATGCCAAGCCCAAGCCTGTACTGTATTTAACCTCAGCACTATGGGCTTGATAAAACTCAGAAAAAAGAGCCGTCTGTTTCTCTTTTTCTATACCACAACCTGTGTCTCTTACTTCAAAAATAAACACTCCATCTTTTTGAGTTAAATGAATCTCAATGCTTCCTTTTTCAGTAAATTTAATGGCATTGGAAAGCAGGTTAATCACCACTTGTTTAAAGAGATGCACATCGGTTTCAATTATCGCTTTATCAATTATTTGGTGCGTTGGAAAACAGCACCCTACAAGGCTAATACTCTTTTTTAAAAGCAACGCTTTTTCCTCTATAAGTGGTTCGACTATCTCTATCATCTCTTCGATGACCATGCGTACATTTATGCTCTCTTTGGTGATGCTCATGCTGTTTGATTCCAGTTTTGAGAGTTGTAGTAGGTTGTTTATCATTCCTAAAAGGTGTTCGGAGGAGTTCTCTATCTTCCCCAACATCTCAACCTCATCGTCTCCTATTTTTGGGTTAACCATAAGGTGTTGTGTAAGGTTTAAAATAGACCCCAACGGTGTACGTAACTCATGTGACATGGTGGAGAGAAACATCCGTTTGAGTGCCAAAACCTCTTGGGTATGTTCCAAAATTTTCATCTGCTTTTTAGAGAGTACCCAAACCACAAAAAGTAGTGAAAGTAACGACAACACAAAGGCAAAAAGCAGAATTTTCTCTACTTCTCTAACACTCTTTAACGCATACTCTTTTTCATAGGACAAAGAGAGTCTCCAGCCTTTTAAGATGCTGTTTAACTCTTTTGAAACGACGATGTTATCTTTTAGGTTAGGAGCAGTAAAATGACGCTTCTTTAGCCATAGCTTTTGATGTGGATTATCTATTTTCAATTCTCTTAGATTTTTAAAAGGATAAAGCAACAAAAGAGAGCCAATGGTTTTATTTTTATCAAATGAAGCTTGAACCGATACTTTAAATTCTAAAAAGTCATTTCGATTATAATTTTTATGAGAAGAGGCAACAACTTCTTTACTGTCCATCGCCAACAGAACAATGTTTTCAGACAAATCTTTGGACTTTTTTTCCAACAAAATAGCTATACGCTTGTCAATGTCTTTGACCAAAATATCATCCATCACTTCCAATGTAGATAAAAAGACTAACTCTTTTTCTAAACTTTTCATGTGTTCTAAAAGAAGTTTCGCATTGATGTTAAGTTCATAAGAGAGGTTCTGACGCTCTTTTTTTAAAAGTACTTTTGATTCAACTTTCCAAATATAGACAAGCGTACTAAGCTGAATAAGCATGACAAAGAGAAGCATGGAGATTAAAATCTTATAGGTGTCGGGTAGGTTTTTCCATAGGGGTTTCATTTTTCCAACACTTTCATAAAGATATATCCCCTTTTTTTGTTATAAAAGAATTATATCAAAATTTAGTAGGGTGCTGTTTTCCAACGCACCAAGTATTAGATATATTTAAGGTGCGTTAGAAAACAGCACCCTACAAGAGCTTTTATTATTAACTAGTCCTTCAATGCCTCCCAAGTACCATGACAACCAAAATCATCACTCCAAGTTCCTTTACCTCCGTCTATATTCATGAGACCACTGTAATTTCCAACCATCTGCTCCATCTCTTTGAAACCACCTGTCATTTTTCCCGTTTCAGGGACATACGTTCCAAAAACAACACAAGGTCTACTAAGTCCAGCCATCATCATTCCTGTTACAATACTATTTTTTATAAGTAGCATTCCCTTTCCTCCTTGACACATCATTGATGAGAGTCCATCTGCTGGAGTTGTAACTATCCTATAGTTTTGAGAATCAATAAAACCTCCTGCTACTCTGTTTAATGGGTTTCCATCTGAAAGTACTCCTTTACTCGGAGAGCTACTTCCTCCACCACAACCTATAAACAAAATTGCTAACACTCCAATTTTAACTATTTCCTTCATTTTTATCCTTGATTTAAAATTAATAATCAATTATATTGAAAAACAACTAAGTAATTTAACAAAAAAATATATTAGAATTTAAACGTATGGTTACTCTAAATAAAAAAATTACTCACACCCTATCCGATAAAGCACCTTAAGCTCTTTGTCCAAAGTAGCATTGAACTCGACATAGCCAATAGAGGGTTGAACACTTTGCAGGTAGAGAAATAGCATCTCATTAGAACTAATAATCTTAGGTGGGCGTTTTCCTTGATAGTAGGCTTTTCTCCAGTAGCGTTCTAAACTTTTTTTACTCTTTTCTAAAATGTTTTTCTCAAAACAAATCCGTAAAGGGTTTTCATGTTCGTGGTTCATTACTAAAACTTTTGACTCACCTATAAAACGTTTTTTGTCTAAAAAAATCGCTTTAATGGTCTCTTTTGTTAGATTATCTTCAGGAAAGTTTTTATCTCCTACGACTACCAACTCAAGGGAAAAGAGTCCACCTGTCATAAGGATTAAAGAGATAAAATATCTAACCATTAAAAGAGTACCGAAAAAGAGTAAACAAAACGGTTTAAAGGTAGTTTTGTATGATGAACGTATTCGGCTTTCAGTGCTATATTACTGTTGGGTCGGTAGACGTAACCAAGCAGATAGATATTTTCTTCTACATCTAAAGCATTGTCTTTATAGCTTTCAAAACGCATTACAGCATCCTGTTTCTCTTTAAAATGCCAAGTTGACTGAACGTAACCACTATAAGGTTTATCATCACTTTTATCAGACTTTTGAGTAAAAAATTCAGCTTCTATTCCCAATTCTTCTCCATCATACATTGAACCTATACCCATATAAGTGGCTGTTTTATGGTTATTTTCTTGGTATGTTCCTAAAGAGAAACGCCATGATAAATCATCAGCCATGCCATAATAAGCCAAAGCTTTATGCCTATTTACTTGAATGTTATTATCTTGATGAGCAATATCATTGTTGTCTTGAAAAGTCACAGAAAAAGAGTTGTTTTCATTAATATTTTGAGTAAACAATACTCCTGTAGTAGCTTTAGGGAAAAAATTCCCTACAATATGTGGTGTGGTCGTTGTGTCTTGCAAAATAGCAATAGGAGTTTGATTCCAATACCCAATGTCTGAGTTAAATCGTCCTACTCTAATACTCTGTTCATCAGATAATGCATATGTCAACTGTAAGCGTTCTATGTTAAAGTCTACGTCTGAATTTCTATTA
>JALVXD010000018.1 GCA_027038295.1 Campylobacteraceae bacterium
ATAACCTTTCAGACGAATGGAAAGCCTACGCAAAACAGGTTAAAGCAAATACAAAAGTATTGGCTGATGTTCTTATTAAAAGAGGATTTGACCTTGTCAGTAATGGTACAGACAACCACTTGGTATTGGTTTCATTTGTAGGAAAAGAGTTCTCAGGTAAAGATGCTGATGCTGCTTTAGGTGCTGCAGGTATTACTGTTAATAAAAATACTGTTCCAGGAGAGACCAGAAGTCCATTTGTAACTTCTGGAATTAGAGTAGGAGCTGCTGCCCTTACAAGTCGTGGAATGAAAGAAGCTGAGTTTGAGATTATTGCTAATAAAATGGCAGATGTTCTTGAAAATATTGAAGATAGTGAACTTCACGCTAAAATCAAAGATGAGATGAAAGAACTTGCTTCTAAATTTGTTATCTATGATAAAGCCATCTACTAATCTAAATAGTTTGTAATTTTGAAAATTAAAATAGATAATTTAGAGTTTAATTCCGATTATTTCTATATTCAAAGTGATAAGATTGTTGAAAAAATTATTTTCAACAATCGCACTTTTTATAGTAAATATGAGAAAATCAATACGCCTATAAATAAAAAAATTATTGAACAATATAAAAAAGATGAACTAACTCTTGCCTTACCTCTTATTGAAGATGACATCGTAAACTATTTGGTTATAGAGTATTATCAAGAAGATTGGCAAAGTTTTTATTCCTTAATCAAACACCTATTTAAAACTTTAGATATAAGCAACTATATTACCTATAAAAGTCCAAATAAAGAACCACTTCAAATATTTATAAAGAGTACAAATACCCCCCTAGATATAGCCTATGAAAGAGTTGATAAAATCAAACAAATACTAGAACTTAAGTCAAAAAAAAGCTATAGAATATTTCCTAACAAAAACTCACCAAAAAATTATAATATCATTAGATTCCCACTAAATATCTTATAAATATCTATTATTTATCACTTTTTTTATGTTATACTTTGTTCAAAAAAATGGAGACCAGACAATGGCAGACAAAAACTTACATGACATCAAAATTGGTGATTTAGAGAGCAATAAAAAAACTCCCCTTAAAAACATACTTACCCTCTTAGCTTTATTATTTATAATTTTAGTAATTTCAGTAGTTATTACAAAGTTAATTCTAAATACAGACAGTGACACGGATATCGATAGCAATATCAGTACAAGTGAAATGAATAGTAGCGATACTAATGGTAATGCATTGGCTACAGGTGCTGCTGCAATTGCTGGTGCGACTGGTGCTGTTATAGCAGGTACACAAAATGCTGCTGCAGATGGTGCAGATGCTCTAAAAAATACAGCTAAAGATGCAAAAGATACAGCAAAAGATGCAGCATCAGCTCTTAAAGATAGAGGAGCAGACGCAAAAGATAATCTACATGAAGCTGCAAAAGATGCAACATCAGCAACTACATTAAAAGAGAGAAATGTTAGTGGTTCAAAAACTAAAGTAACCTTAAGAGACCATAGACCTTTATCTTCAGTTAAAGAATTAGTTACTCCAAAAGAGACTGCTAAAAAAGATTCTTCTTCAACTAAGAAATCCTCTTCTAGTAACACAAGTGCGAGTAAAAAGAGTACTACATCATCGCATAAAAACGCTACGTCAACAACGCACAAAAACTCAACTTCTCATAAAAATGCCACATCTACTAAAACAAAAAGTGATAAAGTAGTTGCTAAAAGAACAACTTCAAGCAAACATGCTTCATCATCTAAAAGTATCGCTGGTTATACACTAACTCATGGGTACTATATTAAAATAGGTACATTTAAAAATCCTGCTGCTGCCGTTGCACAAATTAAAAAGACTGGTTTAAATTATAAACTTATTAAGGTAAAAGATGATAAAACTTTAACTCGTGTTTTCATTGGTACATTTAGTTCTAAAGCAAACGCACAAAGTAACCTAAACAAAGCTAAAAAGATTTCTAAAGGTGCTTATATCATTAAAAAATAAGGTATATAAATGATAAAACAACTTCTCTTTGATCAAACAACCCCTGTTTCCATGTATGGGAAGATAAAGGAGCTTTTCAAAGAGGAAGTGACCATGCTCTTTGAATCGGTTGTAACCACAACAGAAGGTAACTATAGTTTTATTACTGTAGGTGCTATGGAGCGAATTGTTTATAAAAATAATCAAACACTCTACACAAACAAAGAGGGTATTGTTCAAGAACTGAACAATGACCCCTTTGACTTCTTACAAAAATATTATCAAGAGCTTGACCAAGAACATTATAAAAAAATCTCAAATGAAGTTGGATTCTCTTTTGTTGATGGATTTATAGGTTTCATAGGTTATGACATGGTAAAAGTCTTTGAACCAACTCTAAAAGAGAGTATGGATAACCTTTATGACCCACTTCAAACACCTGACTTAGACTTAGTACGTCCTTCAATCATTTTGGCTTATTCTCATAAAAACTCTATTTTAACCATTATTCAAAATGATAAAAAATACGATGTTAAAATGAATAACTTGGAACTTCTTTTAAAAGAACCAAATATTATTCAAGAACTAAAACCTGCTAAACTCAATGGGGAAGGAAGTTTTTCTATTGAAGAAGAGAGATACAAAAAGCTTGTTAGTGAATCTAAAGAGATGATACGTTCAGGAGATGTATTTCAAATATTATTGGCAAATCGTTATACCCAAAAAGGAGAGATTGACCCACTAAGTTTCTACAGACTTTTACGTTCTAAAAACCCCTCTCCTTACCTATTTTTACTTGACTATGAAGATTTTTCAATAGCTGGTTCATCCCCTGAAGTTATGGTTCGACTCTCTAATAATGAAATTTTACTTCGACCTATTGCAGGAACAAGAAAACGTGGTAAAAACCAAGCACGAGATAAAGAGCTAGAAGTTGAGATGCTCAATGACCCAAAAGAGTGTGCAGAACACCTTATGCTCATAGACTTAGGGCGTAATGATGTAGGACGGGTTGCTAAAACAGGAACAGTAAAAGTAACCGATATGATGAGAGTAGAACGCTACTCCCATGTTATGCACATGGTTTCAGATGTAGAGGCTACCATAGATGAAAACAAAGATATGTTTGACCTTTTCCGTGCCACCTTTACAGCAGGAACCATGACAGGGGCTCCCAAAATACGTGCCATGGAACTTATAGCTCAGTATGAGGGTCTAAAACGAGGCTTCTATTCTGGCTCAGTTGGATACTTCGCCTTTAATGGAGAGATGGATTCTTCTATTGCTATACGAACAGCCCTCATAAAACCAGATGCCATTACCCTACAAGCAGGTGGTGGTGTGGTTGCTGATTCTATTCCAGAATTGGAGTACCTTGAGGTACAAAACAAACTAGGAGCTTTATTGGCTACTATTAAAGATATGGAGAAGTTGTAATGCAACTTTTTACCATCTTTGGGAACCCTGTCTCACATTCAAAATCCCCACTCATGCATAACTTTGCCTTTAATGGCTTAGGATATGATGGAGTCTATACACGCTATCAACTTGTAGATGGTTCACAGCTACGTCAGAAATTTTTTGATTTAGATATTCAAGGTGCAAACATAACCGTACCTCATAAGGAAGAAGCATTTAAAGCATGTGATATACTTGATGAGTTTGCTCAAAAAGTAGGTGCTGTCAATACCATTGTAAAAAAAGAGGGAAAACTTTATGGATACAATACCGATGCTCCTGGTTTTTTAAAAGCCATAGAAGAGTTTAAAGATGCTAAAAATGTACTTTTTTTAGGAGCTGGAGGAACAGCTCAATCTACCTCAGTTATTTTGCGTGATGCAGGTTATAACGTTACCTTACTTAACCGAAGTGAAGCCCGTTTGGAGCGTTTTAAGGAGGATGGTTTTGAAACCTATACTTTTGAGACATTTGATACAGATTTAAAATTTGACTTAATCGTTAATATGACCTCAGCAGGGCTTGAAGATGAAACTCTCCCCTGCCCTAAAGAGATACTAGAGAGTGTTGTGCCAAGTTCTTTAGCCTGTATTGATGTTATTTATGGGAAAGAGACAGCTTTTTTAAAATTTGCAAGAGATTATAAGAGACCAACCAAAGATGGGTCTGATATGTTGCTATATCAGGGGATTATTGCCTTTGAGTATTTTACCAATCATCAATTTTCTTTTAATAAAATAAAACCTCACATGATAAAGGCATTTAGCTAACATAAACTCCCCATTGGCAATATGAAGAGTCCATGATTCAATTATTTTGTACTATTTGTATCTGCTCCAGCATAGTACTCTGGCTCAAAACCATCTTTAAAGAGTTTCATCATTCCACCCGTTAAATTTACAACGTTATAGCCCTTTTTTTTACCTAAAAAATTAGATACCAATTTTGTTCGACTACCTGTATTACAGATAATAGCAAATTGTTCATCTTTATCTACAACTTTATTAAGTTTTTCAAGAAATGCATCTGTATCAACCTCACCTTGTTCATTAAAAAATGTAAGGAGTATAGAATTTCTAATAACACCCATTTGTACCCATTCACCTTCTGTACGGATGTCTATAATTTTCATTTTAGGATTATTTACAAACTCTACTGTTGCTGGTCTATCAATAACTTCTGCAAAAAGTGTTGACCAAAAAAGTAATAGTCCAAATAATATTTTCTTCATTGTTGTTCTTCCTCATTATATATTAATATTTCAGAGCTAATCATAGCGATTAATCGTGAATAATTTGTAAATTTTAAAAGATAAAAAAAGAAAAAAGACCAAAAAATGGTCTCTTTTTCTGTTAATGTAAGAAGTGTCTAACAGTAGTAAAATAGAGTGAGATTCCATGTTCATTGGCAGCTGATATAACCTCATCATCACGAATTGACCCACCTGGTTCGATAATGGCTTTAACACCAGCTGCTGCTGCTGCGTCTATGCTGTCACGGAATGGAAAGAATGCTTCAGATGCCATTGCTGCACCACTAACGTCTAAGTCCATCTCTTTGGCTTTTTTCAAGGCACACTGAGCAGCATCTACACGGCTGGTCATACCCATACCTACAGCTACCATGGCAGAGT
>JALVXD010000019.1 GCA_027038295.1 Campylobacteraceae bacterium
CCTTCTCCACATAAAAAAAATGCTAAGATATTTAAAAGTAATAAACGTTATAAAGCTCCAATTTTTTCAAAAATAAGTGCTTTTTATGAAGGGAATCAGACTTTAGAGATAACTACCAAAAAAGATAGATTAATCTACTATACTTTAGATGGGTCTATACCTACAAAAAAATCTAACAAATACATAGCCCCTATTCATTTTTCCAAAACAACGGTTGTTCGAGCAAGAGTATTTGGAGAGCATAAATTTCCTAGTAAAGTTCTTAGCCACACCTATTTTATTGATGAGAACATTACTCTTCCTGTTGTTGCTTTGGCTATTGACCCTAAGTATTTGTATGACAAGCAAATAGGTATTGCAGAACATTATAATGAACGATGGATACGAGCAGCGTCATTTTCTTTTTTAGAAAAAGGAGAACTAAAAGTTTCAGAAAATATTGGTATGCGAATTAGTGGAAATCATACACGTTGGTATCCACAAAAGTCATTTGCCATTTATGCTAAAAAAAGATACGGAAAAAAATCTATTAAATATCCTTTGTTCAGAGATAAGCCTCAAATTAAAAAAGTAAAGAGTTTTATACTTAGAAACTCAGGAACACATTGGGGTCACAGTATGATGCATGAGGGAGTTTCTCACCAAATTGTAAAAGATAAAATGGATATAGATTATCAATCTTTTCAGCCCGTTGTAGTATTTTTAAATGCCAAATATTGGGGAATTTATAATATTCGAGAAAAAATGAACATAGATTATTTAAAATCTAATCATCATATAGGGAAAAAAGATGTTGACCTGATAGAGAATGACGATACCCCAAAAGAGGGAAGTTTAGAAAGTTATCAAGCACTTATTAAGTATATTAAAACACATGATATGAGCAATGATGCGTATTTTAAAGTAGCCTCCTCTCAAATAGATATGCCTGAATTTATAAATCATATTATTGTAGAGAGTTTTTTTGGGAACTCTTCTATTCATCATAATATTAAACGTTGGAGACTAAAGTCAGAAAATGGAAAATGGCGAACATTACTTTTTGACTTAGACCGTGGTTTTCAAAACCCTAGAGACAATATTTTAGGTTATGTATTAGACGATGATGAGAGCAGTTTGATATTTACCTATTTTATGCAAAATGAAAATTTTGTTAAACTATTTACAGATAAATATTTATTTCATTTGGACAATACTTTTAATACGAAAAGAGTAAACTCTTTTATTGCAAAAGCAAAAGCTGAAATAGAACCTGAGATGGAACGTCATTTCAAAAAATGGTCAGAGGACAAAGATAAACAAAGTGTTTCGGTGAAGACATGGGAAAAAGATATAGAGAAGATGTTTCTGTTTGCTAAAGAACGCCCCTCTCTTGTAAGAGAGAAGCTAAAAGAGAGTTTTAATAATTAGTTTGTCATCATCACTCTTGATGATAACAAACATTTAGTTATTAAATATTATTTTGTTCCTCCTTGACATAATGAACAATCACAAGTACAATCACCTGCATAACCATCTTCTCCTGCATTATTCTCTTGGTTAGGTACAACTACAAGTGATGTAGGATTTGTTCCAACAGTTAACTTTGCTCCATCGGGAAGTGTGGACTCAACTACTGTAACTTCTACCGAACCCTTTGGAACATCTGAAATACAATAATTACCACCAGTAGCTGTCTCTCCTTTAACTGCATTTCCACTTTTAGTAAGAACTTTAATTAAAATACCAGCTGAACCGTCTTCATTTGCATCTTTTTGACCATTCTTATTTACATCATGAAATACTATTCCACATACTTTTCCTGTTTTAGGAGCAACATCTGGTTTACCATAACCATCTCTTCCTGCCCAATTATTCTCACCAGCTTTTACTGTTAGTGTAGTTGGGTCTTCTCCTACAACTTGACCAGAATTTTCAGGTAATGTACCTTCATCTACATCAACAGTTACTCTTCCTGCAGGTATATCTGATATACAATATTTACCAGCTGAATTTGTTGTTTCTGATGCAATATTATTTCCATTGCTATTTTTTACATTAACAGTTACGTTATTAAGTAACTCATCACTATTATCAAATTTATCATTTGCATTGGTATCTAAAAATACTACTCCACATACTTTTCCTGTTTCATTTATAGGATCTTCAGCGAAGATATATCCATCTTTACCTGCATCATTTCTTATATTTGCTTTAACAACTACATCTGAAGGGTTATCTCCTGCTGTTAAGTTAGCTTTTGCTGGTAAAGTTGACTCTTTTACTGTTACTGTTGCATTACCTGTAACAACATCTTTAACACAATAAGAACCCGTTATACGTGTTTTAGCTGTTTGAGTATCACCATTAGCATCAAGAACAGATACTACAATCCCTCTTGTTCCCTCTTCACCATTATCTTGAGTTCCATTATTATTTAAATCATTATAAACAACCCCACATACACTTCCTGTTTCATTGGGTTGAGGTGCATTAGGAAGGGTACAAAGAACTTCTCCTGTCCTTGCAGAAGTTGCAGAAACCAATGTAAAGTCACCAATCTTCATACCAGCATTAATAGGTTTAGAACAACTTGTATGAATATAAGCACCATTAATAGAAATACTATTATTCATTTTACCATTTGTACTATAGGTAAAAGTATCTCCTGCTTCTACATACTCAGAGAAAGCGTTATTGCCATGTTTACCTGACTTTCCACTACCTCCATGTTTACCATGTTTACCTGATTTTCCACTACCTCCATGTTTGCCTGACTTTCCACTACCTCCATGTTTATTATGATGTCCATGTTTACCACCTTGAATGCTTACATCAGCACTTGGTCCATCATTTCTAAGAATCATTGCACTCAATCCTCCTTTACAGGGGGTACAACTTTCACTTAAAGGATCTCCATTACCCCCACCCCAATTACCAGACTTTCCATGATCTCCATGATTTCCATGATTTCCATGTTTACCTGACTTACCAGATTTACCAGACTTACCATGCTGTCCACTATCTCCATGTTTACCTGACTTCCCACTATGTCCTTTTGCAAATGTCATTGATGGTGCTAAGCATATTAATGCAATAATTCCTAGACTACTAATCACTTTTTTATTAAGATTCATCATTTTGATTATCTCCTATTTTTTTATTTGAAAAAGTAAATATATTTATATATCACTAATTCTAAACAAATTGTAACATAAAACAATAAATATGCGTTTAATAAAGTTTTTTAATGTTATAATTCATTAATATTTTATATAAAAAAGGTTACTCTATGAAACACTCCTTTCACATAACATTAAATACAAAAAACATTCTATTCTCATTTACTATTATCGCTCTCTTATTTTTAGCTCTTTTCTATAGCTCTTATATAATAGACATTCAAGATAATTATCTTTTTGATAATTATCTTGATATAACTATGGAGAGAAATGTTCCCACCTTCTTCTCTTTTACTATTATGGTTTTAGTAGGCATAGTCTATTTCTTTTTTTATAAAGAGGAAAAGAAATGGAAATGGTTGGTTATCTCCCTCTTCTTTATCTATTTAGGTTTTGATGATATGTTTGAAATACATGAACACATAGGTTCAGATGTAGGAGAAATAGTAACAGAAGAGGTTCTAAAAACAGGCTTCATGAGTTACTATTGGCAAGTTATATTTATGCCAACCTTTGCACTTTTTGGACTTTATATTGTCTATAGCACCAGTAAAAAATTCTTTGAAAAAAATGACAATATAGGGATACTTATGTTTTTAGTAGGCTTTGCTTTTTATGCTATTGCCATTGCCATGGACTTTTATGAAGGGGCAAACAGTGATTTTATTTGGCTTTCAAATATCTTTTATACACTCAACACAGAGAGTATCGTTGAACTCATGAGAGCTACAGAGGAAGCCATAGAAATGTTGGGTGGTACATTTATATTGGCATCATTACTTAGGCTTAGAGAGATAAAGATTATTTTACAATAAGTCTATTTAATGAGGAAAGGGAAGAATGTCTCTTCTTTTGCTCTCTTTTTGATATACTTTATTTTAGTATATCAAAAAATATTTCATTGAGCTTTATCTGTTAAAATTTACCAAGAAGTTCATTAATCTCCTGTGCTAAAATAATACCCTTTCCATGATAAAGCAAAGAATCTCTAGCTCTATAAATACCATCTATTTCTCTTCTACTCTATATATCACTTCTTTTAAGAGGTGAGCCTTCTTAAATTTTTCATCTTCTAATTTAATAACCTGTTGACAATCTTGCTTAGCAAACCTTACAAACATAGTTGCCTTGACAACATCACCCTTTTTAAGCTTCATACCAGTATACTTTAAAAGTTTACTCTCTTTCATATTAAGATTATTCATCTCACCACTATATGCTGTTGCTGGAATAATTATCTTTTTTCCATCCTTATCTTTAAACCTATACTCAAAAAATGCCTTTTTATCTTCTTGTGGCTTCTCTTTATAGTTTTTCCAAATCTCTTTACCATTTCGTAAAACTTTAACTTCAAGATATTTTACTCGTGATGGTTGAATGATAAGTGGATGAGCCATTTTATTGGTCAATTTTATCTCAATGCTATCAGCCGTGGTAGAGATATTTATATCCAATCCAGTAGCCCTAAACTCTTTATCATAGATACCTAAAAACTTATGACTAACATGAGTAGCTCTTGTCTTTTTATTGATTTTTTCTGCACCACCTTCTAACTCTGGCATATGACACTTTATACACTCCAAAGAGTTTTGTTTTTTTTGCATAGCTCTAAATATCGTAACATTATTATCATTAAGTTTATGAGAATGACACCCCATGCAAACTTTTTGACCATAAATTGGATTTTTACTAGATGAGTGTTTATCGCTATCATCAGGATCAACTAATCGTCCATAAAGTGTTGGTTTAAAGTTTTCGGCTTGTCGTGCTTTGGTATTAATATTGTGTTTATGAGCTGTTTTTACATACGCAATAGTATGACAAAAGTAGCAAGATATGGCATCGGTATGCGTTTTATTATTTTTATTAGGTCGAGCTTTTCCTGATATTAAATCTTTAAGATTATTCGCCATTGGCATATGACAAGTAGCACAAGCATATTTTTCATTACTCACTTTATCAGCTATTTTTTTATGAAGCTCATCAGTAAAATAACTTTTCGCATGAGCAGAGGTCTGATACTCTTCATATATCTTTTCATGACACTCATTACAGGAGTGATTATCAAGGTATTTATCTTTAGCTTGAAGAGACAATGAAAATAAAAAAATAAGTAAAATAAACTGAGATAAAAGATATTTCATAAAAAGTCCCTATTAAAAGTATAACCATTAAGGAAGCCTATCTATGGAAAGAAGAGGTATCGAAAAGAAAATAGACTTCATTAATAGTTATACCCATCCAAGACCAAACTACACCATAACTGTTTGGTCTTAGATGGGTAGTATCTATAGCGTGGGCAAAGCCCATGCTATAGAGAGTTAAACATTAAGCACCTGGAATATGCTGTCTATGCTCAACTGAGTATGTAAATGTAGGTGTTGTCAAGTTTTCAATGTACTTAACAAACTTACCAGTTTCAGACTCGTAAATACCAATTCTACCAGTTGTCCACTCAGAAATCATTGTCCATTTACCATGGTTAGCAGGTTCTGCGTGAAGAAGTCTTGGTTGAACAGGCTCTTTTACAGCTGCTCCCAATTTATCTGGCATAGGTAAGATTTTCTCTTTTCCAAATGCTTTTTCATTTACAGCAACTTTTGCATGTTGAGTTGCGTCCCACTCTTGGAGTACTTTTTTAGTCTTAGCATCGATAAGTTGACCTTTAGTTTTACCAACTTTAATAATTCTGTCAGTTTCTAAAGTCTCTTTGTTAATTAAGTGTACTTCATTGTAAAATTCAGGTTTACCAAGAACACAGTCAGACCAAATCCATGGTGTGTCTTCACCTGTCCCTACAAACAGACCACCACCAGAAGTTTTGATTTTCTTAACAATCTTCCACTCTGGAGAGGTCCAAATAACAACTTGCCCAATGTTCATACTCTGTGTTGCATTGAGTTGTTTACCCATTTTTTTGTTAAACCAAGAAGAACCTTGACCTGGGTGTGGTTTAGATTTTTCACCTGTATGCACTTTAGCTGCAAGTTTCATAGTCTTTTGATCTACAATACCCATAAGGTCAGACCCTTGAGAAGCAACTTGTACATAACGACCAAAATCTTCACCCTCATTTTCATTTAAGAATGCATCATGAAGTACTTTACCAATACCTGCAATATCACCAACAATTGGGAAATCAGGTTTAGAGTAATCTACAACATAAACATGACCTGCATCTTTAAGTCCAAATGAGAAGTAAGGTCCATAAGGTGTATCTGCAATATAAGCTACACGGCTTGGTCCAATTTGTCCATCCATATCAATAACACGACTTGTGTCATATACTTTGAGTGGCTCAAGTGTTTTTGCATCACAAAGTACTGCACCACCTGGGTTGTAGTTACCTGCCATTACATATTTACCATCTGGAGATACTGCAAGACCACGAGACTCTTGACCAACTTGAACGGATGCCAATGCAGGTTGCCCTGGAGCTGCAATATCAAACATGGTCAATTTACCTGAACGAGAAATTGAGTAGGCATATCTTGGATCATGTTTATTGGTTACCGTTACGTGAACAGCAAATCCAGCTTTGTGACGAGAAAGAACTTTACCTGTAGTTGAGTCAATAAAGTCAACTAAAGAAGCATCTCTCTCTGTTGCAAACGTAATGTCTTTCACATCTTTAACATCGGCTGCTTTTGGATATTTTTTTGCTAATGCGTCTCTATCGGCTAGTTTTGTCCATGATTTATGTACTTCATCGAAATCAAGTTTTAATTCAACAGTATTTTTCCAATCCATAAGATAATCAATCATACCTGCTGCATCATCTTTAGAGAATGTACTGCTCCATGCTGGCATGGCTGTGTTTTCTCTACCATTCATAATGGTTTCAGCCAACATCTCTCTGTTTTTCTTTTTAAGAGCTTTTGGTCTAAGGTCAGAACCAACACCACCTTGGTGGATAGGTCCATGACACCCTTGACACTCTTTTTCAAATTTTTTAGCAAAGTCCATACTGGATGTTCCTGCAAATACAAAACTTGCTGTTAACGCTGTCGCTGCTGCGATACTTAAAAGTTTGTTCATTTCTTCTCCTTTAATTAAAATTAACTTCAAAATTTAATCCTATTGAAGTTCTTTTAGATAAAATCCTCTGTCTGTTTTAGCAGATGACATTTTTTAAACTTGGGGCTTTGCTAAGCCCCATTTTCTCATAAATTTTACTCTATTTTTGCTCTTCTAACCTTTTCTTCTCTTGCTTATATATCCAAAACATTGGTAATATAATTATTGTATGCAAAAAGATAGTCAAGGTTAATGGTCCTTGATTAAGCATTGCAAAAAAACTTGGTACCACATCAGTTAATGGTTCAATCATTTTATCTCCTTTATAATGAATTTTGGGCAGACACATTGGTCTACCCTTACAAAGCGATTATTACGCTTCTTCTGCTTGAGCTTTTTTACCAATAGTAAGTAAGTCAACAGCAAGATAGATAAACCCTATAAGTGTTACTACACCCATAATGGCTCTCCACATTTGTCCTTGAACATACCAAGGTAGGTTTTGTGCAACAAAGAACGCATTCCATGTAGCTCCAAGCTCAGCTCTTTCAACAAGTACCTGCTCATAACCAGCAATGGTTAAAGCAACAGTCATACCCATAACACCAAATGCAGTTAAGAAAATACCCATTTTAGAGTTAAAGTTCATTTTCATTCGTTTAGCACCATAAGCACCTTGAACACCAATATACATCATACCAATAAGGATGGTTGCATACGCTCCAAAGAATGACAAGTGACCATGAGCTGCTGTAAACTGTGTACCATGAGTATAGATATTTACTTGTGGTAATGTGTGGAAGAATCCCCAAATACCAGCACCTAAAAAGTTACCAAATGCATTAAGTACAATCCATGCCATGGCAGGACCATTGGTAATAACGGAACCAGTTTCACCTTTAGCTTTTGCAATACCTTGCTCTTTACCCCAATCGTAAAGGACATGAACAAACATTGCAATAAGTGGCACAGGTTCTAGTGCAGAGAATAGTGCACCAATTTCCCACCAGTATTCAGGTGTACCAATCCAAAAGTAGTGGTGACCCATTCCAAGAATACCTGAACCAAAGAGCATAAGAACTTCAATCCATAACCACATTTCAACTACTTCTCTTTTAGCACCAATCAGTTTAATAAGAGCAAACGCTGCCAAGGTACCTACAAATACTTCCCAAGTAGCTTCAACCCAAAGGTGTATAACCCACCACCACCAAAATTGGTCCATAGAGATGTTATCTGTATAGAACATACCTGCCAAATAGAGACCAGCAAGTGCTAAAAGGTTAGCAATCATAACGGTCATAATTCCTGTTTTTTTACTACTTTTTATAAAGGTAGCAAAAACATTAAAGTAGAAGATAAGCACGACAACAACGATTCCTATATCTGCCCATCTTGGTGCTTCGATATACTCACGACCTTCAGTAATTAACCAAATAGACGCTTCTGTACCTGCTCCAACTTGAACAAAGATAAAGACAAGAACAACCACAGTAACAGCAGCAGTTAGTACCCAAAAGCCTAATTTACCAAGACCTATACCTATAGGTTCTACATCTGTTTCATCAGGAAGTAGAAAATACGTTGCACCAATCATTGCATAGAGCATCCATACAACCAATGCATTAATGTGTACCATTCTCGCAATAGAGAAGTCAAAAAGTTCAAACAAGAATCCTGGAACTAAAAATTGAATAGCAGCGATAAGTCCCATAAGTAACTGTGCACCAAAAAGGATAATAGCCACTCTGAAATACATCATTCCTAACTCTTTTGAGGCATTTCCCTCAAAGTGATTTGTTTTTATACTATTGAGCATTTGTTGAACCCTCCTCTTTTCCAAAGTTTCTTGGGAAACCATTTGTGTCGATAGAACTCATATGTTTTAAGAATGCTACCAACCCTTTTGCTTCCTCTGCTGTAATACCCAGTTCAGGCATCATACGTGCATGAGTAGGATAGGTTGAAGGATGCATTAAAAACTCTGCCATCGCTTCTTCTCTTGTACTTTTTCCTGTCATTGCCATCATTGGTCCTGTTTTACTCCAAGCTGGGTCTATCCATGCTTTAGTAAGGTCAGGAGCATAATAAGCACCATTACCTAAAAGGGTATGACAGTCCATACAGTTTTTTGCTTGTGAAGTTAGCTTTCCAAGGTGCAAAAGTGCTCTTGCTTCCTTTTCACTGTAGTCACTTTTACCAAAAAATGCCTCTTTCTCACCAATCACTGGTACCTCATGTCCTCTTTTTTTACTCATTTCATAAGTAATTTTATAGTTGATGACAGTAGGACCTGGAACCCTTTTAGTTGTTCCTGCCTTAAGGTCAGCATCGTTACCCATAGAAATTTGACCTAAAGTGTCAAATGTAAGCCAAATAAGTAAAATAGATGCAAATCCTGTTACCCATGCAGCTGATCTACGCCAAAACGGTATACTTGTCCAGACGGATAGATTTTCGTTTGCCATGTCTCCTCCTTAGTTTTTATGTTCTGCTATATCAGCACTCTGTTCATATCGCTTATCAGAATCTTCTATAAGTCTAAAGTACAAATGGGGAATGAAAAAATATGCCATCATTGAGACCATAAGTACTTTAGTTGTAAAAGGTTCACTTTGAATTTGAACAGAAAGGTCATATAAGCAGTAAGTTTGTAATGCCCAAAAAAGATAACCAAGGTTCATCCATTTTTTAGAGAAATACCCCATTTTTGCAAGTGTTATAGTAGCAGCATAAGCCACACCAAAAACAAGAACCAACGTTGATACGGTAAAAATCCATAAAAACGCATCAGGTAAAATTTCTGGTCGGACAATGAGTATATCTTCCATAAAGAAGTCCTTTTGAATATCAATTTAGCTAAAAGCATATTGTATTATTACTTTTTGAACAGAGAAATAAATTGATATATGTCAACTTTATCAAATAAACTTTTTAAAATGATAAATGATAATTATGAGTTATATTTAAGAATGTTATATAGTGTTAAAAATAGGGAGGAGCATCCCTCTTTTATTTTAGTTTTTTACTCTACCTATAGGTAAAATACATCGAGCCGTGTGAAACACTCGACTATAATTTGGAGAAGCAAAAACATCCCCATTTAATGTCCACTCTTTATTAATATTAACCGTAACGGATTGAGCCACTTTTCGTGTAGCACGACTTTCGCAAATAACATCTTTACCCTCAGAAAAAGCTTGTTTTACTTCAGCCATCCTAGAGGTAGTCACGTTATGATGTAAGGCAATAAAAATAGCTAAAATAAAACCTACCACCAACAATGCTCTCGGAGCTGCACCTTTTTTAAACATAGGTCTACTACCTACAAAAAGAGTTATCAACATAATTAAAAGTCCAATGACCAAATAGCCAGCCTCTAATTCTAAAAATTTACTCATAATCGTGACTCCTATAATTTTTAAAAATAGTAACATAATCAACAAGAAGCAATATTGATAAACATCAACAATATAATTAATAAAAACATCTATACTTATGATAATTAAAAATAGGAGGCATTATGCAAAAATATCTATTTATGGCAATAGGTCTGGGACTCATATTCATGTCTATTATTGCTTTTCAGGAAGGGAAACCAAGCCCTAAATCACCTATATACAAAGAGGTTAAGAAATACTCACCTTACTACCTAGACAAACGTTTTGGTGGACTTCAAATCATGAATAGGGAAGATAAAAACTTTAAAGAGAAACCTACTAATATAGAGGTATTTCACCGTTTAGAGTATTTAGAAAAAGCTTGGGGTAAAGAGCATTTAAAAATTAAAGAGCATCAACTTACAGTTCTTGACAATAATGGAACAGACTTAACCACAATACCAATCAATAATGAGCAAGATGCTCAATTTATACATAGTTATTACGGAATATAAAATGTCTCCCCTACTCATGACACTTGTATCCTCCATAGTTATGCTTATGTTTATGGCTTTTCCTGCCATGAAAATAGTTGAGTGGTTTGCAAGTAAAAAAAAGCTCACCCAAGAGAGTCAAAATATTTTAATTGTTACTGTAACGATTATATTGTCTATTATGGTGGGGGTTTTTTTAAACTACGAAAGACTTTTTTCTTATTTAAATTAACATTCAATTCATATTGAAATACTATAATGATAAAAAAATAAGGATACCCCAACCAATATGAAACTAAAAACAAATATCTTTCTAACCATAGCTCTTTTAAACATAGCGAACGCAATGCCTACAGGTGAAACATTGGTAAAAAGTAAATGTGTAAAATGTCACTTGCCTACCACCCCAACCCCTCAGCAGATGCAAACACTTAAAGCACCACCTTTTGATGCTGTTCTTTTTCATGCTAAAAATGCGTTGAAAGAAGAGAGTGCTGTTAAAAAGCATATTGTTGAATTTACTCAAAACCCAAATGTTTCAAAATCAGTTTGTGAGTCCAATAAAGTTGCTAAGTTTGGGCTTATGCCATCTCAAAAAGATTCCGTAAGCAAAGATGAGCTTGAAAAGATAGCTGATTATCTCTATGCAAACTATCCTAAAAAAGAGTTTGTAAAACTTATCAACAAAATGCAAACAGACAGTAAACTCAATGCTCTTAAAAACTCTCCATTTTTAATGAATATAGATGCTCTTCCTCATCTAACAAAAATCTTGATCCAGAACTGGGATAAAGAGGCACTCAATCTTTCAAAAGAGCAAAAAGAGAAGCTTTTGGTAATTAGAAAAGAGACCATGACAGGGGTTAAAAAGATAAAAAAAGCACTTAAACCTCTACAGAGTGAGATTATGGATTTGATGTATGATGGTGCAGATTTAAAAGCACTTCAGCCAAAAGTTGATGAAGTAGCAAAGCTCAAAGCTCAAGCAACCATGATTCACTTAAAGTGTTTAAAAGATAGCATCGAAATTTTAAATGATAAGCAAATGGAGTATATTTTACCATTTTGGGATGCGTAGAGTAGAGAATGCAAAATATTTTAGTTCTTGAAGATGACATTCAACTAAGTGATACTATTAAACAGTTTTTAGAGTATTCAGGGTACATGGTTTACCCTGCTTATGATGCTTCACAAGCCAAAGATATTCTCTATGAACAGAGTATTGACTTGATGCTTTTAGATGTAAAGGTACCTCATCAAAATGGCTTTGAGTTTCTACAAGAGCGAAGAGACAGTGGTGACACAACTCCTGCTATATTCGTCACTTCGCTAAATGCTGTAGATGATGTAACCCAAGGGTTTGATATAGGGTGCGATGACTATATTCGTAAACCTTTTGCACTAAAAGAGCTTTTGGTTCGTGTAGAGTCGCTGATTAAACGCCATTATGGTACGCAAGAGAACTATGTTGATTTGGGAAATAGCTATTTTTTTGACATTAAAGGGCTATTTTTAGAGAAAGAGGGTAAAAAAATTGCTTTAAAAACCAAAGAGAACAAACTTCTCTCTCTTTTTCTAAAACACCCCAATGAACTACTCACTTATGATGCCATCTATGAGGAACTTTGGGATTACAGTGAAAGCCCTAGTCAAGGTAGCTTAAGAGCCTATGTTAATACCTTACGAAACATCTTAGGAAAAGAGACCATAGAGACCATTAAACATACGGGTTATCGCTATGTTAAGTAGCGAAAGACGCTCTCTAGTTCGTTTTTTAGCCATTTACCTTGGTTCCACTCTCATACTCTTTTCACTTGGTAGCTATATATTTTATAACTTTCAAAAATATCAAATTATAGACAGCCAAAATGCTCAACTACAATTAGAAGCAGAGAAGATAGTCCAAAAATTAAGGGAGCTTCATCAAACTTTTGATGAACCACTTCTCTACCCAAATGACCCTACTTTTGATTCTGCGATTTATGATGTAGATAGAGGTTATATTTTTGGTACTTTTAAACCTAAAAAAATTGACTGGAACAAAGAGTTTTATAAAGAGAAAGAAAAGATTTTTTATCTTCATACTTTAAAACCCTATTATCTTGGGGCTTCTTATCTTTTAGTTTCTAAAAATTTTGACCCAAAACCACTTAATAAACTGATTAAGATGTTATTTCTCTTTTTAGTTGGTGCAGGAGTTCTATTTACTATTTTAGGTCTCTTTTTAGGTCGTCTTTTTATAGCCCCCATGAAAGAGTCTATAGAACTGATGAATAGGTTTATAGAAGACACCACCCATGAGCTTAACACACCCATTAGTACCATTTTGACCAATATTGAACTGCTTGACACCATCTATAATTGTGAGGGACAAAAGGAGATGAGACGTATTGAGATGGCTTCTAAAACATTAAGCCGACTCTATGAAGACCTTACTTTTTTAAAGCTCAATCATAATTATCATCGAGCAGTAGAAAGCCTAAATATCTCAGACCTTTTAAACGAGCGAATTGAGTTTTTTCATACACTTATTGAAGCAAAAAATATTAAAATTATCAAAAATATAGACCCTAATATTTCCCTAGAGATAGACAAAAACGATGCCCTTCGTCTGCTAGATAATCTTCTTTCAAATGCTATAAAATATAACCATAAATTTGGTAAATTAGAGGTTACCCTAATAGCCAATAGATTAGAGGTACAAAATGATGGACAAGGAATTAAAAAAGAGAATATTTCACTTATTCAAAAGCGTTTTAGACGAGCAAACAGCAGTGAAGGTGGTTTTGGTATTGGTCTTGATATTATTGGTCAAGTGGTGAAACGCTACGACTTTACTTTTACAATAGACTCTGATTACAATCATTTAACAAAGGTCACACTAAAATGGTAAAAAAAATTCTCATAACACTACTCTTTTCAACCGTTGCTCAAGCCGAAGAACCAAGCCTTCTACTGCAACAAAATTGCTTAAAGTGTCATACTAAGCAGAAAATTCCGAGTGAGCTTATTTACCGTCGTTATTTAATGAAATTTAGTACCAAAGAGCGTATAAAAAAATCTCTTGCTAGTTATTTAAAAAGTCCTAAAAAAGAGAACTCTATTATGCCTCAACAGTTCTTTTTGAAGTTTCCACCAAAAGAGGCTTTGGATTTGAATGAGACAGTTTTAGAGGAGAGTGTAGAGGCTTATTTGGATTATTTTGATGTGAAAGATAGATTAGAGCTTAAGAATTAATATAGATTTTATGGTGAATTGTTATATTTTAAAATAACTTAACATAGGTAACACTTAGGTAACAATTATACCTTACAATTACATCACAAAACAAATGAAACCGTAAGGAAATAAAATGAGAAAACATTTAACATTAGGAACAATATCTTTAGTCACTTCAGCTTTTTTAATTGGTTGTGGTAGTGACTCTTCAACAACTGCAGATAGTCAAACTGGTTACTTTATAGATGCTCCAGTAACAGGTCTAAGCTATAAAACTTCATCGGGCTTTACAGGTACAACGGACAATAAAGGAAGTTTCCAATATAAAGAGGGTGAAAAAGTTGAGTTTAGCATTGGAAAACTAAAAATCGGAGAAGCACAGCCAACTCAAGAGGGTCTTGTAAGTCCACGAGAATTAACTGATGATGAAGAGAAAATAAAGCTTATTCTCCGTACACTACAAGCCTTAGATGTTGACAATAATACAAGTAATGGAATCACCATTCCAACTTCTGTGATAACTGCTTTAGAAAATATTGATGAAGATGTTACTATCACTAACTTAGAAAATGAGAGTGAAATTTTAGATATATCTAGCGATTTAGCAGAGCATATTGATGAAGATTATGATGGGGTTATTGATGTTAATGAGACAGAAGCAGTAACTCACTATGAAAACAACTTAGAACGCTGGGATAATGGAGAGAGACCTGAAGAGATACAAACTGAACAAGGGCAACATGGAAATGGAAGTGATTTTAATCTATCTGCTTATCCAAAATCAACTCTAAATCAAGACTTAATAGATAGTCTAGCATATATGGGTAATGAAGAGCGATTAGCTCATGATATATATACTGTACTTTATAATTATCATAAGGAAGAGGGAACAGAGATAAAACAACTAATAAATATTTCATCAAATTCAGAAGTAAAACATGTTGGCATAGTACAAGATATTGTTAGACGCTATAATATAAATGCTACTAATACAACAAATGTAGTTAATCCTGTAGCCGATAAAAATGTTACCTTTGAAGATATGCCAATAGGTGAATATGATATACCAAAGATACAAGAGCTTTATGATTCACTCTATGCAAAAGGAGTTGCATCAAAACAAGCAGCACTTGAAGTAGGATGTATGGTTGAAGTAACCGATGTAGATGATTTAGACAAATACATAGAACAAGCCGAAGCTTCAAATGCAAGTGATATTGTAGCAGGATTTAATGTACTAAGAGATGGTAGCTACAATCACTACTGGGCATTTGACAAAGGTTTAAAAAACATGGGTATAGCCCAAGGTTGTGCACTTCTTGGTGAAGAGTGGGCAAAAACACCTGAGGAGTATCCAAGTTCAAATGGTGAAAGTGAAAATGGACAAGGAAATGGAAACGGAAATGGACAAGGTCGTAACTAAGAGTTAACACTAAATTAACAAAAAAGGTCTATACTATCATCATTGCAGAAAATATTGATTTGATATTTTTTCTTTCTTGATAGAATAGACTTACCTTCCCCCTCCTAATCAATCATCTTTTTCTGCAAAATAAACCTTCAGGAATAACCAATGTTAAAAAAACTTTTTTTAATCTTAACCCTCACTACAGCCCTTTTCTCTTTTGATAAAAATGTACCAAATGGTAAAATAATGGGAACATCCTCTTGTCCTATTTGTAACATGAAAATCAAGAAATTTTACAAAACATCTCATGCCGTTGTCTATAAAGACAAGAAAAAAGAGCATTTTTGTTCTATGCACTGTCTAAAAGAGAATATGAAAAAACATAAAGATATCAAAAAAATCTACGCAGTTGATGCCAATAGCAATAAACTAATCAATGCTAAAACGGCAACCTATGTTGTTGGTTCTGATGTACCAAGTACTATGGGAAATAAAAGTAGAGTAGCATTCTCTTCAAAATCAGAAGCTAAAAAGTTTCAAAAAAAACATGGTGGGAAATTAGTTTCTTTCTCTACAGCAAAAAAATAATTAAGATAGAGTTAACCAAAATGATGTATTATCAATTTTTTTAATCAATTGAGAATAGGATTTAATTTATGAAAAATACATCTATAACTCTTATATTTTTACTTTTTTCAAGTATGAGTATTGCCTATGAAGATCAAGATATTGATGGGGTAGAAGACAGCATTGATGCCTGTCCTAATACCCCTTTTAATCTCTTGGTCAATGAAAAAGGATGCCCCGATACCGATGAAGTATCAGCAACAACACCTAAGAGCTATAGAGGTGATTTTACTTTTAAAATTGGTACTGACATCAGTACCGATAAAACATATGACAATGATACATCCCTAACCCTCTATACCAATTATGCTTATCGTAACTTGGACATTGCTCTTTCTAACTCTCGCTCAACCACCAACAGTAGCTATAGTAAAGAGAACTCCTATGGTGATAATGATATATATATATCAACAGGATACCTATTTGACCTACCAAGTAGCCAACTAAAACTCTCACTAGGTACTAAAATAGCTGACAATGAAGATAGCAATACCTCTCGAGACAATGACTACTTTGCTTCAATAAACTTTAGTTATTTGTTAAATCCTAAGCAAGATTTGTTTTTTTACTTAGGTCACACCTTAAGTGGCGATAGCAATGATATAGATTATGAAAACTACTCTTCTTTTTATCTAGGAACAGGTTATAGAATTAGCAATGCGTGGTACTCGGCTCTATCATACAACTATACAAACTCTATATACTCTGATGGTGATGCAGAACAGGGTATTGCATGGTTTAACAGTTACAGTTTTAGTGAAAACCTTTTTGCTACAGCATCTTATAACTACGCATTAGAGGAGTCATCTTATGACCATACTTTCTCTTTAGCCTTGGGTGTAAGCTTTTAATAAAGTAACATTTCATTAACAATTTTATTATAAAATAAGTCAAAGGAGTAAATAGATGAAACAATATATTATTTTTATACTCTTCTCTTTGCCTCTTTTTGCTCAAGAAGCTATAGAGCAAAGCATAGAGAATAAGATAACAGTAGTAGAAGTACAAGAGAGTACACCAATCATTGAAGAATCAGCCATAACCAATATAGAAGTTGTTAAGCCTGTTTTAGATTTGGAACAAGAGAATATACCCATCATAGAGGAATCAGCAGTAGTAAATATGGAAATTGTTGATCCTGTTGTAAATTCAGGACAAGAAAGCATACCTATCACAGAAATATCGGCTGTAACAGTAGAAGAACCAAGTAACCTACTTAAAACAGAAAAAGTTTCAGAACCAGCTATTGAAACATTGATTTCACAAATAAAAGAGTCAAAAGTTGAAGATAGAAGAGTTTTGATGAACCAACTTAAAGTTAAGTTGCGTGAGATGAACAAAGAGAGTCGCCAAAGAACAATGAGAGAGCTAAAACACTCTTTTTCAAAAGAGAGTTGTAAAACTGGACAAATGGGTCAAAGGAAACATCAGCATAAAGCAGATAAAAATTTTCAACATCAACACTTAATGCATCAGCCTAAGTTTCGACATTTAGGTAATGGTCAAGGAAGAGGTCGAGGTCAAGGTTATAGTGGTCAAGGTCGAGGTAATGGAAATAGATGAATATAAATAGACTCCTATTACTAGAAGATGACCCAAACCTATCAAAGACACTCATCAAATACCTAAAGATAAATGGGTATGAGGTTGATTGGGCGAAAAATGGTGAAGAGGCTATGGATTTGAGTTATGAGAATGAGTATGCTCTCTATCTCTTTGATATTAATGTTCCTCTACTCTCTGGAGTTGACCTTTTAACAGAACTGCGTGAGGCAGAGGATTTTACACCCACTATTATTATCTCAGCTATGGTGGATGTAGCAACTGTAACAAAAGGGTTTATCGCAGGGGCAGATGATTATGTAAAAAAGCCTTTTGACCCTGAAGAGTTGCTCATACGCATTAAAGCAAAAACAGCCATGTTAAAACAAAAGATAACCTTTAAAGAGTTTGAGATAGACCTACAGAGTCAAGAGGTTTATCATAACAAAGAGGTTCTCTACTTGGCAAATGTTCAAAAGAGTCTGCTCTTTTCACTTATTCAAAACTATCCCAATCCTGTTACTAAAGATGAGCTAATGCTTCTTTTGGAAAAACCAACCGATTTAGCACTTCGTGTCAATATTGCGAAACTAAAAAAAGCTCTTGGTGTTGAGATTAAAAATGTACGAGGAGTGGGTTATAAAATTATCTGAAAAAGAGTCACTACTTAAAGGGTTTGCCCTCTTTTTTGTAGTCATAGAGCTATTTTTAGCATTTATATTTTATAACTACTATAGACTAGAGGAGGAGCATCTTAGTGAACAACTCTTTTTAGAGATGAAAAACTACAGCTTCTTTTTTGATGATGAACGCTTTGATATGGACATTGTTGACAAGGTAGCCGACAACCAACTCTATGAACTATATTTTGATGAACAGAATCTTTACATTTTAGTACCATTTGTTAAAGATGAAGAGAGTAGCCTTCAAATCAAATATCCTTTAGAGTCTTATCACGCTCTCTTAAATAATATTAGAACTACCATTCTTTGGCAGTTTCTACTCCTTACGTTTATAGCCATAATCATCTCTTTTCTCTTTGCACTCTATGCTCTCTCTCCTCTGCGTAATGCTTTGTCGTTGCTAGAGGAGTTTATCAAAGATATTATTCATGACCTAAACACGCCCATAACTTCTATTCTTATCAACCTAAAAATGATGGAGAAAAATGAAGAGGTAGAGAGTATTGCTCAAAGTGCTAATGCCATTTCCATGTTGCATAAAAACTTGGATGTATACCTGAGAAATACTGTTTTTGAAGAGGAAAAATTTCCCATAAAAGAGGTTGTTGATGAGCAGGTACTCTTTTTCTCTTCTCTTTATGACTATTTAGATTGGAGTATTGAGATAGAGGAGCAGATTATCACTTCAAACAGAAATGCTCTAAGCCGTATACTCTACAATCTCCTCTCTAATGCTTGTAAATATAACACTTCTAATGGTTTCATTAAAATCAGAATGCAAAACAACACCCTCTCCATAACCAACAGCTCTTACGGCATTAAAAACCCTAAAAAAGTTTTTGAGAGATTTTACAAAGAGAGTGACAGAGGGCTTGGAATAGGGCTTCATATTGTAGAAAAACTTTGTGATACTTTAGAAATTGAGAAAAGTTTCAAAGTAGAAAACAAGGTAGTTACGGTAGAACTAATGATACCTAAATTTAACAAATAAGAAAAATCTAATTTAACAGATGTGCCTTTTCCCTAAGGGTTTAAAGTGCCATTAACACTAATATTGATATTAATTTTATAATCCCACCTAGTTTATAGTCTAAAGATGCTATCTACCTGTAACTGAGCATATAAACGGATATGGTAAAAATTCACATTGAGTTAATAACGTAGTGCTAGAATCTTTTTATAAACTAAAAAAAGGATTTATAATGAAAAAAATAGCACTCTTAACAACTTTATCTTTAACCCTCGTGAGCAGTCTTATGGCAGCACCCAACATGCAAAAAGGTGAAGGAGCTAAAAAATTGGCTCAGATGGCAGGAGAAAAATCACCTTTCTATCGAGCTAAGAAAGAAGCTTTTCCAAAAGATTATTTTATGATTAACCAAAACCTACCTTTCTTGGTAGGTGTTTCACTCTTTCACCCACAGAGTGATAAACTAAACCTCTCTAAAGAGCAACTTGACCAATTGATTAAAATGAAAAACACCACTGT
>JALVXD010000020.1 GCA_027038295.1 Campylobacteraceae bacterium
TGTTTATAGGTGAAGTCAGCTTAACAGGAGAGATTCGTGAAGTTACTGCCCTTGCCCAAAGACTTAAAGAGATAGATACCCAAGGTTTCAAAAAAGCCATTATTCCAACCAAGCCTTTAGAGAAAACTAATATAAAATGTTTTATTGCCAAGGAGGTCTCTAAAGTTGTGGAGTGGATGTAGAGGACACAATATAAACACAATAAGTGTATACTATATTATATATAAATATTAAGGACTAATTATGCTTAAGAAAATTTCTTTACTTACCCTATTAACTTTAGGAACACTATCAGCAGAAGACACCTTAAAACCTATTCTACAAATGGGTTACGACTTTGGGGGAACCAAATTAGCAACTATTACTCATGAGGATTATTATGGTGAAAGTACTTATAATATTCGAGCTGGGGAAGGATTAAGTTTTGAAGCTGGTGCTGTACTTGGTAATGACAACAGCAATATGGAGCTACAACTACTCGTTGGATATAAATTTGATTCTGACTCTGCAGATAACGGTGATGTCACATGGGATGTTGTACCTTTTACTGCTTTAGCCATGTTCAAATCGAACAAATGGAAATTTGGTGGAGGGGTAACTTATCATCTCAACCCAGAACTTGATAGCTCTTTTCCTATTTATGATGGGGACAACAACTTTGTAAGTAATGGTGTAAATGACAAATACAACAATGCCTTTGGTGGAGTTATAAAAATGCAATATAGAGCAACCCCTTCACTAGATATTGGACTAAAAGGTACACTTATTGAATATGAACTAAAAGATGACCCATCCATCACTGCCAAAGGTAACAGTATTGGAGTTGTCGTCTCTTATACCTTTGGAAATGAACGTTCAGAATTTAGATAGTTTTGTAGGGTGTTGTGCCTCACAACACCGTGTTATAACATTTGAAATTTATTAAATATTTAAATTTTGTTTTAACGGTGTTTTCAGCGAAAACACCCTACCAATCCAAAGCCAAAAAGATAATAGACAAAAATAAATCAGCTATAAAAATAGTAACCGACGATAAAACAACGGCTTTGGTTGTAGAGACACCTACACCCTTTGCCCCTCCTGATGTATGGTAGCCCACATAAGTTCCAATACTTCCAATAAGATAACCATAAACCAAACCTTTTAACACACCTGAACCTATATCTGAAAAGGTGAGTAGTGCTTTAATGCTGTCTTGATAGACCACTGGGTTCATGTCTAAAGCAAACCATGCCATTAAAAAAGCAGACATGTTAGAGATAAAATCAAAAGCCAATACCAAAAGAGGTACAGCTATAGCCGTAGCAA
Source organism: Campylobacteraceae bacterium (assembly GCA_027038295.1). Classification (GTDB taxonomy): domain Bacteria; phylum Campylobacterota; class Campylobacteria; order Campylobacterales; family Sulfurovaceae; genus UBA1140. The sequence continues at coordinate 1,309 of JALVXD010000020.1, forward strand.
TAATACGAGGTATAAGCAGATACTTTTTAGAGTCAACTGCCAAGGTCTCTATGGCATCTATCTGCTCTGTAACCCTCATGGTTCCAAGTTCTGCTGACATAGAAGATATGGCTTGTGCTGTCACCATAAGACCTGCTAACAGAGGAGCCAAAGCCCTAGAGATAGAGATAAAAATGGTATACCCCATAAAACTCTCTGCACCAAACTTAGAAAACCCCTGATAGAGCTGAACAGCTTCAATAAGTCCTAAAAAGAGTGCCGTTAGAAAAATAACACCAAAGGTTCCTATCGCAATAACTTCTGTCTGTTCAAATACCTGCTTTATTCGCCAAGGTCGCTTAAGCATAAGAGGGAAAAGATGTAGTTGAAAAAGTATAAACGTACCAAACTTATCCATTTTTTTCATAAAATTGACAAAAGGTGTTCCGATAAATGCAAATATTGCTTCCATATTATTCTTTGATAGTTAAATTTTTTTATTTATTTTATCCAAAAATTAGATAAACTAACATTATGAAAATAGGAACAGATATTACTGTAGTCAGTAGAATAGAGAAGTCACTAGAGAAGTTTGGAGATAAATTTCTCAATAAATTTTTAAACAAAGAAGAGCTAAAACTCTCTCAAAGAGCAGAGAGTGTTGCTGGGTACTGGGCAGCCAAAGAGGCTATCTCAAAAGCCTTAGGCTGTGGCATAGGAGCCGAACTCTCTTTTCATGATATCATCATCTATAAAGATGAAAAAAATGCCCCACACTTCAAACTGAGCAAAAAAGCTCAAAAGTATCATAAAATCACCAACTCATCACTCTCCATAGCCCATGATGGGGGCTTTGCTATTGCTATGGTGGTTATAGTTCAAGAGTGAAATATAATTTTTACAATCTTTTCTTTTTAGGAAAGTAAAGATTATCTTCTATAAGCCTTAGCATCTCCTCATCTTGACTGTTTTTTTGAGTACTCTTTTTTTCAGTATTCTCTGTTTTTATATTATCTATTTTAGTACTCTCTTCTTTAACACTTGTATCTTTTTTATTTGTATTTTTTGTATCTTGAACTAAAGTTTTTTCAAACTCCTGAATTTTTAGATTTTGACTTATAATTTCCCTCTCTTGATTTTTGTTAGAAGCACTTACATAAGATAAATTCTCTTCTAACTCTTCTATCTCTTGTTCATACTCATTTTGAACTCTTCTAAAGAGTATCCATGCTGCTAAAAATCCTAATACCCATGCTACAGCCAAACAGAGTAAAATCTCTGCTATTACTACATTTAATGTCTCCATATCTATTCCTTATTCCCTTTTTTTAACTCTTCTCTTATCATCTTCTCTAAATCATCAAGTTTATAACCTTCACTATATTCAGAGATTTTTTTATCATTAGTTTTAACTTTTTCTATAACCTTTTCTTTTTCTATAGGCTCTACTTCTTCTACTTTTTGTTCAATTTCTATTGGTGCTGGAGCTACCTTTTCGGTAACTTTTTGAGATTCATTTGTCTCTTTTTCGGCTAATACCTCTACATAGACTTTTTCAATAGGTTTAACATCTTTAACGGCTTCTTGACTTAAATTCTCTTCTACATTAACAGAAACTGATTTGATACTATTTTTATTGCTATTAACCATTATTAAGATATTTTCTTTATGAGAATTCACACAATAAAATGCTAAAAATAGAGTTAAAATCATGATGATAATGAGTGATAAACTATTTAACATGTTTTTCCTTTTTTATTTAGACAACAAAATAACATATAAATAGTTTAATATTAATTATTATGGAAAGATAACAGAGAAAGAGAGCTTTTTATTTAGTATAAACTACCCACTTCATCCAAATGTGTCAAATAAACTCTCAAATCAAACTCGAACTGATGATAATTCGGTTCAATATAAGTACAAAATTTATAAAAAGCTTTATTATGCTCTTTCTCTTTAAAATGAGCCAATTCATGCACCACTATCATTCGTAAAAACTCTTCTGGCATATTTTTAAATATCGTGCCTATACGTATCTCATTTTTAGCCTTTAGCTTTCCACCTTGAACACGTGAAACAAAAGTGTGTGTTCCTAAAGCATTTTTTATAACATTTATTTTTCCATCATAAAGCACCTTGGAGAGGGTAAACTTTTTTAAATAACTGTTTTTAAATGCATTGGTGTACGCATAAAGTGCTTTGTCATTTTGGTGTTCATGTTTTGTGGGGTATTTGTTGAGAATGTAGTTTGAGAGCTTATCTTTTTCAATAAGCTCTCTTATTTGATTTTGTAAATTTTCGGGGTAATTATTGAGGTATTTTAATTTCATTTCAGCCTTACTCTTCCTGTAAAATACAAGAACTCTATTGTAAAAAATTCTACTTATGATTTCCTACGGTATCAATACCTACTCCTCCTGAAGCTTGTAAAGACAATGCTTCAGGATATTTTGTATAGTGTGTTCTTACGACATTTGCCAAGACTTTTTTAAGCTCATCATCAACATAAACAATGCTCTCTTCTGGCATAGCATCAACCAATGCTTTGACCAATTCATCTTGAGGTTTTGGCATTAACACTTCCCATGAAGCTAAAAGTTGTTTATCAATATGTGAAGGAATGGAACCCATAATCCCTACATCATTTTGATTATGAATTAACAGTCCAGCAGTAGTTCCTCTATCAAGAGTTAAGACTTGAAAAAAATACAATGTATGGTAATCTATCTGAAAGTCTCTCTCTTCTTGTGTATACGAAGTATAGTACTGTAAAGCCTGAAGGGCAATACCTATGTAGGCATCTATGATTGCTTCTCCCATTTTTTTTGCAAAAGAGTAATCAGATTCAAAATCTCCACTGTTAAAATTTTCCAAATAAAAATGACTCACACCACGAGTACGATTTAGAACTGGTATACTAAAATATATATCTCCATTCTCTACGCCTTCATCTCCATGTACCCCTGCTGCTTTGTCTAAAGCCATGTCAAAATCTCGTTGAAAAACATCATTTTTTAAAGAAGGGTTTAAATCTCCCATAATACGCCAATAGCCTCTTCCATCACGCATCTGTGTCCATGAAATATGCATATGCATTGAAGGAACATGAGGATTTTTAGGGTGTATTATGGTTGAGATAGCAGTAGCCGAAGAGAGTTTTTTACGCTCATTGTCATCGTAATGAACTTGAGAAGTATTCACAGAAGCACGATTAAAGATACTCTCATCTCGTGCTTCATAACGTACACCTCCACCATGTTTTCCCTCATCTCGTAACCACTCGACAGGTTCACAACCTTGCTGTTTTCCAAGTTCATAACTAATATCATCTAATTTTTTAACGAAATACTCTTGCAATACTTCGACCAAAACTTTAGCTCTTTTTGCTTCTTCAGATTTTGCTGATACTCTCACTTCTGTTTTCCTTTTATCAATAAGGAACAATTATAACACAAGTGGACTATTAAACCTGCTCCACTTCAACTCTATGCCCAACAAACTTAGAATAGTTGTCTAAAATAAGACCACCTTTTCGGTAAGAGAGACCACAACCTTCATAAGCAAAGAATACACCTGCTTGGTAGCTCTCTCCTTTATCATTGGTTGGAAGTTCTACATACTCTTGGTAAACAACTCCAAACTCGCCATACTCACCGTCAGTCTCTGCCATGACTTTTTCATTTTCATCAACAATGACCGTATTTGCACCTTCTCGTCCAAAGATACGTTTTTCAACTTGTGCTTTACCCTCTAGTGGGTCGAAGCTTGTCTCTAAAAGTAGAGGATGATTTGGGTACAAGTCCCATAAAATCTTCATAAACGCTTTTGACTGAAACATCAAAGTATAAGCAGGATTCAAAATAATCGCTTTTTGATTCTGTATAATTTGTGTAAGAAGCATTGCTAAGTCACTCTCTTCTATCGCAATATCTTCCCATGGAATAAGCTTGAACCAGTACTCATAGTTTTCATCATTATAAAAGACACCCTCTTCACCTGAGAACTCAACATCATCTATGTAGGCAAACTCTGTCTCATATCCAGCTTCTGTAGCAATGGTCTGTAGAAGTTTAACCGTACTCTCTTCTTCCTCATTGTCTCTTACTGAAGAGAATAAAATTTTCCAACCATCATAACGCTCATCAAAATCTTCAACACTCTCTTCCATGGTTATAAGGCGTTTAAAGTTATCACCTAAGGCTTCATATAGGTTGTTAAACTGATGAGACTCTTCCATGTCATTTAATTTTAACATTGCCCATTGCAAAATAGAGGTTTCAAAAAGAGAAGTTGGCGTATCGGCATTAAACTCTATAAGTTTAATCGGTTTACCATCAAGCCCACCAGCAAGGTCAAAACGACCATACAGATGCCAGTGAACATCATTGTCCCAAGACATTTTTACAGCTTCTACAAGATTAAAAGGTATTCCTATTTCATGGAACAACTCATTTTCTATAACATACTCACCAGCTTCTGTAAACATCTCATAAAGCTCATTGGCTGCTTCATAGTAAGCATCTGCTTCATCAGAGTTTATAACCACTATTTCGTCTGCCACATAAGGTGTATTGTCAGGGTCAGTATGCCAAAAGAAACCTATCTCTTCTAAAAATTTGTTATCAGGTACTTTAATGGGTTGAAGTTTCATAACTTATCCACCAAAACTTGATGATTTTGCCGATGATGATTTTTTACCAGAGAAAAAACCAGATTTTTTAGGCGATGAACTCTTAGCTGCACTTCTAGCTGCTGCATTCTTCTTAAAAGAGTTTTTTGACTTTGAGTAAGTTTGTGGAGATTTATAAGTAGTTCTTCTGTTTTGTTGATAGTTTTGGTTATTCATCAGCTTATTCATAAGGAAAGAACCAACCATACCTGCTGCCATAGATGCCATAAGTGTACCAGCAAGACCCATTCCCCCTGATTCTTTAACCTCTTCAGGGTTTTGAGTTAATTTAGAGGTTCCTGCATCAACTTTTGCCTCTTCCTCTTTAACCAGTTTGTCTATCTCTTCTTGTGTTAAGATTCGCTCTTTTCCATCTTCTACAACAATTACACGTGTTTTGACACTTGGAGCCTCATCAATAATTTTATAAGAACCATTAGCTTGCTTCTCAATAGTTACTGTTGCTCCCTCTTTTACTACACTCTGTTCTTGTGCTTGTTGTTGAGGCTGTTGCTGTTGATGAGTAGCAGGGTCATCTCCACAACCGTGTAAAGTTGCCATTACCATTGTACCAACACCACCAACCATGGCATAGTTTGAAATTTTTTTAATATGCTTGTTCATTTTTATCCTTCTTTATTTTCTGTTTCTATTAATATCTTATTTAATTTAATGAAATTATTCACTTTCGAGCAAGTTTTATTCACACTTTATTCACCATGTGATTAAAACTTAAAATATCATTAATTTATTTTTATATAGTAAATAATTTAAATTAATATTGAATAATTTCTAATATTTTCTATTATAAAGCCTCTGTAGCCACTTTTGCAACTCTTAAGGCAAACGCTGACTTATCTTTTGGTTCTAAACCTTCTGATAATTTAGCAGAGTCCAGTAAAATCCATGCCATATCAGCAAACAAATCTTGGTTCTCTAACTTATCTAACTTCTGAATCATAGCATGTTCTGGGTTCACCTCTAAGATAAGTGGTGTCTCTGGTACAGGTTGTCCCATTTGTGCGAACATATGAGCCATTCCAGCCATTGGGTCTGAGCTGTCTTTAACTACACAAGAGGGGCTAGATGTTAGTCTGGTGGTGGTTTTAACCTCTTTGACATCTTCACCTAAGACCTCTTTAATCTTGTCAGTCAAAGACTTAAACTCTTTGCTAATCTCCTCTTTCTCTTCCTCTGTTTTAGAGTCAGGAGCATCAATAGTAGTAATATCTTTCAACGACCACTCTTTATATTGACCAATAGATGGAGCTACTATTTCATCTATCTCTTTGTCATCCATAATCAATACTTCAATGTTCGCTTTTTTGTAGGCTTCGAGTAAAGGTGAGTTTCGTAAAACCTTCTCATCTTCACCTGCAATGTAGTAAATCTCTTTTTTCTCAGAGTCACCACGGCTAACGTAGTCAGCAAAACTCACCATACCTTCTTCTGTAGAAGATTTATATTTTACGATGTCAAGAAGTAAATCTTTGTTCGTATGGTCTTGGAATATTCCCTCTTTTATCACTTTATTATATTGAGCTGTGAATAACTCTGAATCTTCACCTTTTAGCTTTTTAATCGCTTGAAGTATTTTTTTAGTCGCATTTTGTTTAATGTTCGCCAAAATTCGGTTCTCTTGAAGAATCTCACGACTTACATTTAGAGGTAAATCTTCGGAGTCAATAATACCTTTTACAAAACGTAAATAGGTTGGTAAAAGTTCTTTGTCATCATCGGTAATAAATACACGTTTAACATAAAGTTTTATATTACTTTGATAATCTGCTCTGTATAAATCCATTGGTGCTGTTTTAGGTATGTAAAAAAGTGTTGTAAACTCTTGTGCTCCCTCTACTTTATTATGTAAGTAGGTTAAAGGCTCATCATCACCATGTGAAAGTGACTTATAAAACTCTATATAGTCCTCTTTTTTAAGGTCAGATTTTGGGAGTGTCCAAAGTGCTGTTGCAGCATTGGCTTGTTCTGTTTTTTTAACTTTTTTAGTAACAGCATCGTCACCTTCACCTTCGGTTACATCTTCTTTGAAGTGCATCATAATTGGGTAAGCAATATGGTTCGAGTATTTCTTAACGACCTCTTCCACTCTCCACTTAGACAAGAACTCTTTTTCATCCTCTTTAAGTTTAATGTAGATAACCGTTCCATGTGCCTCTTTGGTTACGGGAGTAATCTCAAACTCACCTGTACCATCTGTAGCAAACTTATAAGCTTGTTCTTCACCAGCTTTTTTAGTAATTACTTCTACATGTTCTGAAACCATAAATACCGAGTAGAAACCAACACCAAACTGACCAATAAGGTTAGAGTCTTTTTTAGCATCTCCAGTTAATGATTCTACAAATGATTTGGTTCCCGACTTAGCAATGGTTCCAAGGTTGTTCATAAGGTCTTCTTCATTCATACCTAAACCATTATCTGCAATGGTTAAAGAGTTGTCCTCTTCATCAATACTAATATTGATTTGACCTGACCAGCTCTCCTCTTTGAACGTCTCATCGGTTAGTTGCATGTAATTAAACTTATCAATCGCATCTGAAGAGTTTGAAACCAACTCTCGTATAAATATCTCTTTATTTGAGTAAAGTGAATGGGTCATTAATTTTAAGAGTTGCCCTATCTCTGTCTGAAACTGATGTTTTGCCATCGTAGTTGTTCCTTTCTATAGATAAATTTTTGTGGATTATATTATATTTTTTGTAAATATTCAAGGGTTTAGTTTTTTTTATGAATAAAGTTTAGTCTAGTTGACTAAAATTTGAGGTTAAATCAAAAATTCTATCTCGAATACAAAACTACCACCTTTCAGAAAAATATAAAAAATTTTCACATTATAATCTTATTAACAGTTTTAAATAATATAATTTCAAAATTATTTTAAATTAGGAGATATTATTCAATGAAGTTAAATAATATTATAAAAAGTACATTGATAGCAATGTTGCTTCTTAGTTCGTCACTCTATGCTCTTGACAAAAATATCTTAGCCTACAAAGATAGAGGTATTAAATACTACCCTAAATATGTACATAAAGGTTATACAAAAATAGGTAAAGCCAGCTGGTATGGAAAACCTTTTCATGGTAGACTAACAGCCAATGGTGAGCGTTACAACATGTATGGTATGACTGCTGCACATAAAACATACGCTTTGGGAACACGTCTAAAAGTTACAAACCTTAGAAATAGAAGATCAGTAATAGTACGAGTTAATGACAGAGGACCTTTTCACTCAACTCGAAAAATTGATCTCTCTTATGGTGCTGCAAAAAAAATTGGTATGATTCATAAAGGAGTCAGTAGAGTTAAAATAGAAGTACTCTCTTCAAGAGGAAAGACATCTTCTAAAAAACATAAGAAATCTAAAAAAAGATTTGTACAAAAAAAGCATAATTTAAAAAAGCATAAAAGCAAAACAAAAAAGAGAGTTTTAGCACAAAAAAGTAAAAAAGTCTACAAGAAAAAAGTTTCTAAAAAAATTAGTAAGCATTCAATGAAAAGAGAAAAAAGGATACAACTAGCATCATTCTCTACAAAGAAACAAGCAAAAAATTTTAATAAAAAGCACCATTTAAAAAATGCTATAATTGTTAAAAAATATATTAAAAGTCAAAAGAAAACAGCTTATAGAGTAGTTATAAACTGTACCCAAAAGGAAGCAAAAAAACTTCTTAACTCTAAAAAATTTGCTGGAGCATATAAACTTTCATAAGATTTTCTAATATTTTTTAGATTTTTATAAAAAGCTTAATATTAAAAAAATCAATATTAAGCTTTTACAGCATTATAAATTATTTTTTATCATCTTCTCTAACTCTACTTCCCCCATCGGTTCATCATTTTTAGCTAACTTGAAACTCTCTTTGAACTCATGGTAAAAATCTCGATTAAAAATTATATGAACCATCATAACAATAAAGAGTGTACCAAGTGAGCCAACAATTGCCAAAAGCATATCTTTTTGTGCATCCCAAATATCACCCTGTGAACCTAAGAATGCTGCTCCAGCTTCAGGGTCAACTACAGAGGCTGCTACCCATTCCACTATTTCGTAAAAACCTGCAAAAGAGGAGATAATCATAAACGGTACAAAATAACCCCAAAAACCTTTGGTCTTTGCAATTCGTACAGACATCTCACGAACAGGATAGACAAATAATACACCAAAAAGCAGATGAACCAATCGGTCATACATATTTCGCTCTGTTCCTAACCACTCACCCAAAGTTACACCCCAAGGTACTTCTGCATAGGTATAATGAGAACCAATAACATGTAAAATCATAAAAATCGTAATGAAAGTGTACGAGAGGATAGAGAACTCAAAGTAGCGACCTGTAAAAAATATAAGACCAATAAGGATAAAAACCAAAATATTTTCTAAAAGCCAATCGTCATAATCTAAAGGCTCTATGGCTGCCCAAACCCAAGCAACCATAAAGGATAAAGTTAGAACAGTATAAATAATTTTTTTAATTTTTTTTGACATAAGATTACTCCTTAAATTAGAAGTTTATTATATCAAGTTTTTACAATGCCTTTTTAAAAGCACAGAGTTGATTGGCTAAAAGTTCTGTAATGGTCTCTCGTCTATTAATAACATGGGTAATATTCAAATCAGCAATACTCTCTTCTTGTGATTTATTTTTAACTGTAACTACGGAATTAATCTCACTACCAAAAGAGTCTATATTTTCACAAATAAGACGTAACTGATGTGCATTATTTACAGCAGTAACTACTGCCATTGCTTGTTTAACCCCAAAATGCTCTAAAATATTTTTTCGTGCAGCATTGGCTAAAAATATAGACTCTTCTCCCTTGGCAATCGCTTCATCTACCAATTTTACATCATGCTCTAAAATTACATATAGAGTCTTGTTCTTTTTCAACTTCTTTACCAACTGTTTCCCCACAGCTCCATACCCACATACTATAATGTGATTATCAAAACCTACTGATTTTAAAGCGCGTTCACGTAACTCTGTAGGTACTACAAAAAGTAAATCGGCTAAAGAAGAGACATTTTTCAAAATAAATGGTGTCAATATCATAGAAAGAACAATGGTTACAATCATAATTTGGTTTATTTCTGTGGTAATAAGCCCATTGGCACTTGCCAAAGCAAAGATTGCCAATCCAAACTCACCTACTTGCATAAGTGCAAATGCACTCTTGATTGATGAACGATTTTGCATAAAAAAGCGTAATGCTACAAAAAGGACAAGTGCCTTTAACAGCATAATGAGTACCATGAGTCCTAAAATAGTTCCTCCATACTCAACAATAATATCTAAGTTTATCTGCATACCAATCGTTATAAAAAACACACCCAACAATATGTCTCTAAAAGGGACAAGGTCAGACTCAACTTTAAAACGATACTTCGTTTCTGCGATGGTCATACCTGAAAGAAAAGCCCCTAGCGTATAAGAAAATCCAAAATACTCTGCCAGTACCGAAGCTGCGATGACTATTAAAAAAACTGCTGCTAAAAAAATCTCTTCACTATCAGAGTTAACAACCCAATCAAAAAAGTGTTCTATAAAAAACTTACCCACTATAAATATAATAACAAATACAATAGTAGCAGAGATAATAGTCTGTGTTAACAGCTCTGAAACGGAGGCATTTTCTGATGTAAAAATAGAAATCATTAAAAGCATAGGAATGACAGCTAAATCTTGAAAAAGTAACACTCCCAAGGTAACACGTCCATAACCACTATGAATTTCACCTTTTTCATTTAAAATTTTAATAACAATAGCCGTAGAAGAAAGCGACAAGCCCATACCAATCACTATAGAACTTTTTAGAGCAATATCAAAAAAGTAATGTGTTATAAACGTAAAAAGTAACGTAGAAAGTACAACTTGTAAGGTTCCATAAACAAAAACTTCTCTCTTCATTGATTTCATTTGAGAAATAGAGAACTCTAAACCTATCGTAAACATAAGAAATACAATTCCAAACTCAGCCAAGTGTTCCAAGGTTTCCCTATCATGCTCACCAAAATGGTAAATTTGTGAAATAATTAAACCTGTAAAAATGTAACCAATAACGGTTGGTATATCCAACTTTTTTAAAAAAACGTTAACCACAGTGGCAATAGCAATTGTAACAATAATTCCGATTAATAGCTGCTCCATAGAATCTCCCAAGATATATAATTTTATTAGTGATGAGTTATATCAAATGATATAAGAGGAATCGTGAAAATAAATATTTTAATTATTGTAATATATTATAATAATCTTAACTTTCAGACAAGATTATTATGATTTATCTATTTTAATATAAAAAAGTATAATTTTATTTATTTTTAAACAATTGAAATAATTTTTTTATATAATTTTAGTTTATTGTTGTGAGGTTTGTAGGTCGGGATGAGGGCAACCCAAACCTACGCTGTTTCCGACATAATTTTATAGATGAACTTTAATTTGATGCTTATCTATCATAGTCATACTACTCCCATTCTATGGTAGCTGGTGGCTTTGAGCTAATATCATAAACTACTCTATTTATCCCATCTATCTCATTAATAATCCGTCTACTAATCCCTTCTAAAACATCATGAGGAACATGAGCAAAAGTAGCTGTCATACCATCTACCGACTCTACCATACGTACACAAACGGTGTTGTCATAGGTTCTATTGTCTCCCATAACTCCTACTGATTGAACGTTTAAAAGTACGGTAAAGGCTTGCCAAACTTTGTCGTAATAACCTGTGGCTCTTAACTCCTCTTGCATAATGGCATCAGACTCACGAATAAGGTGTAGACCATCTTCGGTTACTGCTCCCATAGTACGAATGGCAAGACCTGGTCCAGGGAAAGGGTGACGACCAATCATGTGAGCAGGAAGTCCAAGTTCAAGCCCAAGTTTTCGAACCTCATCTTTAAAAATCTCTCTTAAAGGCTCTACAAGTTCAAAAGTCATCCAATCTGGAAGTCCTCCAACATTATGGTGAGACTTAATGGTTTTAGAAGGTCCTTTAACAGAAACAGACTCAATCACATCGGTGTAAAGTGTCCCTTGTGCCAAAAAGGCAACATCGGTATGTTTTTTTGCTTCTGCATCAAAAACTTCAATAAATTTCTCACCAATCGCTTTACGCTTTGTCTCAGGGTCAGAAACACCCTCTAAAGCAGCCATAAACTCTTTTTTCGCATCAATAGTAATAAGAGGAATATCCAAAAGTTTAAACATATTTTGAACATCTTCAGCCTCATTTTTACGTAGCAATCCTTGGTCGACAAATACACAAATAAGTTGCTCTTTTGGAAGTGCTTCATTAAGCATTGCAGCCACTACTGAAGAGTCAACTCCACCTGAAACACCACAAAGTACTTTCTTGTCCCCTACTTGTGCTTTTATTTGAGCTATCTTCTCTTTAGCAAAACCACCCATGTTCCAAGTACTGTCACATCCACAAACGTGTTTTGCAAAATTTTTAAGTAGTTTTGTCCCCTCTACCGAGTGGTGAACTTCTGGGTGAAATTGAAAGGCATAAATCTTCATCTCTTCATTAGCAATCGCTGCATAAGGAGAGTTTTCAGAAGTACCAATGACCTCAAAGTTATCAGGAATTTTCTCTGCTCTGTCTCCATGACTCATCCATACAACCTCATCGTTGGTCATACCATCAAAGATTGGTGAATCTTTAAGCGTAAGTTTTGCTTTACCATACTCATGATGGTCAGCCGAAACCACCTCTCCACCATAACGCTGAGTAATAAGTTGCATTCCATAACAAATTCCCATAATAGGAAGCCCCAATGACCAAAGTTCTTCACTTGGTTTGTAGGCATCTTCTGCATAAACAGAAGCAGGACCACCAGAGAGGATGATTCCTTTTGGTTTACGAGCTTTTATATTGGCTATGTTTTCTCTGTAAGGAACTACTTCACAGTAAACCCCTGATTCTCTTAGTTTTCTTGCTATTAGTTGGGTATATTGTGAACCAAAGTCTAGGACGAGTATGGGTACTTGTTTCATGAGGTATAATTCCTTATTTTAGATAATTAAATTTGTTGGAATTATACTCTTTTTTTTATGAGAAGGGTATTAGGATTGAAAATTGATTCTCTTTTCTCTTAAAGAGAAGTCCCCTCCCTAAAACCTTTTCCAAAATTCACGACTAAACAACACAATAAAGGTATAAAACTCCAACCGTCCAATAATCATAAAGAACGAAAGCAACACCTTATCAAAGTCACTAAAGATACTAAAATTATCAGCAGGACCTACATGTCCAAAACCAGGTCCAATATTTCCTACTACAGCAATAGAAGCACTAAGAGCTGTTAGATAGTCGTAGCCTTTGGCAAAGAGATAGAAAGAGAGTACTAAAGTTGTAAACATATAGATAAAGAAAAAGCCACTCACACTCACTAAAACTTTGGTAAGCACCTTTTGACCGTCAATGTAGACTCCGACCATGGCATTGGGGTGTAATATCTGTTTAAATTGTGTACTAAGACTTTTGAGTAAAACTACATAGCGAATAATCTTTACCCCTCCTGCTGTACTTCCTGCATTGGCTCCAATGAACATAGGAATAAAGATAAACGCTATCGCAGCTCGTGACCATTCTCCATAGTCGGTTGAAGCAAATCCTGTGGTGGTAATGATGGAAGAGATGGTAAAAAATGAGTGGGTCAAGGAGTACCAAACAGTGTCTTTTCCAATAGAGATATGTACGGCACTTAAGCCAAGAGCAAGAACTAAAAAAACGACCAAATACCAAATAACCTCTTCACTCCTATACCCTTTAAAATCTCCTGAAAAAGCTTTAAGGTGAGCAATAAAGTTCACCCCACTTAAAAACATAAAAATGGTTGTTACCCATAAGATGTAGTAGTTGTGTTCCCAATACCCCATGCTGTTATTTTTAGTAGAAAATCCCCCTGTAGAGATGGTAGAGAATGCGTGATTAATGGCATCAAAAGCACTCATTCCCCCAAGGTAAAGCAAAATAAAATCAAGAAAGGTCAAGAGCATATAGATTTTCCAAAGACCCATGGCTGTATCTTTGATTTTGGGAGTTAGTTTCTCTACGGACACCCCTGTAGACTCGGCTTTAAAGAGGGTAAGTGAACCTGTAGGGTTAATGAATGTAAGCAACCCTACACCCAAAACAATAATGCCCATTCCACCCAACCAATGGTAAAGACTTCTAAGTATTAGTGTGGTGTGGGTTAAAGACTCAATATCACTATATATCGTTGCTCCCGTAGTAGTAAAGCCACTAACTGCTTCAAAAAATGCTTGTGCAAAGGTGATATTTGAAGTAAGATATAGTCCCATTCCTCCAACAACTCCAAAGAGTATCCAACTAAGATTGACACTAAAAATTCCCTCTTTTATGCTCATTTTGCTAGGGTGATTGCGAAGCAAAAAATAGAGTAAGAGATTAAAAATTAAAAAGAGAAGATTAAAGAGAAGATAACTATTAATCGACTCATGATAGACAAGACCTATTAATGAAGCAAATCCTAAAAATAGGGAGAGTACCACACCAATAATAGCAAGGAATTTTAAAATATTTTTTAAAGCGTTTGCATCCAATTTTTAACCTTTTGAGCTCTATTGGTGGGGGTAAATAGCATAATTATATCACCTATTTCTAATAGAATAGGAATGTTAAATGCCATAATACGACCCTCTCTAACAAGAAATAGCTGTGACTCTTGCTCCAACAGAGGTGTAGTCTCTTTTTGAGATATAAAGGTGATTTTTCTCATAAAAACAGTCCCTCTTGCTCCACAGTAATGGCGTTCTCTCATAGTAGCATTTGAGGATATTCTCTCTAATATATTATAGTAGGTCATGGTTTTTGGACCTCTAATGGTAACAATACCCAACTTATGCATCAAATCATAAAAGTTGGTATCGTTGTTAATGGCAATGGTTTTAGGAACGTTATACTCTTTTGCTTCTAAACATCGAATAATATTCTCTTCATCACTTCTGCTTGTCGAGATAATTAAGTCAGCATGTTTAATATTCTCTTCGTTGTAAATAGCATCAGCAATATAACGACTATGAATAATGGTAGCTTCATTTTTAAGTATCTCTGTAGCCTCTTTACAGAGCGTTGCATTTTTTTCGATTATCTTTACATCTGCTTTTGTCTCTAAAAATACCTTTGCAATCTCAACCCCTAAAGTATTGGCTCCAAAGATGGCTATTTTTGAAATTTTTTGAGGTGAATTTTGGTTAAGTTCTTGAGATAGAGAGCAGATATTTTCATCGGTACCAAAAAGATAGAGTAAATCACCCTCTTCTAAAAGCTCATCATCATTTGGAACAAAAAAATTTTTCTCTCGCTCAATACCAACCACTACTTGTTGTTCACTATTAATCTGTGCCACTCTCTCTATACTACTTTGGTTCACATAGATTGAGATAAGTTTATGTGGCATAAATCGAAACTTTTTAACATTGTTGGCTTTGGGAAAATCGAGCAAAAGTTTGAGAGATTGGGCTGTTGTTGCATAGGGAAAGATAACCTCATCAATACCCAACCTTTCAGCAATACTACTCTTTGAGAAGTAAGCATTATGCAGACGAATAATCTTCTTTTCAACCTCTAAAATATCATCTGCCATCAAGGTTGCAAAGAGATTGGCTTCATCACTATCGGTCACAGCAATAAAGATATCATAAGATTGGTCTAAAAGGTTTTGATAGACTTCAGGATTTTCAACATGCCCATAAATAGGCATAATATCTAATGACTCTGCAATATGATTTAGTGTCTCTTTATTTTTGTCAATCAAGACAATATTGTGTTTAACTGAGAGGGTTTTAGCCAAATTAAAGCCAACACTTCCTGCTCCTGCAATAATAATTTCCATCAGCTATATTTCCTTCTACATCAGAGACCAGTTTGTAGCTTTCATCGTTAGAAATTTGAAATGCCTATAAATTCAAATTTTAAATAGATTAAAATCTTAACTTTCGTACCTAAATTTTAACCAAAAGCCCTTCAAACTTCCCTTAATTCTTATTGTTTTTAAATGTTAACTTTCTCTACCTCTTCCCAACCACTAAAGCCCCAACAAGACCACAAAGTGACCCCACAAATACAATGGCATACCCAGTAGGCAAATCAAGCCAATACGAGAAAACCATCGCTGAAATAACAATGGTAGACCCCACACTCCATGCAAAGAACAATGGCTTAAAGCGTGACTGTAACAGAGCCAAAAAAGCAGGGACTATTAATAGTACAAAAACCACCAATACCCCTGCTAGTTGTACCGATGACGTAACGGTTAATGCCAAAAGCCCAAAAAATAGCACCTCTTTGAGTAGTCCACTCACACGATGATAAAAACTAAAGAAGAGTATGGCTACAAAACTGTAAAGCAGAACGGGTTCAGTTAAATCTTCTAAGGTAGTAAAGAGAATGTCCGTCGCTTGAAGTTTGTTAAAAAGCTCTGTTCCTTGCGTAGTGTTGGAAAGCAGTACAATAATTGCACTCGCCCCCAAAGCATAAAGCATTCCAATAAACGCCTCAATATGTTTAACCCTATAGGTTGCAATGGCAATAAGCAATGCCCCTAAAAGTGCAAATGCAAGGGTCAACATAAAGGCGTAATGTCCCTCAAAAAAGAGCAGACTCACAGCCACCCCAATGGCTGCAAACTGCCCAATGGCAAGGTCGGTAAAGATGACCCCTCGTTTGATGATTTCTAAACCAAAAATAGTATGGATAAAGACCAACAAAATTGCCAAAATAAATGCAGGGTAAAAAAGTTCGACTATTGACATAGCTCTTTACCAATGGTGGTGTAAAAATCTTCTAGCGTATCTGTACCCTCAACGGCTCCAACATCATGAGGAACAACTTTTACCTCTGCTCCTGTTTTACTTGCTATAAACTTAGCTGTCTTCTTCTCATGATAGACATCTTGAAGAATGGTTGTAATTTTTTGCTCTTTCATAGTGTTGATAAGCTCTAGCGTATGTTTAGAACTTGGGCTAATTCCTGGAAGTGGCTCAATGTTGCCTACTTTTTCCATGCCATAAAAATCAATGGCATAGTTAAAAAGTTCATGGTACTGCACTACTTTTTTACCTTGACATGAAGCGTACTCTTTTTTGAGTTTGCTACTTAGCTCTTCCATTTTAGTTTTAAACTGCTCAAAGTTTTTGTTATAAGTCGCTTTATGGCTTGGGTCAAGTTGTGAAAGCTTCATGCTAATAAGCTCGGCTACGGGAAC
This sequence comes from Campylobacteraceae bacterium, assembly GCA_027038295.1. Classification (GTDB taxonomy): domain Bacteria; phylum Campylobacterota; class Campylobacteria; order Campylobacterales; family Sulfurovaceae; genus UBA1140. The sequence continues at coordinate 18,220 of JALVXD010000020.1, forward strand.
AATATTGTCAATGTTGGTCGCAAAGTGTGGGTTTCCCCCTGGGTGAACATCTCCCATGCTTCTTGATACATTGGCAGGTTTATCCATAAGCGTAACGGCTCTACTTACATCTAAAAAACCACTTCCTCCATTTTGAATTTTGCTGTTGTTGGCACTTCTTAAAAGAGGTGGAACCCAACCAATTTCAAGTTGCCCACCATTGATGATGAGTAAATCTTCACGTCTTAGTTTACCAATAAGTGAAGGCTTAGGGGTAATAAAGTGTGGGTCAAGTTTAGCAGAGGCTAAAACATCTACTTTGACCAAGTCTCCACCTATTCTTTGGGTTACTTTTCCTAAGTAGTTATATGTCGTTGCTACGTTTAGTTGGGCAAACATTGCTGTTGTTAGAAGTGCTGTTAGGGTTACTATTTTTTTCATTTTTTTGTTCCTTGTAGGGTGCGATTGCCATCGCACCATTTTTTTAATTTAATTTTTTTAATATTATTTTTATTTTCATACCATTTTGTGGTGCGATAGCAATCGCACCCTACGCATTAAAACGCATGAGCCCCATGAGCTCCAGTCTCAACCAAGAACTCCAAAAGCACTTGATTTTCAGTCTCTCTTACACCACCAAACGATTTAGACTTATCTTGAGTCGCTTGAAGTCGAATTTTAGAGAACTCAAATGGTGAATAGGTCGCAATAGCTGAATATTTTTTAAGGTCATCAGGTTGATTTTTAGCATTTTTATTTAAAGCATCGTATCTCGCTCCAAACTCCCAATTGCTGTCTTTTTTGTAAAGTAATTGGGTGTAGTAACCACCCTGCTTTACATCATCTCTGTCTCTATAGAGGTACTCACTCTGCCACGTTAAATTACTGTAACTGTCAATAGTGTGTTTAAGGGTCAACTCACCACCATAAAGCTTACTCTCTTTATTCTCTTCGGTTTTTCCTGTGGCAACACTTGCTCCTGTTAAGACAGAAGTGCTATCACCCAAGTCAAACCCACTTTTGAGGTAACCTACATAAAGATTGTTCTCACTACTCTTTCCAAAAC
>JALVXD010000021.1 GCA_027038295.1 Campylobacteraceae bacterium
GTAGGGACTTAAGCAACATGGTCTTACCCCCTGCATTGACCCCCGTTACCAACATAACTGATTTTTCAAGTGCTATGTTTACAGCTTTTGGATTCTCTATGGCAGGGTGGCAAAAACCTGCTAGGTTGACTACTTTTCGTTTCGATGGAAGTATAAAGTTAAAGTCATAAGCACGTGCAAACAGTACACGAGCTTGGTAGTGGTCAAATTTGTCATACTCACGGTTTATAAACCTCATAAACAAGTAATGCTTGTGTAAGGTTGCTGAAAAGTTTTGACAGTAACGGTAGATAACCTCTTCCTTACGGCTTAAAAGCACAGACTCTTTCTCTTTTAAGTGTGAGATAGACTGAGGTAAAATATAGAAAAACCCACCAGCAGTACGCCCAACAACCGAGGCTTTTATGGCTTTGTTAAACCCACCACGTACCAAAAGCGTCTCTTCTCCGTTTAAAAAGTGTACTTGGGTATCTACCAAATAATCTTTGAGCGAAGAAGAGTGAGCCAGTCTATAGAGCTTATCTTTTAGTTCTGATTTATTTTGCTTTAGAGCTTTCTCTATGTCATAAAGCTCTGGCTCACGTTCAGGGTTTATGTTCCCTTCATCGGTAAAGTACAAGATTATATCTGCTATCTCATCATCTACCGTAATCTCACGAATCCATTTGTTCAGAGGTTCAGGCAATGAAGAGGCTTTAAGAGCATTAAAATACTCCACCATCTGAACAAAAGCATAAATCTCCTCTAAAGAGAGAACGCCTTGTTTCTTTATACGGTTAAGTTGCTCATCAAGGTTAGGAACCTCTTTCATAGCAGGAAACTCCACACTAGAGAGTGCAGAGATATACTTAAAATGCTGATTAATATCACCCATCATCTCAATAGCTTTATCACGAGCATAAAATTTTTTAAAAGTCTCTATATGTTGGTCTAGGTCTAGTTTTTGTGTTATGGTTTTCAATGGGTTTTATTCTCCGAGATTGAGTCATTTATTATTTCTTTTAATTCTTGACCTGAAATAGTCTCTTCATTATATTGATCACGATAAAAAATATGATAGTTTTTATGGTCATTTATAAAGTTATCTAAATCATTTAGGTTTGTTTCCAATTTTTTCATTAATTTTATTATATATTCAATTTTTTTTGTTTGATGTATTAAAATATGTTTAATATCATCAGATTTATTATAATAATTATAAAGTATTTTATATATATCATAAGAATTGTTATTTGAAGGTTCACTAAATAGCCAATTATAAGTTGTTTCTTCTTCTACTTCATTTACATCTAAATAGTTTATAATTAAATCTTTAACTAAATTGTAGTTAAAGATTTTTTCTTGAGTACATATTACTTTTAATATGTAATATAATATATTGTTTTTATTGTTGTCTTTAACTAAATCTACATAAATATCTTTGGTTTCTTCATGAATAAAGTCATATGTAGCTAGTTTTTCAAAAATTTTATGATTATTATAATTTGAAGAATTAATTAAAGGAACTATTGTATTTAAAACTAGTTTATGATTTTTGCTGTCAAATTGGTTTTTATTTAAAATGTTTAATAAAAAATTTATTTGATTTTTTGATTGATTATGTCTTATTTGATTATATGCTTTTTTTAATTCGGTTATATCTGTAATAAAAGTTTGATATTTATTATCATCAATATGATAATTATAGATTTTATGTTCTTTATAAATATCTATATATTGTTCAATTCTAAAAATTGCATAGATATTTAGAAAGGGAGTATATCTTTCTAAATTAGAAAGATATACTCCCATTTGTTTATTTTTGTCTAAAAATGCAGTTTTTTCTTCAGGTCTTTTTCCTACATATGTAATATACGTTTTAAATCCATTATCAATTAATAAAAATGAATAAACCTCAAAGTCAATTGCTTTGAGTAAATTTAGATTAAATATAAATTCAAGAGGAATAAAATCATACCAATTCTTACTCATATCAGATAAGTGCTTTACAAAAGTATAAGTATCGTTAAAAATATTTTTTACTTCCCTGTAGCTACTTATTAATTTTATCTTCTTATCTAAATAGTTAATTTGTTGATTAGAATTAGAAGAATCATTAAGTAAATCAGAAAGTTTTGGTAAAAATTTTTCTTCAAAATATGTTAGTAATTCATCTTTATCAATAGTTGGAACTAAATACTTTAAGTTGAAAACTTTATGAATATAGTTAATGTCATCTAGCTGTTTTTCAATTTGTTGTATATCTAGAGCTGTTAAAACAAATACATTATCAAAAGAAGCTGTATACCGTATAAGTTTGAAAATATTTAATATTTCATCTTTTGACTCTATTCTATCTAGCTCATCAATTAAAAGTAAAACTTTTTTTGTTCCTAAAATCTCTTTTAGTAAATTATTAAATTCACTTTGAGAATTTTGTATGGTTTGCTCAAATGAAAAATTCATTTTAATTTCGGTTTTAGTTGCATACTTAGTGAGAAGTGAAAAATAGTCTCGTATAAATAGCCGTTTGATGAGTTGAATTAACCATAAAATTTTATTATATTCGAAAATGATATTATCAAATTCTTTTTTAAGTTCATTAGTGACATTTTCACTATTTTCTAATTGCCAAACGTTAATAGTTATGATTTCATAGTCATCTTTTAATTTTTTATTTAATGTTTTTAGATATGAACTTTTACCACTTCCCCATTTTCCTATTAATGCCATAGAAAATGATTTTAATGTGCTATAGGAGTTGATTAAATTAATTAATGGTTCTATTTTATCATCAGGTAAAATTATTTCATGGTCAGAAAATAATACATTCTCATCATTATTGATTTTATTGGAATATTGTGGTCGTTTTGGCTTATAAAATATAAATATAATAAGAGCCATAATTGATGAAATTACTAATATGTAATTTAAATACTTGCTATATGGAGAAATGGAGATAGCAATAAATGTCAGAAGAATAGCTAATGATAATATTAATATTATTTTAGATGTGTAAAAAATCATTAAATTAGGTCTCTTTTTTGAATATTTTGATGTCTAAATTAATAATGTCGTAATAAGAAATAAAATCTTTCCCTATCAACTTCATAATCTCACTTCTTTTTACTTTAAAAACATTAAAACTACCAACCTCTTCATAAACCTCTCTATAAGCTTCTATAAATTGGTCAAAAGCAACAACTTCAACGTCATCAACAGCAACTTTAATAATCTCATTTGGAATCATAAGAGAATTGATACTCTGTGCTAAGTCCTCTTTTTTGTTGTATAGATATGAGTTCAAATATTCTAACTCTTGATTAAAAGTTAACTCATCAAAATCATTAAACTGTTTTATAACATCAAAAAATCTATCTATATCGACAATATTTTCAGATTTTAATTTTGTCATAATCACCTCTTGTTGCTCTGCAAATGAAAAATCTACAAAATCACGAATGGTGACTGTCTCTCTATGTTTTAATTTTCTAGCCAATATTTCCATGGGAGTTTGTAGCGTAATATTTTGAAATCCAAAAATAGTTTTAGAACAGTATGGAGTTGAAGTTAAAGCAGTACCATAAAGAAAATCAAGTTTTAAACCTTCATCATTTTCTTTTAAAATAAAGGTTAAATTAGAGGAAGAAGACTTAACTAAACTTATGGGAATACCTAAGTTTCTAGCAATCTCATCTTTATTATCTAATAGAATTGTAATAGCTGAAAAATCTTCTAAAAATATATCAATATCATAAGACATTCGGTGTTGATAGTAGCAGTAAGAAAGAGCAGTACCTCCACCAAAAGACCAATCTGTAACTTCATAATCTTCAAGTATCTGATAGGCTATTTCAAAAAGTTGTTTTTGAATAGAAAAATCATAACTTTCCATTAATTAAAATCTTTAACCCTAAACCCACTCTCTCTAAGCTCTTTAGAGATACCTTGAAGTGAAGTTCTAAGAATATTGTATTGCTCTAAAAAATTCTCAACCAACTCTTTTGGGGTTTCGTTTAAAATTCTTAAATAAAAGGGAATATACTCTCTATTAAATGAGTGTAAAATAGTTTTAAGTGTCTCTAAGTCAATATGAGACTTAGAAGAGTAAGACCAATTACAGTATGTTAACATAGCCATAGCAGAGGGATTTTCGAAATTTTCTTGAGTTAATTTAACTTTTGAATCTCTTCTTCTATATTGTAACATTTGGTCTCCTTTTCTTTTTAACTATTATATCATCTTTTTTTATGGAATTTGTTAAGGGTTTTAATGAGATTTTTAAGTCTAGGAATTTTGTTAGTATATCGCAGAGGAACCCCTTTGTACTTTTCATAATATCAGATAGCCACAAGGGTATACTCTAGTTAAAAGCTACACCCAAGTTTCTCATAAAGTTCCCTGCGATTATCTCGCTTCTCTCTTTAAACTCAGCTCCGAGTTTTGGAACAAACACTTCATCTACGGTTTCAAAAAATAGTTTAAGCCACTGTTTAAAAGTGTCGTGTTTAAGTTCACCTAAGCTAAAGTGTGGTCTTAGTGGGTTGCCTTCGTATGAGCCATCTTGTAGTATCATAGATGACCAAAAGTTTACCAACTGTACTATGTGTGGTTTCCAATATTCATTGTTCATGTCATCACCAAGTTTAGCGATAAAAAATGGACCTACTACATCGTCTTTTAAAATTTTTCTATAAAATCTTAAGACCATGGTCTCTATATGTTCTCGGTTAATTGTTTCTGCTGGGTACATGTTTTTCCTTAGTTAATATTTTTTATTTGTATTGACCAACAGGTCATTTTCATCAAGGTTAAGTAGAAGATGTCCTAAACTTTTTAAAGAGAAAAGCTGTAACGTTTCAC
>JALVXD010000022.1 GCA_027038295.1 Campylobacteraceae bacterium
TGCTTCTATCTTTTTCATCTTTTAATCCTTTTATTAGATTTGATAGCTTTTATTTTATCTAAATAGTAAGAATTTATCAAAATAACCAATATATAAAATTTGCTTAAAAAAAATACAACCTGTCTACTTAGAGTGTATAGAAATTATTTTATAGTATAAAAAATAAGCAACAATATTTTAACGTAACAAAAGTTACAATCATATTCTCTATTATTATGTATAATCAAATAAAATTATAACGGAGATTCAAAATGAGACAATATCTATTTACAATCATTTTTCTAGCCCTAAGCCCCATACTAATATTTGCAGAAAATATCTCTCTTCAAATACTAGGCTCTGGTGGACCAGAGTTTTCTAAAAGAGCTTCAAGCTCCTACATTATTTGGGTTGATGGAAAAGCCAAAGTACTTGTCGATGCAGGAGGAGGAGCTTTTTTACGTTTTGGTGAAAGTGGGGCAAAAATAGAAGACTTAGCGTTTATAGCTCTAACCCATCTACACATTGACCACGCTGTTGACCTTCCTGCCTTTATGAAAGCTGGTTATTTTTCTAAGAGAAGAGCTGTTCTTCCTATTTTAGGGACAACAGGAGCTGGAGACTTTCCCAATATTAATGAATATCTTCAAAGACTCTTTGGAAAAAAAGGAGCCTATGCCTACATGAATGATATCTTAACTCCTCAAAGTGACTCTTTTCAAATTAAACCAATTATGTTCAACCAAGGATTTAACAGTCAAAACTTTGGTCAAATTACCGTAGGTACAGTAGGTGTAACTCATGGTAAAGTCCCTGCCATCGCCTACTGCATTAACATAGCAGGGAAAAAAATAGTTTTTGCAGGAGACACTTCGGCAAGTAGTGACAAACTCATAAGCCTAGCTCAAGGTGCTGATTACTTAATAGTACATCATGCCATTCCTCAAAATGCTGGACACTTTGCTAAGCTTTTACATATTACCCCTAAACGTATAGGTGAAGTTGCACAAAAAGCCAAAGTAAAACATTTGGTTCTCTCTCACCGTATGAAACGTACTTATGCCTCTGAAAAGGAAAGTTTAAAATTGATAAGAGAGAGTTTTAAAGGGGATGTTATTTGGGCTGAAGATTTGTTGACTTTGGAGGTTAAGTAGAGAAAAATTGAGATGAGAGTAGCACGATAGACTAAAGCCCTGGTGCCTCCCACATACTCTCAACAAGCCCTCTATCTACCAACTTCAACTGCTCCTTATAAACCTCTTGCCATTTTTTAGATATATCTTGATAAATTTTAAAATTATCCATATTTGGAAAATACTCTTTCTCCCAAACTACTAACCTTTCAGCAGCATCAGAGATAGAATCATAAACCCCTACTCCAACACCTGCAGCCATGGCAGCACCTAAAGCAGTAGCTTCTGTAACCTTTGGAATTTGAACTTTACACCCTGTCACATCAGCCAAGATTTGTGACCATAAAGCACCTTTACTTGCCCCTCCTGCAAAGACAATCTCATCTATCTCTATGCCTGTAAATGCTTGAATCTTTTTTAGATTAATTGCAGAGACCATACAAGCATTCTCTTGAAGACTTCTAAACATAGAGGCTCTATTACAAATATTTGGGTCAATAGACAAATTTAAAAAAGAGGGACTGGCATGATACCACTTCCCGTACTTCATAGCATCAGAGAAAATAGGCATAATTCCATACGAACCTACAGGAACTTTTGAAGCTTTCTCTTCTAACACAGCATAAGCATCTACTCCTCTCTCTTTAGCTTCTAGTTTTTCCATATCACAAAAGGCATCACGGAACCAACGCATGACCAGACCAGAGAAAAACGTTATCCCCTCTGCTTGTGAGAGACCTCTTACAACATGAGGATTAACACGTATACTCATATCTTTTGGAGGCTGAACCTCTGACTTTATATTAACCACTTGTTGCCAAAAAGAGCCACCAAGAATAGCAACTTGCCCCTCTTTTGTCATACCAAGCCCTGCAGCACCCAACTGAACATCTCCTCCACCCATGACTACTTTTGTAGTAGATAAAAGCCCTGAATCTTGATGAATTACATTTCCAATTACAGTTCCTACTTCTAAAACAGGAGGGAAAATATCATCTTTAATGCCTACTTTGGTTGCCATAGAACTTACCCAGTCACGCTCTTTTAGTGAAAATATCCCTGTAGTTCCACCATTACTTGGGTCAGTTGCGATAACACCTGAAAGCTTTGTCAATATCCAGTCACCTATCATAGAGACAGAAGCAACCTTCGCATAAACTTCAGGCTTATGGTTTTTAAGCCACATGATACGGGGTAACGCTCCCAAAGCAAAAGTTTGACCAGAGAGAGCATAAAACGCCTCTTCCATACCATCAAAATTCTCTTTTAAAAACTTTACCTCATCAACAGCACGAGCATCTACATTTGCCACTGCCCAAAGCTCTTTACCCTCTGCATCATAAAGTACAATCCCCTCACGCATAGAGGTAGCACTTACAGCCATTACCTCTTCTTCTCTTATACCTGAAAGTTTAATGGACTCTTTTATACACTCAACGGTTAAAGCCCAGTTTCTCTTGGTATCAAAGGTCATAGAGTTTGGTACACCCTCTTCTTCTAGGTGTCTCCACTCTTGTTGGGAAACAGCTATTTGGTTTCCCTCTGTATCAAAAATTACAGCACGAACCGAACCTGTTCCTGCGTCTATTGCCATTAGGTATTGCATTGGTTATCCTATTTTGTTTATTGAATTTATATTGGGCATCGGGTAGACGCATAGGTTATTGAACCGTAGGGGCAGACCGATGTGTCTGCCCTTTATTTTTATTAATGTTATTTCTTCCCTAATTTCGCCTGTTCCAACTCCCAATACTCCATAGCAAAACTATCAGCCATAGAGATACTCTCATACCCACCAAGCTTGTCTGCACGAAGCACTGCCATCATGGTGTGTTCAACTATATCATTTAATACATTACACTCTTTTTCATTTTTACCAAACACTACCACTCCAAAATCTTTAACTACAGCATAGTTTGGAGCAGGATTAAGCATAATCTCATCGGTAGCAAAAGCTTCAAAATACTCTTTATACCCTTCCATATACTCTTCTAATGCTTCATCTATATTATTACCATCTATAATTAGAGGCTGATGTTTGGTACGAATAATATGCTCAGGAGTCAAAACTCCACGTGTTGCAAACTCTTCAAGATATGGGGTAGATGCATACTTCAATGCCAACTGTGTTTGGTTTACTTTCAAAACAACCTTATGTCCTTTTGCATTTTTAATTGCAGACTTCAAGCCCTGCATATCAAACCCCGTAGGTTCAGTAACACCGAACATTACCTCAGCATTCTCCTTCAAGAAATTCTCAGCCAAAGAGACAGCTTCAATCATCTTATCATAGGATTTTTTAGCATCATCATCAAAAGTAAAAATCCCATGATTGTGTAAAATAATCCCTTCACAAGCATCCCAATCAAAATCACGAGTCATCTTATAGATTTCATGAGCCAAAATAAACCCTGGCATAATGTAAGGAACTATTAAAAAGTTAGGATAAAGAGAGGCGATATGCTCTTGCCCATTTACAGAGTTAGAAATAGTCACCACAGCATCAGCATGAGTGTGGTCAACCACTTTAAAAGGAATGAGTGCATGAAGAATCGCTTCAACGGAAGGGTTAGGAGCAGAGTTATCTATCATTGCCTCTTTTTGACCTGCTACCATATCGGTATCACTAAGCTCTTCAAGCTTTGCCATCTCTAAAAGAGCTGACATTTTCACAGGTGAAAAGCCCTCCTCTTTTATACTTACCAAGTCCCAACCAGAACCTTTTACTAAAAGTATCTCTTCTCCGTCAATCACAGTTTTTACAGAAGTATTACCCCCACCATGAAGCACCAATTCATCGGAACGACCTAATAAGTTTGAAGAGAAAACACGCAGTTCCAAATCGGTCTTATAGTTACTAGCCTCTTTGGCAGTCCATAAATTTTCCAAGATTAACCCAACACTTCTAATTCATCAGAATATTTTTTCTCACAGTAAGGCTCATAGCTTGACTTATAAACAGCATAATGTTCAGTTGATTTATGCCCACCTAAAGCCTCTTCATTCTCCCAAGACTCATACGCCATAAACTTTCGAGGGTTGTTTTCATATTGAAATATCTCATAAAAAATCACCCCTTTTTCTGCTTTACTTGGTTTTACCATTGCAGTTAGCAGTTCTTTCATCTTCGCTATACTTGTTTCATCATCTTTTGCTATAAAAGTTACTCTTTTTGTTATTGTCATCATTTTCTCCATATTTTTTTAATAATGGATTATAGCAAAAAAGGAAATAATTTAACCCCAACCAAATGTCATCTGCAATTAATACTCATCAATCATCGTCAGCAGTTGGCACTTTCTTTTTTTTGCTTACTTTTTTCCTATGCCTGTGGTGCTTTCTTTCGTTGCCAAACAAAGAAAAAAAAGTGAGAAGGAGAAACAAAAGAAATAAGATTTAATGAGAAGCTCGAACCCTCAAAAAAACAGGAAATTTCGGATTCCCATACCGAGTCAAACCATTATATTTAAAAGTAACATTACTGTCCATTACAGGAGGATTTCTCCTATCCTCATCACTAAGCCCTGAGCCAATCTTCAAAACTCTATCATGCCATTTACAAAGCAAAGCCCCAACCAAACCATTAAACTTTCCATGCCCTTTAGTATAGCCACTAACCACACACTCATCATCTTGAAAACTTTTAACCTTTAAAGCTTCAGATGTTCTCTTATCAATATATAGTGCTTTTGGATTACGAACCACCAAAC
>JALVXD010000023.1 GCA_027038295.1 Campylobacteraceae bacterium
TCGAGCCAAGCATAACCTCTTCCCATCAACTCTACCATTAAACGCTCTTCTTTTAAATAGTCTTGATTTAAAGAGGTAATCTCTAACTCACCTCTATCACTGGGTTTTACCATTTTTGCTTTTTTTACTACATCATTAGGGTAGAAATATAACCCTATAACAGCATAATTACTTTTTGGAACAGCTGGCTTCTCTTCTAAAGAGATAACATTCCCATCGCTATCAAACTCTGCCACTCCATAACGCTCGGGGTCATTAACATAGTAACCAAAAACGGTTGCTTTATTCTCTTTTTTGACATGTTCAACAGATTTAGAAAAGAGTTCAATCAACCCTTGTCCATAAAAGATATTGTCTCCTAATACCAAACAGACATCTGATGAGCCTATAAACTCCTCCCCCAAGATAAACGCTTGTGCTAAACCATCTGGACTAGGTTGAACCATATATTCAAGTTTTATTCCTATCTCTGACCCATCGCCTAAGAGTTCTTTGAACAGTGGTAAATCTTTTGGAGTTGAGATAATAAGTACCTCTCTTATCCCTGCCAACATAAGTACAGACAGTGGATAATATATCATAGGTTTATCATAGATAGGTAATAGTTGTTTTGAGACCCCTTTCGTTAGGGGGTAAAGTCTTGTTCCTGAGCCACCTGCTAATATTATTCCCTTCATATTGCATCCTTATCGTATATTTATGTTATTTTTGGAGTATTCTACTCCAAAATATGTTTAAAAAGAGAATATTATTTTACAAAAGTATACTCTCTATACAATATTTTGATAAAAACTGAAATATTAATGAAAATTACTAATAAATTATATAAACAAAACTAACTATAAAACTCTCTATACCACTTAACAAAACTAGCTACACCCTCATCGAGAGAAGTTGAGGGACTATAGTTAAAGTCGTTCATTAAACCAGAAGTATCTGCATAAGTTGACTCTACATCTCCTGCTTGCATCTCCATAAAATTCTTCTCAGCTACTTGCCCAAGAGAGGTTTCAATTTCGGTAATAAACTCCATAAGATTTACGGGTGCATTGTTTCCAATATTATAAATACGATAAGGAGCAGAAGAACTACTAGGTGTTGGATTTTCAGGGTTCCAGTTTTTATCAGATTTTGCAGGGTTATCTAAAACTTTTATAATTCCATCTACGATATCATCTATATAAGTAAAATCTCTACTCATATTACCATGGTTAAATACTTTAATAGGTCGATTATTTAAGATAGCATCCGTAAACAATATAGGAGCCATATCGGGTCGTCCCCAAGGACCATACACCGTAAAAAATCGCAATCCTGTAGTTGAGATATTATAAAGATGACTGTAGGTATGTGCCATCATCTCATTTGATTTTTTAGTAGCGGCATAGAGACTGACAGGGTGGTCTGTATGATCAGTGGTTTTAAATGGCTGAGATTTATTAAGCCCATAAACACTTGAACTACTTGCATAGGCTAGATTTTTTACACCATTGTGTCTACATGATTCTAGTATGTTCATAAAACCCACTACATTCGAATTAATATAGGCATGAGGATTTTCTAATGAGTATCGTACTCCAGCTTGAGCAGCAAGGTTACAAACAGCATCAAATTGTTCTGTTTCAAAGAGTTTTTCAACTGTCTCTCTATTAGCTAAATCTGCCTTTATAAACTTATGTTTACTATCTATTGATTCTATTAATTGATTCTCTTGAATATTCTCTTGTTGGATTCCCAACTCTTTTAGACGTGCGTACTTAAGGTTCACATCATAATAGTCATTAATATTATCAAGACCCACAACTTCGTCACCACGCTCAAGTAGTTTTTTTGCCAAATGGAAACCAATAAATCCTGCTGTACCTGTTACTAAAACTTTCACTTATAAAACTCCATATCTTAACTTTTTTTAACATTATATCATAAAAAATGTTCTATTTTACTACTCCTGTTGTATCTATAACTGTTTTTTTAGATATTTTATCTGTTTCTATCGAAATAAACTCTTTATGCTTTACCAAAACCACCACAACATCAGCAACGTCTAAAGCATTATCTAAAGTGCTAAACTCTACATTTTTTCGATTTTCAAGAACTTCAGGAAGTTTTTGAATATTGGGTTCAACTGCTAAAATATTAAAATCAGAATTATCAGATAGCATCTTGGTAATCTCTAAGGCAGGAGACTCTCTAAGGTCATCTATGTCTGGTTTAAAGGCTAAACCTAAACAGGCTATTTTTGGATTTTCTATATCTTTTACTGCCTCTTTTATTTTTGAAATTACAAAAAGAGGTTTACCATCATTAATCTCTCTTGCCGTTTTCATAAGCTGTGCATCGTTAGGAAAGGCATTGACGATGAACCATGGGTCAACAGCAATACAGTGTCCACCTACACCACAAGCTGGTTGTAAAATATTGACTCTTGGGTGTCTGTTTGCTAAAGAGATAAGCTCCCATACATCTATGCCCATATTATCACATAAAATAGAGAGTTCATTAGCAAAAGCGATACTCACGTCTCTTGAGGCATTTTCTGTTAACTTACTCATCTCAGCTGTTCGAGAGTTTGTTGCTATACAATCGCCCTTGACAAAAAGTTTATAAAGCTCTGTTGCAACTTCTGTACACTTTGGGGTCATTCCACCAATAATACGGTCATTTTCCACAAGTTCACGTATAACATGACCAGGTAAAACACGTTCAGGACAGTGTGCTACACGAATATCAGACTCCTCACCTACTTGTTGAGGAAAGGTTAAATCTGGTCGCTCCTCTGCCAACCACTTTGCCATTTTTTCCGTAGCACCTACAGGTGAGGTTGACTCCAAAATAACCAAATTACCCTTTTCTAACATAGGTGCCAATGACCTTGTTGCTGACTCAATATAATCAAGGTTTGGTTCATGGTCATCCCCTTTAAAAGGTGTTGGAACAGCCATTATAAACACATCTGATTTTTCAGGTGCTGTGGTTGCTCTTAAATAGCCCTCTTTAACGGTTGCTTGAACTAAAATATCTAATTCAGGCTCTACAATATGTATCTCACCTCGATTAATCGTATCTACTGCTTTTTGGTTAATGTCAACTCCTATAACATGAACCTTCCTTGATGCCAATACTGCTGCTGTGGGTAAACCTATGTAGCCTAACCCTATCATACATACTCTATTGAACTCCACTAATTTACTCCTTTGATAAAATCAACTATTCTTGAACACGCTTTTCCATCACCATAAGGGTTATGTGCTTTACTCATTTTCTCATACGATATACTATCCTCTAAAAGTCTTTGAGCCTCTTCGATAATAACGTGCATATCTGTACCTACCAGCTTAACTGTTCCAGCCTCTAAAGCCTCTGGTCTCTCTGTTGTATCTCGCATAACCAATACAGGTTTTCCTAGACTTGGGGCTTCTTCTTGAACCCCTCCACTATCTGTTATAATAAAATAGGATTGACTCATCAAATAGATAAACTGCTCATATTGAAGTGGGGCTATTAAATAGACATTGGGTAGCTCTGATAAAATCTCTTTAACGGGCTTTTGAACATTTGGATTAAGATGTACAGGGTAGACAATATCTATATCGGGATTGTTCAAAGCAAGAGTCTTTAACGCTTCACATATATTTATAAACCCTTGTCCAAAGTTCTCTCTTCTATGTCCTGTTACCAAAACTATTTTTCTATTTTCATTCATTTGATATTGACTGTGAATAGTTGCAATAATTTTATCTTTTAACTTTTTACTATTTTCTATTTTCTCTAGTGCTAAAAATAGTGCATCTATTACCGTGTTACCTGTAACGATAATATCTTCACTATTTTTATTTTCTCTAAGTAAATTATCTTGGCTATTGGTCGTTGGTGCAAAATGATAATTGCTCAAAACGCCTGTAATTTGTCGATTTGCCTCTTCAGGCCAAGGACTGTATATATCATGTGTTCTAAGACCTGCTTCTACATGACCTACTTTTATTTTTTGATAAAAAGCAGCCATAGAGGTTGCAGAAGTTGTCGTGGTATCACCATGAACCAAAACAATATCAGGTTGAAAATCGATTAATACCTCTTTCATTCCTAAGAGTACATTGGCTGTTATATCGTATAAATCCTGCCCTGCTTTCATAAGATTCAAATCATAATCTGGCTCTATATCAAAGATTTCAAGGACTTGGTCTAACATCTCTCTATGTTGTGCTGTTACACATACTTTTAATTCAAGAAGCTCTTCTGCCTCTAACGCTTTTACCAGTGGAGCCATTTTAATAGCCTCTGGTCTTGTACCAAATACAACCAATACTTTTTTCAAAACAATATTCTCTTTTCTATGAATTATTAAACTGTGTTTTTTAAATTATATACCCATTTGGGTTTTGACTCTGCCATCTCCATGTATCTTCACACATCTCATCTATACCTCTTGTAGCTTCCCAGTCTAAAACTTCTTTAGCATAAGAGGGGTCAGCAAAACAAGTTGCGATATCACCTACTCTTCGTTCTGCTATTGTATATGGAACTTTTTTAGCAGATGCTTTTTCAAAAGCCTCTACCATTTCTAAAACAGAATAGCCATTCCCCGTTCCAAGATTAATCGTCATTGGTTCATTAAAATTTCTAATTCTATCCAAAGCATTCAGATGCCCTTGTGCTAAGTCTACTACATGAATATAGTCTCTAACTCCTGTACCATCAACGGTATCATAATTATTACCAAACACAGAGAGATACTCTCTCTTACCTACTGCTGTTTGTGCAATAAAAGGCATAAGGTTATTGGGAAGTCCATTAGGGTCTTCTCCTATGCTTCCTGATTTATGTGCTCCTACAGGATTAAAGTAGCGAAGCAGAACTATTTTCCACTCATTGTCTGAGACATATACATCACGTAGTATCTCTTCGACCATGAGCTTAGAACGTCCATAAGGATTCGTAGCAGATAGAGGAAAGTTTTCTAAAATAGGTGTAGTATGAGGGTCACCATAAACGGTAGCAGAAGAGGAAAATATAATAGATTTACAATTATATTCTGACATCACTTCACATAACACAACTGAACCATTTACATTATTATCATAATATCTAAGAGGTTGTTCTACGGACTCACCTACAGCTTTAAGCCCTGCAAAGTGAATAACAGCATCTATCTTATAGCTAGAAAAAACTTTAGCTAAATCTTCTCTAGACCTAATATCACCTTCTACGACAACAATCTCTTTACCTACAATAGCCTCTACTCTACGTATACTCTCTTTTGAAGCATTAGAGAAGTTATCAAATACAACAACTTCATATCCTGCGTCAATGAGTAAAACTACGGTATGAGAGCCAATATATCCTGCTCCACCCGTTACTAAAACCTTCATCTGCTTCCTTTATTAACTATCAGAATTAAAAATATCTCTGGTGTATACTTTAGCTTCTACATCACGAATATGATCAGAGAGTCTATTCGCAACAATCACATCAGATACTTTTTTAAACTCCTCTAAATCATTGATTACTTTTGAATTGAAAAAGAGTTCATCCGTACAAGCTGGTTCATAAATAACCACTTCAACACCTTTGGCTTTGATACGCTTCATAATACCCTGAATCGCTGATGCTCTAAAGTTATCTGAACCACTCTTCATCACCAATCTATAAATACCCACGATTTTTGGATTTCTAGCCAAAATAGAATCTGCTATAAAATCTTTTCTCATACTGTTGGCTTCAACAATTGCTCCGATAATAGCATTAGGAACATTTTTATAATTGGCTCTTAACTGCTTGGTATCTTTCGGCAAACAATACCCTCCATAACCAAATGATGGATTGTTATAGTGCGTTCCTACTCTAGGGTCAAGACCTACCCCTTCAATAATTTGTCTGCTGTTTAAATTATGTGTTTCAGCATAAGAGTCCAACTCGTTAAAGTATGCCACACGCATAGCAAGATAAGTATTTGAAAACAATTTAATCGCTTCTGCTTCAGTTGACTCTGTAAATAAAATATCGATATTCTCTTTAATCGCTCCACCTGCTAAAAGATTGGCAAAAGTAGTGGCACGTTCCGAAATCTCTCCTACAATAATACGAGAAGGATAAAGATTATCATAAAGTGCTTTTCCTTCTCTTAAAAACTCTGGAGAAAAAATAATATTGTCACTGTTATACTTTTCTCGTACACTCTTAACAAACCCAACGGGTACAGTTGATTTTATAACCATCGTCAAATTAGGATTAAACGCAATAACATCTCTAATCACCATCTCAACCAAAGAGGTATTAAAATAGTTGGTTTCAGGGTCATAATCTGTAGGCGTTGCAATAATTACAAAGTCTGCATCTCTATAAGCTTCTTCTTTATCCAGTGTTGCTTTAAAATCCAAATCTTTGTTTTTTAAATAATCTTCAATCTCAACATCTTCAATGGGAGACTCTTTTCTGTTAATCATCTCTACTTTTTCTGGTATAACATCCAATGCAACTACTTTATTATTTTGTGCCAACAAAACACCGTTTGATAAACCTACATAACCTGTACCAGCAATAGCTATTTTTAATTTTTTCATATGTATATTAATTCCTTAATTTTAATTAAATTATTATATCTAAGGTTTAATTAATATAAAACCTTAGATAGAACATTTTTTAATATTATATATTAAATTCCTAAATCGTAGATTTGAACCACACCAACAAACTCTTTTCCATCTACAACAAGAAGAGAATTAACCTTTAAGTCTGTCATGAGTTTTTGAGCCATAGTTAGTTTTTCTTTTTTATCAATACTCTTTGGAGTTTTAGACATAAGTTCTTGAGCAGTTAATTTAAAAAACTTCTCTTCCAAACTTTCCATTGCTCGTCTTATATCTCCATCAGTAACAATTCCAACTATTTTTTCATTTTCCATTACAACAGCTAACCCTAAACGTGCTGTTGAGATCACTTGAATAAGCTCTTTTGTAGATGTATCTTTACTCACTTTTGGTAAATTATTTTTTCGCATAACATCTTCAACTCTAGTTAAAAGTCGCCGTCCAAGACTTCCTCCTGGATGGAACTGTGCAAAATCCGTATCCTGAAAATCTCTCTGTTTCATCAATGCAACAGCCAATGCATCACCCATAACCAGTGTTGCTGTTGTTGAAGAGGTAGGTGCCAATTGTAGAGGACAAGCCTCTTTTTCTACTGATACATTTAAATGATAGTTAGCATGTTTTGCTAAAGTAGAATTTATATTCCCACTCATCGCTACAATAATATTCCCTTGAGATTTTAAAAAAGGTATAAGCTTTAATACCTCATCGGTCTCACCTGAATTTGAAATGAGTAAAACCATATCATCTTTTTCTATCATTCCTAAATCACCATGATAAGCTTCACCTGGATGTAAAAAGAAAGAAGGCGTCCCAGTACTTGCCATGGTTGCAGCAATCTTTTTACCTATAATACCTGACTTACCCATACCAGAAATAATCAATTTTCCATGGCAAAGTAAAATATCTTTAACGGCTTTTTCAAAATCATCTGTTAAAAGATTTGACAAATAAGCAATGGCTTTTGCCTCTATGGAAAAAACTTCCTTAGCTATATTTTTTATATTCACAATATTACACCTTATGGTCAAATTCTGGGACTATCTCTTTTAAAACAGTCAATTCATTTTTATTTTTTAGACGTTCTATTTGAGATACAAGTATAGCATAATCAACAGAAGGACTCCTCGAAACTAAAATAGAGTCATACTCTGTTTTTAAGTCTGTATCATCTATAAGTAGCTCCTCATAAAGCTTCTCTCCTGCTCGTAAACCTGTAAATTCTATCTCTATATCATCACGTCCTGAAAGCTCTATCATTCTTTTTGCCAAATCAACAATTTTTATAGGTTCACCCATATCTAAAATAAAAAGCTCCCCACCTTTTGCAATAGAGGCTGCTTGTAAAACCAACTGACAAGCTTCAGGTATAAGCATAAAATAACGGGTAATATCTGGATGAGTTACCGTTATATTCTCTCCTTTTTCTATTTGGGCTTTAAACTTTGGAATAACAGAACCTGAACTTCCCAATACATTTCCAAAACGAACGGCTACTATCTCTGTATTTCTACTTGGCACGGCATGAGCATACAACTCACAAACTCTTTTAGTTGCTCCCATCACATTTGTGGGTCGAACAGCCTTATCGGTTGAAACAAGTAAAAATTTCGAGACATCATGTGCAATAGCCAAATCAATGACATCCTTAGTTCCAAATATATTATTTTGTACAGCTGACTCTATATTCTCTTCACATAAGGGAACATGTTTATACGCTGCTGCGTGGAGTATGACATCTGGTGAATAGTGAATAAATATCTCTTCTAATGCCTCTTTATCTTTGACACTTAACATCACAGAGACAATATTTTTTCCTGCTAACTCTTCACTTATTTGATAGAGATTAAACTCAGAATGGTCAAGTAAAATAATCTGTTTAGCCCCAAAAAGTGCTACCTGTCGAGAGAGTTCAGAACCTATACTCCCTCCTGCACCTGTTATCATGACCACTTTTCCTGCGATATAATTAGCAATACTTATCATGTCTAAGTCTTTTGGTTTTCGTGCCAATAGGTCTTCTATAGAGATATCTGAAAAAGAGGGATTATCATCTTGAAACATTTGAACTACTTTTATATCATGAATTCCAACTTTATAAAATAGTGTAAAAAGTTTATCTAGCTCTTTTTGAGGAACCTCTTCTGCTACTATAACACTATCTATTTCTAGCTCTTCTATAATTTTTTCTATTGAAGATTTACTATAAACAGGTACATTTGAAAAATAGGTTCCAACTGTATTTTTATCATCTGATACCAATGCTATAGGGGAATAGTCAATCTCACCTCTCAAAGCACTTTTTATTATCTCTAAAGATTTGGCATTGGTTCCTATAATCAATAACTTTGATTCATGAGAAATACTATTACCTTCAAGATAAAGCCGTTTAGATATTCTTAAAAAACCTATAAAAAAGATAGATAAAAACATATCAATAATAATTACAGATAGAGGAAAAGGGATAGTATCATTTCTAAAAACTAAATATATAAGAGTAAAAAATCCATAAGAGAATAGATGAGCCATAACTATCTGTTTATACTCTCCCAAACCAAAAAAACGCCATGAGACATGATAGACTTTAAAGATTAAAAAGAGTACTATTTTTATAGGGATAAGTAACAACATCATAGTAACCATAGAAGTATAGTAGTTTGGCTCTACTGAAAAGTTAAGACGTAAAAGATAAGATAAAACAATAGTAAGTAAAGATATTAAAATATCAAAAGCTAAAAAAGAGATAACTCTTTTTTTACTTGTTGCCTGAAAGAAAAACTCTATCCAAATCTCTTTTTGACCTAGAGTTTTAAAAATGTACTCTATATCATTTTTTAGTGACCAATTTTTTATATACTCTTTATTAATCTCAACCTTATCTCTCCATATTACTCTATCATTGTACTCTTTAGGGTTATCAACTTTGGCTAAAATCTCCTCTTCATTTTTATATTTAATTGAAGCAGGTCCTGTTATACCTGGACGAATAGATAAAATAATTCTATCTTCACCTTCTAGTTTGTCAGCATAGCCCTCAACATCAGGTCGAGGGCCAACAAAGCTCATACTTCCAAAAAGAACATTGAAGAGTTGTGGCAGTTCATCTATTTTGGTATTTCTAAAAAACTTTCCATTTTTAGTTATACGCATATCATTTGCTGTGGTAACTGTTGTATTCATGCCCACTATAGGCTTCATAGTTTTTATTTTTAAAACAGAAAAGAGTCTTCCATCTTTTCCAACTCTTTTTTGCATAAAAATACCAAAACTCTTGGTTTCTATAGTTGCAAGAACCATCGTAATTAACATAATCCACCACGTAAAAAATATTCCCACTAAAGCAAATATAATATCAAAAGCTCTCTTTATAAATCTCCCCCAAGAGTTCATTTTTTTACTTTTTAACCTTATATATTTTACTATAAGGAGAGGAGACAACCAACTCAAATAGTTTCTTATCATATTTTCCAAGCATAAACATCTGAACATAGGTTGAGTTATAGGTTTCTTTGTCCATCACAACCATCTGTCCATAGCTCTGTAAAAATACCACACAAAAATCTCCATCCATATGCATAAGCTGAGACTTCACTTTTGGCATACCATCCTTACCCAAAGTAGCCACATCAAAACGTTGTACTTTTTTATTTTTTCCTCCAATATCTATCTCCCCTTTTGAAGTATCAAAGACAATACCATTTTGGAGAATCACTTTAGCACCATTCTGATTTAGAGGAGCCGAAGGATAAAAATGAACATTTCGCTCACGCTTACCTGTTTTTAAGTTAAGATTACCAAATACTCCCACAGTAGGGAGTATACGCATCATACGAAATGGTAAGTAGAGGTAGACATCTCTTGTCTTTTTAGGTAAAACAAACTCATCACTTTTCAGTTCAGAAAGGAGAGTATTTGGATTTTTATTCTCAAAGAGTTTATTGGCCACAATAGAGTAATTAGAATCCACATAGGTCTCTACAGCCAAACGACTTAAATTGGCAGCCAACTCTTGTGAAGGAGTCTGCATGATTTTAGAAATAATAAAGTTATCATTATTATGTTTTCCTCCATCAATAAGTGTTGAGGTATCAGAGTAGTACCAAATAGGATAACCATAATCCCACCAACTCAATGTATAATCTTTAGAATCGGCTATCTCATCCAATTTTACCAAATCTTGAACTTCTGCCTTATTTAATACAGTTGGTACTCTATAGCCAATAATATGTGTGATATTTGGATATATCATCAAACCAGTAGCAACAACAATAAATACATACTTTGCCTTTATATCTTGTATATTTTCAGCCAATACAAAAAAGAGATAAACAGCAGACATTGCAGCAACAGGTACAGCGTAGACAGTAAAACGAAGCCCACCCCATAAAGAGAAAATTCCAATTCCTATTAACGGTAATGCCAAAATAAAGGCTGGTCGTCGAATAACCAAAACAACATACCCAGCCAAAGCCACCAATACACCAAAAATAGAGCCTGATGTACGATTGGCAAAGGTTTCAAAAGGGATTCGCCCTGCTTCTCTAACTGTTTGATTTACAGCATAAAAGTGCAAAGTACCCTCTTCTGTTCCTTTTACTGTATAACTAACAACTTTTGTCCAGATTAACCCAAAAACATCTCCTAAAAATAAGAAAAGAACAAAAGCAACTCCAGTTCCAATCATCAACTCTTTTTGCTCTATATTTTTAGTTTTTAAAACAAAATAAGCTCCAAAGAGAAGTACAAAATGGACAAGATAACTCATAGGTTTTTCTAGTCCAATAGGCATAAGTGCAATAAATATAAGAATTAAAGAGGCATAAGTAACATTGTCATCACGATGAAACCAAAGCATATACGCTCCATAAATAATACCTATAGCATAAACAATAGCCTGACCTTGGTCATATAAAAAAGGGTAGATAATAATTGCTATACCTGCATAGAGGGCTGAACGAAGGTTAAAGTCAATGGTACTTTTGAGTAAAAAGAACAAAATAAACATCGGTGCCATTGCCGAGAACATATCAGTATCATAATACCCTGTCATGGTACGGTTATAGTAACTCCAAGCAATACTACCCAACAGTGCAGCAAAAAATCCCCACAGTGTCTGCTTATAGAGTCGTGCAATTAAAATCATTGGAATTACTACCAGTGAAGAGATAACAGCAGGCATATAGAGAATAACTGTCTCTAAAGAGAATGGAGTGATTTTAACAAATAGTGTTGTAAAAAAGATGACTCCATAATCCCATATGCCAAATACTCTTGGGTTTTCCATATGTAAACCATCCAAGGCTTGTTGAGCTCCTGATGCAAAAAAATACCCATCATTGGTATTTATCATTAGCTCATTATTCCATAAGGAAGCAGGGTTATCTTGAAATTGAAAGACCCATATCATACGAATAGCAAAGGAAAAAGCATATGCTAAAAGCATAAGTCCTAGCATTTGGTTAGTCGTCACTTGAGCTAAATTTAATTTACTGTTATTCATTTATCACCTTTTATATATTTACCAATTACTGAAAAAATTCCCATTAATGACCCCATACCATAAGAGAGATGTAGTGTCAAAAAGCTACTTATCAAATAGATAAAACTATTACTACTATCCCTCAATTTAAAACTTATGATTATAACTAATAGAAGATAACTACTCAATGAGAAGAGAGTTACATAGATAAGTTTTGGCACAAGTGGAGATAAAAGCAGAGGTAAAAATAGAGATAGTACAAATATCAATGGTATAAAGTGTCGTAAACTTAAAGAGTTTAGATTTTTTGTGTAGTATGCTGTTAAGATATTCCAAAATCCATTACTGTAATTGTTTTTTGCTAGTGCAGTAAAATTTTCTCTTGCAAAATAGGTACACTCCACTTCGGGTATCAGATATATTTTTCCACCACCATTAATAATTCGCTTATTTAGCTCTATATCTTGATTTCGTATTAAACGCTCATCATAGAGTCCATATTTTTCAAAAACCTCTTTTTTATAACAGCCAAATGCAACCGTATCAACAGCTTTAATCTCTGAGCTACCCGTTCTAAAACTTGCATTACCAACACCCAATTTATGAGAGAGTATCTCTTTTATAGAGTTTGATTTTTTATTTTTACGCTTTACATCAGTAACAAGTACGCCACCAACACAATCTGCATCTAAGCGTTGAATTTCTACTAATAGTTTAGAAAAATAATCTTTTTTATACTTGGCATGAGCCGAGATAATAAAAATATAATCTCCATTAGATGCCTTAATCCCAATATTCATACTAATTGGTGTGATTTTTTTTGGATTATTTAAAATTTCAATAAAAGGATACTCTTTTCGATAGCTATTAATAATCTCAACTGTCTTATCACTACTCTCTCCATCTACAAATATCACTTCTGTATTTTTATAATCTATATCAGATATAAGAATTGATTTGATACATTCGGCAATATATTTCTCTTCATTTAAACATGGAATAATTATAGAAATTTTAGCCATTATTCAAAACCTCATCATATAGTTGATAAAGCTTCTTCTCTTCATTTTTCCAGTTATATAATTTTAAAACTGCCTCTTTCCCTCTTGTTCCCATCTCTTTAGCCTCTTTATCATCAGTTACTAAATAATCAATAGCCTTACCTATCGCTCTGCTATCAAGTGGGTTAACACAAACCCCACACCTCTCTTTTTCAATAATATTTTTCAAAATAGGAAAATCCGAAGCAATAACAGGAACTCCTGCTAACATATACTCAAACATCTTAACAGGCAAGGCATCTATGTAATTTATAGTAGGATGAAGCGTAACTAAACCTATTTTACTCTCTTCGAGTAGCTCTTTAACACCCTCTCTATCGAGTTTACCAACAAACTCTACTCTATCCCAATTTTTATTAGATTCAAGCTTTTTAAAAAAACTCTCCTCATAAGTCATTCCTGCTAACTTAAAAGAGATATTGCCGTTAACATAGCCCATCGCCTCAACATTCTCTAAATTACCTCGAATCTTAGCAATTACACCCACATAACAGACTTGATTTTTTCTATTTTCCCACGCTATATTATTAGATAGTTCTTCTACAATTGGATAGTTATTCACATCTATACTCTTAGTAAATATTAAAAATTTATCTCGAATATAAGGAGTTGCAGAGACCACATAATCAAACCTTTTACAAGCATATTTTTCATATACTCCAATAGATTTTGATAACAGCAACTTAACAAATTTATTTAAATAGGGTTTAGCCAAAAGCTGTTTAGGGACATCCTCATGAGCATCAAAAATAACCTTTTTACCCATCTTTTTTAGTTTTAATCCAATAGGCATAAGTTCAGGGTCATGAAGATGATAAATATCACTATCTAGCTCTATTGCTTTTTCTAAAACTCTTTTAGTTGTCTTTATAATACGATTAAATCGTCCCTCTATCTTGCCAACATCATAAATAGCAATAGAGTTTTTAAGCTCATCGCCTAATCCATCGGCAACAATTAGATTTACTTTATAATTTTCTACTTTAGACAAAGAGCCACACTCTTTTACAAAAATTCTAGTGTCATATCTTGGGTGGGCTGATGTTAGGTGGGTTATTTTATATCTCATATAGTTTAAGATACCTCTCTTTGTTAAAGGATTTTGAGAAAAGGTACTCTATCTCTTCTCTGCGTTTCTCAAATTTTTCACTCTCTATCTCACTGTATCTCTCAAAAGATATATTTTCTAAATCATCAACTATAAAACCTACTCTATCATCAATCAACTCTCTATTGGCTTCCAAGTTAGAGACAAAAGGTATACATCCACAAACAACACCCTCAACAAGACTCAACGAGACGGAATCACTTTTAGGGATAGAGACATATATTTTAGATTTACAGTAGTATTGATTGTTAGTAACAGAGTCAACCCAACCAATAAACTCTACTTTAGATGTTAAATTTAACTCTTCAACTAGCGTTTTTAACTCTTCTGTCTCATCTCCATCTCCTGCTAAAACAACTCTCCAAGTAGGATTGGTCGTAACAAATTTAGAAAAAGAGATAATGATTTTATCAATATTATATAGAGACTTATGCAGACGATTGGAGTAGATAATATCCTCTTTGGGTATATCACATGAAGCAACTTCTATTCCAAAATTAATATTATGGGTTTTTAATTTTTTCTCAACTAAATTTTGAGCTTCACTTAGTACTATATCTGAATCAGCCGTAACATAATCTACATGATTTAAAATATATTTTACCATTCCTCTTAGAAGCAGACTCTCTTTTGGGTTAATTAAAATATCACTTCCCCATGCTGTTAATATTTTTTGACAAGAGAATTTTCTTAAAGTCAATAGAGTCAAAAAAGAGTAACTATTAGCTTGATGTAGATGTACCGTTGTTGGCTGAAACTCTTTTACGATACTCTTAATCTCTTTTATTGCTGATATACTGCTCCAAGATAAAAAGAAATCTATACCTATCGTCTGAACATTATACTCTCTATGTTTTTTATCTGTTAACAGCAGAACATCATCAAAATAATCTTTTAGCAATTCAATAAAATTATAAACATGAATACTGTCGCTACCAATGACAAGTAATTTTTTCACATAACTCCTTTAATATTAGAAAAATAGAGTAACAAAATAAGAATTATAATAGATGTAAACAACCAAAAAATAGAACTTATATTAACAATACTGTATGTTGTTTTTTTTAAAATATATTGATGCATATAATGCGTTATTAAAAAATATACCAATAACTGTGCCAAGAAAATAACACCTAACCCAGCAATTGGTAAAAATATATAATATAAAAACAGAATAATAATAGAACTAAGCATATAAAATAGTGAAAGAATATGACTTTTTTCTAAAAATAAAAGTTTTTGTCCATTAATTCGAGGAACTATTTTAGCAACTTCTACTAAAAATGCTCCTAAAAAGAAAAGTGCTATCATTTTTGCATCTGAAATATTAAAATAAACTAATGAGAAATAGACAAAAAAAGTAAACAGTATGGCACTTATATTAAGCCCAACCAACCAGTTACTAATTTTGTAACCCAATTCTTCCATCTCTGAAACTTTATCTTCTGATAATAATTTTAAAGCTTTAGGAGCATAAAGTAAATTTAAAACTTGGTGTATCATATTTCCAATGGCTGCAGCAATTTTTATTCCATATAAATAAACACCCAATATCTCTAAAGAGAAGAATCTTTCAATCAATACTCTATCTAATCCATTAAAAACCCATCCACTTCCATTTGATGCTAAAAATGGTAATCCAACTTTAAAAAGTCGTGGATATAAAGAAAAATCTATTTGATAATTAAATTTTAATACTTTAATATTGATTATAATAAAAAGAGTCATACTAATTAAGATATAAGAAATAATATCTGTTAATAAAATATTACGAATAAATTCTATACTGTTCTCAAAATGTAGTACAAAATATAATTTAGATAAAAAAACCAATATTCCCCGTATTAAAGCAATATATAGATATAAATTATTCCAATTTTCAAGCCTCATTGTAATCTCAAAATTAGCATAAAGAGCATTACTTAGAGCATAAATGAAAATCAAACTATAAAACTCTATCGGTATTGATAAAGATATTATAAAAAAATCTTTAAATAAAATAGCCACTAATGTTACTAAAAGCACCATAAATAGAAAAAATAAGAAAAAATTACTATAAAGAGTATTCTTATTAACTTTATAATAAAGAACATAGAATCCATCTCTTATTCCTAGCATAGAAACGACTCCAATCAAAATAGCATAACTTTGTAATAAACCAATAGTTCCATAGGTAGCAGTATCAATTGTTTTTAAGTAAATAAAAATTAATAAAAAATTCAACCCTTGATTAAATGCTAACACTGTAGAAAATTTAAATAGATTAGAGATAAAGAAACCTTTAAAATTTATCATAAATTTCTAATTGCATCTAATATAGGTTTAAAAATATTACTTCGATTATAGGCAGATACTTGTTCTTTATCCAATTGAAAATTCTTCTTATTTTTTAGTAACTCTTTTAACTCTTCTTTCATTTCAGTTTTATTATAAGATAAAACCATCCCTCTCTCATTCTCTTTTAATATTAAATCCATTTCAGCATTCTTAGGAGCAATAGCAATTGTAAATTTTTTATTTTGCATATATTCAAATATTTTGCTATTAATATTATGGGCATATGATTCCATTATAAGAGCCAAACCTATATCAATTTTTTTCATAAAAGAGAGTGCTTTTACATAAGGAACTTTTTGAAATGCATAAAAATTATTAAGTGTGCTATTAGTTGCTAACCGTGAAAAATGATTATCTCCAACAGAGATAAAAGTAAACTCTACCCCTTCCGACTCTAACTCCTGAAGTACCTCTAAAAAGGTTTCAGCAACATCATCATAGCCATAATAAGTATAACCAATAAAACCAATAATGGGTCTATTTTTAAATTCAATATTCAAGTCAATAATTTTTTCCCCAAATAGATTTGAAAACCCATTACAAAATAGAATATCTTTTTCATAATTAAAATCTTTTTTTATCTTCTCTCCATGCATTGTAGACTCTACCAAAAGTAAATCTACTTTAGAGAGTAGATTTGCTTCTATTTTTTTTAACTCATTCCATTTTTTATCGGCATAGAGTTTAAAACTATGGTCATAAAAATATTTTTTAGCAATTTCATTATGTATCCATGGGTCACGAAACTCTGCAATATGTTTTAAATGCTTATTTTTCTCTTTGAGTTTCATACCTACAATATGCTCACTACCATTACCAAATACCGTATAAATAGCATGATATTGGTACATATCAATCCCCTCTAATACCTTTAGAAAATCACTTACAAACGAAAACTCTAATGGTAACAAGGCAAAATTAATTTTTTTTCTAAAAAAATTATAATATATATTTTTATTACTAAATATTTTATTTCTTCTGGGGACTAAATATTTAACATTATTAGGATATTTGTTGTCTGATGAAAAAGTACAAACATCTACTTCAAAGCCATTCTTTTCTAACTCTAATAGAGTCAAATAGTTATTTTTTGCCTCAACAATAGAACCATTAGGATAAAAATGAGATGTTATCATTAAAATTTTATTTTTTTTCATTAAAGTCTACTTTCTTAAATATACCAACAATCCAAAATGGATGGGTTTCTGTCTTATAGGTCTTTTTATTTAAAAAAAATGTTCCTACAATTTTATTTTTCATTCTATTACTATATGATATATCATTTTGTACTTGAACACAATTTGGACAAGTAAAATTTAAAATCTTATATTTTAATTTTTTAGCTATTTTATAATTTTTTAATGGAAAATCAATTTCAGTTGCACCACACAATTTATAATCTAATAGTTTAGCACTATCTCCAAATATAGAAGAGAACTTATCTATATCGTAACTTCTAAGATGTCCATAAATATGACCATCATATCCACAAGCATTACAAACAATATTTCTTTTTTCTAATCTTTCTTGATATGGAACTCCTATTAAAAGATACTCTTTTGAAATATTTAAAAGTTCTTGTAAATAAAAGTGTTCTAACTCATCATTAAGATGCTCAAAAACTTCAAAACTGCTCACAATATCCATTGAGTCATATATTTTTTCAAAACTCATTTTCTCTTGTATCACAACTGTTTTAGTAAACTTATCATCACAATAAGAGAGTCCAACTTTAGATATATCACTTACATGGAAATTAATATTTTCATAATTATCTTTGATATTAGTATATAAAAAATTTGTAATATAACAATTTCCACATCCAAATTCAAAATAATTCAAGTTTTTTTGAAGTAAATATTTTTTTATAAAAAATATTATAGTATATATTTGCTCTTTTTTCTCTTCTGATAATTTTACATCTTGCCAATTTTTATCAAAATATTCTTCTATACTCATCTTCCCACCTTAAAAAATAGAGGGAAGTTAATTTTTTTATGATTTATAAAAGATTTATATTTAAACATTATTATTCCTCGTATAATTAATTTCAAGAATAAAATCTTATTTATTAAAGTTTTTAATAAAAAAATCTTATTCTTCTAAGATTGAAGTACTAACTTCAAATCTTGTAACAATCACAGTCTATGACTAGAGATAAAACAACATTCCTTTCCTTATAGCATAAGGTGGAAAGTTCAACACTTTAAACCTATATGACTACATAAAAAAGCCAGTTGATATCTTTAGTTGTTAATCACATATTAAAAGCTGTAGGGGTAGCTGTATAGCACTCACTATATATAGATTAACGAGGCTATGAAATCTAACCTTTGGGTTAGACAACTAAAGATTACACAACAAGGACGAAAGATGTATTATATAGGTATTGATGTGGCAAAGAGCTTTCATGTTGTTTCTGCTATAGATGAGAATGAAGTTAAAGTTATCTCTAAACCATTTAGAGTTGATAATTCTAATGATGGTTTTTCTAAGCTTTTAAGAATCTTGGACTCTATCTCTAAAGAGAAGAGTCAATTTCTTA
>JALVXD010000024.1 GCA_027038295.1 Campylobacteraceae bacterium
TTCAAGATGTAATGAAATTTATTTTACCTAAACCTACTACTAACAGTTTTATGTTGACATTGTGGGAAGGAAAACAAGAAATAAGTAAGCAATACTCTTTAAAAGAAGCGAGTAGTGTTCAGTTAAAGAATGGTGCTAAGTTAAAGTTTTATAGTGATTATTATGTAAATTCTATTGAAATACATATAGAGGGTGAGCATATGGGAGCAAAGAATATCTCTGTTAAAAAAGGAACAACACTTTATGATGTAATGAGTCAAGTAAAGTTCACCCCCCTCTCAGAGATAAAAAATGTGAAGATTTATCGTAAATCTGTGGCAAATATACAAAAACAACTTTTAGAGACAATGTTAAAAGATTTAGAAGCTAGAGCATTTACTTCTGATTCTGCAACGCTTGAAGAGGCAAATATTCGTACCCAAGAGGCTAAAATGGTAACACAATTTATTGCTCGTGCTAGAGCAGTTGAGCCTTTAGGTCAGGTGGTGCTAAAAAGGGATGAGAATTTAGATAGTATATACCTTGAAAATGATGACAAGATAGTTATTCCAAAGCGTTCAAATATTGTGGTGGTACATGGTGAGGTAAATATTCCAAATGCATTAGCCTATAGAGAAAACTATACTATAAATGATTATGTAAAAACCTGTGGTGGTTATGGAAACAGAGCCGATTTAGAAAAGGTATTACTCATAAAAGCAAATGGTGAAGTTCAACAATATGACTCAAGTGCCATGTTTGGTAAGAGTTCTCCAAGTGTTGAAGCAGGTGATTCTATTTTAGTCTTAGGTAAAGTAGACAGTAAAAACATATTGATTACTTCAAGCATAACTCAAATTATTTATCAGATGGCTGTTGGAGCTGCTGTAGTTTTGAGAGCATTTTAAGAGTATTTAAAATTAATACTCTTTACTTTTACCATTTGATATGTTACATAAACTCTCACTATTTTCTTGTTATCTTCTATGCAAAAATATTTTTTCTCTCCTCTAATTATTCTATCTATGTATCAAAATTACATAATTATTATGCTTGTTATAATGATTATTCTTTTTTTGAATGATGATTTTGGTAGAGTTAGGGATGGTTTTTTAGAATATAGTGTCTGAAATCTATGTAGTTTAAAAGAGTTAATAAAAAGGCAGTTCATGACAAAAAAAGGCATTTATAAGTTAGTAACAAAACCACATATATTTTTAAAAGATTATATGAAAAAAAACAAAGAAGCAAAAAGAAAATTAAAAATCTATGTAGAAAAAGTTATTGATATTAATATACCATTTCACTCATACTATTATGGTCTGTTTTTAGTGTTAAATAAGGGTAAGTTTTTTCATTTGGCAGAGAAGTCATTAAAAAGAGCTATAGGATTAAAGGCAAAAGCTATTTATCATTATCAATTAGGAGTGATTCTTAAGCGTAAAAATCAATGGTGGCAGATTGTTGATAGTATAAGTAAAGCTATTGAAATGAATCCATCAGCAGATATAAAATGGCATTTAGCATATGCCGAGGCATTAGAAAAAATGAATCGTTTTGAAG
This sequence comes from Campylobacteraceae bacterium, assembly GCA_027038295.1. Classification (GTDB taxonomy): domain Bacteria; phylum Campylobacterota; class Campylobacteria; order Campylobacterales; family Sulfurovaceae; genus UBA1140. The sequence goes on from JALVXD010000024.1 coordinate 1,543, forward strand.
AAGCATCCTTCGTTTTGGAAAAGTTTGCACAAGATAACAAACTTGATTCTGACTGGTATTTTACTTATGGATACTTACTCGAAAAAGCATCTAAAAAAAAACAAGCTCAAATAGCTTTTTCTAAAGCTATAGAGCTTGATACAGATAAAAATAGTAAAGAGTTAGGTATTGGTATTTTTTATGAGAAAAAAGGTCGTTGGATAGAAGCACTAGAAGCCTATACAAAAGAGGTAGAAAAACAGCCTGAAAATGCATTGATTTATTATAAGTTAGGACTCTCTTATGATAGATGTTATGATTGGGAAAATGCAGAAGTCTCTTTTGTTAAAGCTCTTACTTTAGATACAACAGATGCTCATTGGTTTTATCGTTTAGGTTTTGTACGAGAGAGACAAGAGAAATGGAAAGAAGCAGAAGAGGCTTATCGTTTTGCTCTTGAACGACAAGAAAATTTTTACCCATCATGGTATTATCGTTTAGGCTATGTTTTAGAGAAGCAAGGAAAGTATAAAGAATCAACTAAGGCATTTAAAGAACAACGTATTTTACAAGATGCTCATGGTATAACAGAAGCAAGATACAATAAGAATAATGGATTAAAAAAGATTGTAAATTATACAGAATATTATGAACGTCATGAGGTTGAAGATAAAACTATTTTATATGAGAGTTATCATGGTAGGTCGATCTCGTGTAATCCTTATGCTATTTTTAAGTCATTACTTAGTGATGAAAGATTTTACAACTATAAACATATTTGGGTCATGAATAATAAGAGTAAAATCCCAAAAGATTTAAAAAACAATATCAATATTATTTTTATAGAAAGAGACTCAGACATATATATGAGGTACTTAACTATAGCTAAGTATCTTATAAATAATGTTACTTTTCCTGAATACTTTATACGAAAAGAAAATCAAATATATCTTAATACATGGCATGGAACACCTATAAAAAGTCTAGGAAAAGATATAAAAGATGAATTTATGGCACATAAAAATGTGACACGAAATTTCTTACAATCATCTCATCTGATTAGTCCAAATCCTTATACTACTAATATATTATTAGATAGATATGATGTTGCAGAGATTTTTTCTGGTATTGTTGCAGAGACAGGTTATCCTCGACAAGATTTAATGTTAAATATTTCTTCTAATGATAAAGATTTATTGAAAAATAGATTAAAAATTCCTAAAAAGAAACAAGTTGTTTTGTATGCACCAACATGGAGAGGTGCTCATGGCGAAGCTGTTTTTGATACAAAGCAACTAGAAGAAGATATTAAAAACATATCAAATATTTCAAATGTCCATCTATTATTTAGAGGGCATCACATGATTGAGGGCTTATTGTCTAGTTTAGATATTGGAGGAACGGTTGTTCCTTCAGATATAGATAGCAATACACTTTTGTCTATTGTTGATATTTTAATTACAGACTACTCAAGTATAGCATTTGATTATATGGCATTGAGTCGACCAATTCTCTATTATGCTTATGATAGAGAGGAGTATGAAAAAGAGAGAGGATTTTATTTCCCATTAGAAGAGTTGGGGGGTCAAATTTGCAGTACCAATAAGGAACTGATATCTTCTCTTGAAAATATAGTTCAAACCACCAATATAGATAAAAAACAACAAGAAGCACAAAAAAAATTCTGTCTTTATGATGATGGTCAAGCTACAATGCGTGTTATTGATTTAATCTTTTTTAATAAAAAAGATAAATGTCAACTTATAGAAAAAGTACAGAAAAGATCAATTTTATTCTATGGTGGACCATTTATACCAAATGGTATAACTACATCATTTATAAATTTATTAAATCATATAGATTATGATAAATTTATAGTAACCATTATAGTTGAACCAGAGTTAATGGATAAATTTCCAGAAAAGCTTACTCAAGTTTCTAAAATAGATACAAACATTAATATTTTAGGGAGAGTTGGAAAATCAAATACAACACTAGAAGAGAAATGGATTGTTGATAAATTCTCTTCTAACAAAGGATTAACTAGCAATGAAATGTGGACTTTATATAATCAATCGCATAGTAGAGAACTAAATAGAATATTAGGAGGTACTTTATTTGATAATATTATTAATTTTGAAGGTTATAATTCATTTTGGACAGCTCTTTTTTCAATACGAAAGAATAATATAATTTATTTACACAATGATATGCTTGGGGAGTGGAAGTTAAGATTCCCTTATTTAGAAAAAAACTTTAAATTATATAGTTTCTATAAAAAACTTATATCTGTCTCTGAACAAACAATGAATTTAAATCGTCAAAACCTATCAAATATTTTTAATATAAAAGAAGATAAATTTGTTTATTGTGATAATGTTCAAAACCCTGAATATTCTCTTGGTAGAGCAATTGAACTTATTGAAAATATAGAAGATGAAAAGATATTTATAGATACGAAAGTATTTATAAATATTGCAAGATTATCACCAGAAAAAGACCAAGAAAAACTTATTAGAGCATTTCAAAAAGTTTCTCTTTCTCATCCTGAAGCAAGATTAGTTAACCTAGGAAGTGGTGCTCTTGAAGAGCATTTAAATAATATTATTAAAGAGTTAAACTTAGAGAGTAAAGTGTTTTTTCTAGGACAAAAGTTTAATCCTTACCCTTACCTTCAAAAATCTGATTGTTTTGTTCTCTCTTCCAATCATGAAGGACAACCTATGACACTTTTTGAAGCGATGATTTTAAAAAAACCAATTATTGCTACAGATATTGTAGGTAACAGAAGTGTTTTAGAAGGACGACCTGGATTATTAGTTGAAAATAGTGAAGAGGGTTTAGTTAATGGTATGCTTGACTTTTTGGAAGGTCGATATATTGAGAGTAAAACTTTTGATTATGAAGCATATAATCAGAATGCGTTAGGGATGTTTTATACCAAAGTATGTCAAGGAGAACTCGATGAAGTATCTTCATAAATTAAAATCTGCTATAACTAAACCAAGTTTAAACGAATTGAAGCAAGAAGGGGATGGGTATTATAAAGCTAAAAACTGGCAAAAAACCATAAGTACCTATCAGTATATTTTAAAAAATAAATATAAAGAAATACCTGTAGAATTATATGCAAAGTTAGCTATAGCACAAAGGTTTGTAAAAGATTATAATGGTTCGGAAGAAACTTTAAAAAAAGGCTTAGAAGAGTTTCCCGAGCATATAAGTTTATTGATAGAACATGCTGCTTTAGAAAATGTTAGAGAAAATTGGGAAGAGGCTATAAAACTATGGGAAAGAGCTAAAAGTCAGTTTCCTAAGTTTTCAGATTTAAACTATAAGCGTTATTCAAAAGCATACTGTATGTTATATGAAAATTCTTTCTTAGAGAAAAATTTACCAGTAAATATCAGTTTAACTGATATGAAATTTGAAAATGCAGTGGTTCAAAATATAAAAGAAAGAATATTAGAGATACGTAATGAATTAAAAAACAAAACATTAGCGTTAGAATATGCAGAAAGTACAAATTCTTTATTTCAAAATAATAATATACTTTTAATCGAATTGGCTATCTCTTATATGCATGTGCATGACTGGAATAAAGCTATAGAAATATTTGAAAAAATTGTTTATGATTTGCATATGGGATTAGATGTACATAATTATCATCGGTTAGCAAAGTGCTATGAGATGATAGAGCGATTTGAAAAGTATGAAAGTTTAATTATAGGAGCTATGCAAAAATATCCTAAAGATAGTAACTTGCAATATAGATATATATATGCAATTTTTTTGAAAGAATATAGTGAAAAAAAATATCCTCAAGCATTAAAAAAGTTAAATGTATTATTAGGTTCAGGAAAACCAGACTTTTGGCATTTAGATAAACAATATTTATTAAAGTATAGAAATAAATGTATAAAGAATATGGATATTATAAGTGTAAAGAAGTTACCGTTTGATATATCGATTATTGCAAGTAGGGCAGATGGTTTAGGTGAGCGTTTGAATGCAATGTTAAATGCAATTATTATTGCAAAAACCTTTGGCTATAAATTTGGTTATATTTGGAAAGATGAAGTACATGCTAATCATTTTCAAAAAGATGCTGAAGGTAAAAAAAACTTAGTTGGTCATGCTATTGTAGCTGAAAACGATTTTTTTGATACTTCTTTTATAGAGAGGTATTCTTGTGATAAAGTGTATACCAAGAACATCAAAGATATAACTGGAAAACAGACTTATGTTTCATTGCATGAATTGATAGAAAAGCATAAGTTAACAGGCTTTAGGTCACCGAGATTAGAATTAAAAGAACATTTTCATGATGAATTGTTAATTAATTCTACATTTTCATATGGAGATGCTTTTAATTTTATTAAGTTTAATGAACCTCTTTCTAGGAGTATTAATTTTGCAAAAACTATTATTCAAGATGATTATATTGCAATACATTTAAGAAGTGGAGATGTTTTTTATGGCGAATATCGAAAGTTTTTACACTACACATACAAAGGAATTGTTTTACCTCTAGCAAAAGCAATTATAGCCAAACATTTAAAAGAAGGAACAAAGGTTATTGTATTTGGACAAGATTTAGAAATTTTAAAATATTTAAAAAATACGTATAATATTATTACTGTTGATGATTTTGAGGTTTATAAGACTTTTGATGAGACACAAAAAGCAATGTTTGAAATAGTCTTAATGTCAAAAGCTAAACAAATAGTTGCTGGAAGTAGTGGATTTGCAAAATTAGCTTCATGGATATCAGGTCAAGATGTTAAGCTACCAGTTAATTTTTTTAGTGCTGATGAACAGACGATAATTATTAAAGATGATTTAACAGTACATGGAGATGCTTATCCAAAATTACAAACATCATTTGCTTATTGGTATGCTTACTTTTATGGTCGTAAACATAAAAAAATGCAAGATATAGACTTTTTTCTAACAAAAGCTTATGAATATGATCCTCAAAATGAACTTTATCCTTTAGTTCTTGCTTCATTACAATATAAAGAAAAACTAGATAAAAAAGCTGAAAAGACTATTGAATCACTTTATACTTTGTCTTTAGATAGTACTTTTGGTAGAACCCATATGGAAGAAGTATTAGTAGCAAAAACAACAGGTAAGTTAAATTTATCAGAGTTTATTCCGTCTTTTTATGATGCTATGAATCGAGGGTTACCTTTTGCTTCTATCCTTGTATATATATTAAGTATAAATAAGGATGAAAAAGAAAAATGTTTAAGGAATATTGAAAAATCTTTAGATATCTATCCTATTCTTCAGAATTTTTATAAATCTTGTAAAGATAAAGGTATTGTATGAAAACTAAAAAAACAATAATAACCTACGGAACATTCGACATGTTCCACATAGGACATTTAAGATTACTACAACGCTTAAAAGATATGGCAGATGAACTCATAGTTGCTATTTCAACAGATGAGTTCAATCGTGGTAAGGGGAAAAAAGTGATGATTCCTTATGAGCAAAGAGCAGAGATAGTTGCAAATATAAAATGTGTCGATAAGGTTATTCCTGAAGAGAGTTGGGAGCAGAAAGTAATTGATGTAAAGAAGTATGACATTAATATTTTTGCTATTGGTGATGATTGGAAAGGGGAGTTTGACTTTTTGAAAGAGTATTGTGAAGTAGTTTATTTGGAGAGAACAAAAGATATCTCTACTACAAAACTTAAAAAATCGTTGACCAACTTTATGTCTATTCCTAAAGAAGATATTATTAATGCTTTTGAAATTATAGAAGCACTTAAAAAAGATTTTGAATAAAACATGCTACAAAGAATAATACGTTCTCGTAAACTAAAAGCATTAGTATTGGGGGTTTTAGACCCTTTGTTCATAAAAAATTCTAATAAAATTTTATTTGTTGTTAAAGATAGGACTTATTTTTCTGGAAGCCTTCGTGTTGTTTGTGAAGAATATTTAAAAGAGAAAGATGATACTCTTTATGTCTATAAAGATGGTCAATGTCAAAAAGAGATAAAAGAAGAATTAGAGAGTTTAGGAGTTATAGTCTTAGATGGGTTTTCTCTTTTATCTGCTTTTCATATTTTAACTTCAGGGGTATTGATTTTATCTCATAATCCAAGAGATGCACACATTAGTAAAAAGTTTAAACGCAGAAAAATTATTAATCTTTGGCATGGAGTTGCCATTAAACGGATAGAAAACCTTATGCTTGATATTCCTACTCAAAAACAGAAGCAACTTAATAATAATGCAAAACTTTATGATATGCTCATAGCAAGTAGCGAAGAAGATAAGAAGACCAATACCAAAGCATTTGGAGTCGATGAGAGTAAAGTTAAGATAACAGGGTTACCCCGTTATGAAATTTTAAAAAATGATTATCAACTTGGTAAACTTTTGGAAAAAGAGTCACAAAATATAGAAGCTATAAAAGCAGGGCGTAAACTTATTTTATTTGCTCCTACTTTTAGAGAATCAAATATTTCAGCTATTGAGCAGATAAGTAGTGATGAATGGAAGAAGTTACAACTCTTTTTAAAAGAGAGTAATTTACTTTTTGGTATTCGACCACATCCTTATGATATTAAACACTTACCTAATTTTATTAGTAGCAGTGAAGAGTTTGCTCTATTTGAAAGTTCTGAGTTTAGTGAAGCAAATATTGTATTAAAGCATAGTGATATACTTGTTGTAGACTTTACAAGTATTTGGATTGATTATCTTCTGCTAGAGAGACCAATTATTGGTTTTGCAAAAGATTATAAATATTATTTGGAAGAAGAGAGAGGTTTTGTATATGACTTTAATATTATTTTTCCAACTTCTTTTGTAGATTCTATAGAGTGCTTAATTGAAGAGATACAAAAAGAAAATTTGATAGATACCACTATTCAATATGAGTATGCAACAGAGATATTACATAAACATGATCTAAATCATAATTTTTCAGAAAATATTTATCAGGAAATAGAATTGGTACGAAAAAATGGATAATTTTGTTAGTATTTCTAAATCACTGATAGAAAATAGTCAAAATTTTTTAACCATAAAAAAAATCACTTTGCTAGAAAGCTTAAAATATATTTTCTCTAAAGTAACCTTTGTAGGTTGGGGACGCAAAAAATCAGGTCTTTGGGCTAGAAAAATGGCAAAGCTAACAAAAGGAGAGTTTTTGCTTCTTGAAGATGGCTTTATACGCTCTTTTGGACTAGGTGTGGAGGGTAGTCCTAGCTTTTCTATAGTAAAGGATGATATTGGGATATATTATGATGCTACAGTATCGTCTAAATTAGAACATATACTAAATAGTTATGACTTTGAGTCAGATAGTGAATTGATGTGTATAGCCAAAAAGGCAAGGTTTAAAATTATAGAGTATAAAATTTCAAAATATAATAATTTTAAAGAAGTAGATTTAAGTTATCTTGATAATGGAAAAGAGAAAGTTCTTATTGTTGCTCAAACTTATGGAGACAGCTCTTTGGAGTATGGACTTGGGAACTCTTTTTCTACTAAAGAGATGATAGATGATGCAATAAAAGAGAACTCCAATACAGAGGTTTATATTAAGATACACCCAGATGTACTTTTGGGTAAAAAAGATTCAGATATTAATGCAAAAGATATACCCCCGTCTTGTCATATACTTACAGACAATGCCAATCCAATTGAGTTGATGAGCTATTTTGATAAAGTCTATACTAAGACCTCAGGAATGGGATTTGAAGCATTACTTTTAGATAAAGAGGTTCATTGTTACGGTATACCTTTTTATGCAGGGTGGTGTGTTACAGATGATAAGTTAGAGTGTAGTAGAAGAGAGCGAAAGTTAACGATTGATGAGATTTTTGCAGGGGCATACATTTTATATTCAAATTATTATAATCCTTATTTAAATGAAGAATCAGATATATTAGATGTAATTGAGTATATTATAAAATATAGAAAGAATAACAATGAATAAAATAACTTACCCCTCAAACCAAGGAAACCTCTACTTCTTCAACTTCTCCCCATGGAGAATGATGCAGATAGAGCCATTTTTCTATGCTCCTAATAATCAAAAAATTATTTGTAAAACGCTAGAAGAGGCACAAGAAAAAGGTTTAGATACTAAATCAAATATCTTTATTTATGGTATCATAGCGTTCCCCAAGGTAGAGCAATACGCCAAAGAGAACAATATGACCATCTATCGAATAGAAGATGCTTTTATTCGTTCTATTGCTTTGGGTTCAGGTTTTGCAAAGCCATACTCTTTGAGTATTGACTCTCGTGGTATCTATTTTGACCCTCGTACACCATCTGATTTAGAGTATCTTTTAGAGAAGCATGAGTTCTCAGATGAACTAAGAGAGAGAGCAAAAAAAGTTCGAGAAGCTGTTGTTGCATCAAAGTTTTCTAAGTACAACCATTTGACACATCAAGAGATACAAATTGATAAAGATAAGTACGATAAAGTCATCTTGGTCACAGGGCAAGTTGAAGATGATATGTCTATAAAGTTTGGAGCATTTGGTCTGAATAATAGTGATTTACTAGAGATGGTAAAAGAGAAAAATCCTGATGCCTATATAATCTATAAGCCACACCCTGATGTGCTTTCAGGAAATAGATTGGGGCATATATCAAAAGAGATAACAGATGTATGTGCCAATGAAATTCAAACAGATATTAGTATAGACTCATGCATTGCTGTATCTGATGAAATTCATACTTTAACTTCTGGGGCAGGGTTTGATGCTCTATTGCGTGGAAAAGCTGTTTTTACTTATGGTATGCCTTTCTATGCAGGTTGGGGATTGACTACCGACTATAGAAAGTGTGAAAGACGAACCCGAAGATTATCTTTAGATGAGTTGGTTGCTTCAACACTCATTTTGTTTCCTCGATACATTTCTCCAAAAACCGAAAAATTTTGTGAAGTAGAGCAGACATTAGAGGAGTTAAAAGAGGAGCAAGAACGCTATTTTAATAATAGATTCTATAGATATAAAGTCAATTTAAAAGGGTATTTTTTACCACGTACTAGAAAAACTATTAGAGCAATATTAAAACCATTTAAATTAAAAATTTGATAAATCTTCTCTCTTTTTTGTAAGTACAAAAAGAATGGTTTTCCATATAATTGACAACTCTAAACTAAAACTCCAGTTTTTAATATAGTAGAGGTCATACATAAGTTTCTCTTTAGCATCAAGTTTACCTGAACCATATTGATATTTTATTTGAGCTAACCCAGTAATTCCTGGTGCAACTAGGTGTCGTTGTCCATAATAAGGAATTGATTTTTCAAATTTATTTGTCCATATTTGTCGTTCTGGTCGTGGACCGACAAAGTGCATCTCTCCTTTAAAGACATTCCACAGTTGTATAAGCTCATCTATTTTTCTATATCGTATGGTTTTTCCCCATGGAAATGTTCTTGGGTCATCATCACTAGCAAATCTAGCACCATTTTTTTCAGCATCTTGATGCATAGAACGAAGCTTAATACAGGAAAACTCTTTTTCTCTTAATCCAATTCGTGCCTGTTGAAAAAATAGAGGTCCAGGTGACTCTTTTCCAATTTTAAATTTTGTATATATCATAGCAATAAGCGTAGGGATTAGAAGAATACTAATTATACTATAGTCTATGACTCTTTTTTGTAGATACTGTAAGAACGTATAAGGGTGTATATCTTCAAGAAAAGAAGAGTTGGCTGATAGTTCTTCACTAATAAAGCATTTTTGTAAATAGATCTCTAAAAAATGCTCAATAGTAATATATTTAATACCTTGAATCTCTAATTTAGTTAAGTAGGTTATAAGCTTTGGCGAGAGAATGGTTTGAGTATTTAAAACTATTAATTTTTTTCTATTTGAATTTAGTGCTTTTTCTATTTTATCTATACTTTTTTTGATGGATCTTTTTTTGTAACTTATATGTATTAAACTAGGGAAGTTTCTTTTTATTCTATTGTACTCAATTGTACTAAAACTGTATTTATCACCCAAAACAATCAAATTTAACTCCTTTTTATTCCTTTAATATAACTTGATGAACTCCTAACATAAAGTTAAAATAATATTAATAGTTTACACTATATGTTTTTAAATCATCGTTAATGAGATAATCTCAAGAGAAAATAATGTTACTCTATGAAACAAAATCAATGATTTTTTAATTTAATAAATAATTAATTGTTTATATATATTTTTTTAATAAATAAGCCATTCAAATTTGTTACTTTGCTATAATCTTTTATTATTTTTTTAGAAGGTTAATTTATTATGATAACAACACGTTTTGCACCATCACCAACTGGTTATTTACACATTGGAGGGCTTAGAACCTCTCTCTTTTCATGGCTTTGGGCTAGAAAGAATGAGGGGCAATTTTTATTGAGAATTGAAGACACAGACTTAGCACGAAATTCAGAAGAGGCTGTTGCAGCCATTTTAAAAGCATTTGATTGGGTAGGGATGTCTTATGATGGTGAGGCACTTTTTCAGTCTAAGCGTTTTGATGTTTATGCTAAGTATATAGAGCAGTTACTCCAAGAAGGTAAGGCGTACAAGTGTTACATGACTAAAGATGAGCTAACAGCACTACGTGAAGAGCAGATGGCTAAGGGTGAACGTACACGTTACGATGGTCGTTATCGTGACTTTACTGGAACTCCCCCTGAAGGAGTGGAGCCTGTTATACGAATAAAAGCTCCACAAGAGGGGATGATAAGCTTTAACGATGGGGTTAAGGGGGAAATCAATATTGCAGCAACTGAAGTAGATGATTTTGTTATTGCTCGTGCAGGTGGGGTGCCTACTTACAACTTTGTAGTGGCGATTGACGATGCCCAGATGGGACTGACCGATGTTATTCGTGGAGATGACCACTTGTATAATACACCAAAACAGTTGGTGGTTTATGAAGCGTTAGGTTTTAAAGTGCCAAACTTTTACCATGTAGCGATGATAAACAATGAACAAGGGAAAAAACTCTCTAAGCGTGATGGTGCAACCGATGTAATGGAGTATAAAACTTTAGGGTATCTGCCTGAAGCACTTTTGAACTTTTTGGTACGTTTGGGTTGGAGTCATGGAGACCAAGAGATATTTTCTGTTGAAGAGATGATAGAACTCTTTGACCCTAAAGATATTAATAAGAGTTCTTCCAATTATAATTTAGATAAATTGTTATGGCTAAATGCTCACTATATTAAAAATATGGAACATGATAAGTTGGCTGAACTGTTGGTTGAGTATGGTGTAGATATTCGTAATCATGAGAAAAAAGATTTGATTTTATCTGCCACGAAAGAGCGTGGAAAGACCATGGTTGAGTTGGCTGATCAGATTAATCTGATTTTAAATGCTCCCACTGAGTATAATGCAAAAAATTTCAAAAAAGCATTTAAAGAGGATACCCCTGAAATTTTAAATACTTTTATGAATCTTTTAAAAGAGGCAGAGCTTAATGAGGTGGCAGATTATCATAAAGTTATGGAAGCTGTGGTTGAACAAAAAGAGATAGGTTTTGGAAAAATAGGTATGCCTTTACGTGTAAGTCTTTTAGGTTCTATGACAGGTTCAGGGCTTGATGAAATTATGGCTATTTTAGGTGTAGATGAGACCATAAAAAGAGTTGAGAAAGCCATAGAGTTTACAAACGCGTAGGGTGTAGTCCCCGACTACACCATTTTTATACTGGTTACGAAGCTCCAGCTTCGTAATCTAATATTGGAGCATGAACTTTATAAAAGAGTTGTTACTCCCATAGGCATTCCCAAGCTGGAACTTGGGAACGAGAGAAAAAAATAATAATAAGGTAATAGTAAATGACAAAAACAATTTTTAGAGAATATGATATAAGAGGAATTTTTGAAAAAGAGCTAAATGAGCAGAGTGTAAAACTCATTGGTTATTTTTTGGGTAAAAAAATCAAAGCTTTAGGTGGTGTGGTTTCTATTGGTTATGATGCTCGAACGCATTCACCTATTTTACGAGACTATTTGGCTTCAGGTCTTAATTTTGCAGGGTGTAAAGTGTTAGACATGGGAATGGTAGCAACTCCTGTAAATTATTTTTCAAACTATGTACAACCTGAAAATGTTGAAGAACAAGTAGTAGCTTCGGTGATGATTACAGGTTCTCATAATCCAAGTGAATATAATGGATTTAAAATGACCTTAGATAAAGCTCCATTTTTTGGAGAGGATATCTATGCCTTGGGTGATGAGATAATTACTAATGCAGAGATGGAGATTCCTGATAACACAGAGCGTATAGAGATAGCGTCTAAAAAACAGTATATTGACTATATGGTAGAGAATTTTTCTCATCTTAAGGGCTTTGACAAAAAGATAGTAATAGATGGGGGTAATGGTGTTGCTGATACCGTTATAACTGATATATTTGATACTTTAGAACTAAACTATGAAGCTATTTATATGGAGCCAGATGGAACCTTTCCTAACCATCACCCAGACCCATCGGTAGAAGAGAATTTGGTAGATATAAAAGCTCTTTTAGAAAAAGATGGAGATATTGCCTTTGCTTATGATGGAGATGCAGATAGAATTGCTGTTTTAACACATAAATACAATATAAAGGGTGACCAAATGGCACTTTTGTATAGTATGAAGATGGAGAATCCAACCGTTATTGGTGAAGTGAAGTGTTCACAAGTGATGTATGATGAGTTGGAACGTCGTGGAGCAAAAGCCATTATGTATAAAACAGGTCACTCAAACTTAAAAGTAAAAATGAGAGAGACCAATGCAGACTTGGCATGTGAAGTGAGTGGGCATATCTTCTTTAAACACCGTTACTTTGGTTATGATGATGCTATTTATGCAACTTTACGTATGTTAGAACTGCTTCAAGATGGTATTGATTTGGATGCCCAGCTAGATGCTTTACCACAAGTGTTTTCTACAGAAGAGATTAAGGTAGAGACAAGTGAAGAGCAGAAGTTTTTGATTATAGATAAAGTAAAAGAGCTACTTAAAAATCCTCCTGAAGAGTTTCCAAAAATTGTTGATATTATAGATGTAGATGGGGTCAGAATAAACTTTGAAAAGGGTTGGGGGTTAGTTCGTGCAAGTAATACAACACCTGTTCTAGTTACCCGTTTTGAATCTACTGAAGAATCTATGGCAAAGCTTTATAAAGATAAGGTAAATATGCTTATTGAAAATGCTAAATCATTGGTTGAGTAACGATTTATGAAAAATAAAATTCATTTTAATATTTGTGAACGGGAAGAAGCAGAGAAAGCACGACTTCTCTCTCTTATAGAAGAGGAGAGGTTGCATATAGGGTATTATAATTTACCTGAGCAAAATGTTGATAATATCTTAGAGTATACAGCACATTTTAATGAAGAAACAGAGAACATAGTAGTTCTTGGAATAGGGGGAAGTTCACTAGGCTCAAAAGCTATTTATGAGTTTTTAAAACCTGTAAAAACTCCAAAAAGAAAACTCTACTTTTTTGAAAGTACAGACCCTCTAAATATTATGGAGATACTTTCACAAATAGATTTAGAAAAATCTCATTTTTTAATTATCTCTAAGTCGGGAACAACAGTTGAGACCATCTCTATTTTTAAATATCTTTATAACATACAAAATTCTGCTTCAAACTATACCTTTATAACGGATGAAGCTTCTCCTTTAGATAAATTTGCACAAGAGATAGGTTCAAAAACTTTTTATTTACCTGCCAATGTAGGAGGTCGTTTCTCGGTTCTTTCTGTTGTTGGGTTATTGCCTTTAGCTCTTTGTGGAGTTGATGTTAAGGAGCTTTTGTCTGGAGCAGATAAAGTAAAAGAGAGTTTTTTTAATGATGGATATCTAAAAGAGTCTCTTTTAAATAAAGCAATTTTTTATGCAAAATACCATACAACTTATAATATAAATTGTCTCTTTGCTTACTCTGAAACCTTACGTTATTTTTCAGAATGGTATGTTCAGTTATGGGGTGAGAGTTTGGGTAAAAAACAGTGTAACTCTGCATTTCACGTGGGTGTGACACCCATAGGGCTTATTGGACCTAAAGACCAACACTCCTTTTTACAGTTAATTGTAGAGGGTACACGTGATAAATCGGTTACTTTTATTAAGATAGAAGATTTTCAAAATGAGCTTACCGTCCCTGATATTAAATTGCCCCATTTGGAATCATTGGATATACTCAATGGCATAACCTTTCATGATTTAATTACCATGCAAAGTGATTCTGTGATAGAGGCACTACAGTTACAAGGCGATATCCCCTTAGATGAAATTATTATTGAACGGGTGAGTGAAGAGTGTATTGGACAGCTAATTTACTATTATGAGTTGTTAACTTCTCTTGTTGGTCAACTTATTAATGTAAATACGTATAATCAGCCAGGTGTTGAGTCGGGTAAGATTATTTTAAAAAACAAATTGAAAAAAAATAGTTTAAATAAATAATAAAGGTAAAAAAATGATAAAAAAATGTCTATTTCCAGCAGCAGGTTACGGTACACGTTTTCTTCCAGCAACTAAGGCAACGCCTAAAGAGATGCTTCCTATTTTAACAAAGCCATTAATTCAATATGGTGTAGAAGAAGCTGTATTAGCAGGTATTAATACCATAGCAGTAGTTTCAGGACGTGGTAAACGAGCCATCGAAGACCATTTTGATATATCGTATGAGCTTGAGCATCAGATAAAAGGTGGAAGTAAAGAGGTTCTTTTAGATGAAATTAGAGCCTTAATTACTAAATGTACATTTTCTTATACAAGACAGGTAGAGATGAAAGGTTTGGGTCATGCCATCTTAACAGGTGAAACCTTGATAGGAAATGAGCCTTTTGCAGTTGTATTGGCTGATGACCTTTGCCATAATGATGATAAGGGTGTTTTATCACAAATGATAGATGTTTATGAAAAGTATCAATGTTCGGTGGTTGCGATAGAAGAAGTTCCTATGGATCAAACCAATAAATATGGTGTAATCGCTGGTAAACTGGTAGATGGTACAGACGATACTTACCGAATTACAGATATGGTAGAAAAACCAGACCCAAAAGATGCTCCATCTAATTTGGCAATTATTGGTCGTTATATTTTAACTCCTGATATTTTTGATATTTTACGCGAGACCAAAGCAGGTAAGGGGGGTGAGATTCAGATTACTGATGCACTTCTTGAACAGGCAAAGCAGGGTAAAGTGATTGCTTTTAAATTTAAAGGTAAGCGTTTTGATTGTGGGTCTGTAGATGGATTTGTTGAGGCTACGAATTGGTTTTATGATAGGATGAAACCGTAGGGTGTTTTCCCATGAAAACACCGTCAAAACCAAATCTATATTTTAATCAATTTTAAATGTTATAACACGGTGTAGACGGGGTCTACACCCTACTGTCCACCGTAATAACGGTATGGACATTTCCTCTTGGGTTGTAGTCGGCTACTACTTTTATCCACTTTGGTTTCATGTTTCTATTTAAAGCATCAAAAATTTCATTGGCAGAGTTCTCATGTGAGATGTGTCTGTTCATGAAAGAGTTTATGTAGAGTTTTAGAGCTTTTAGCTCTATGACTTTTTCATCTGGGCAGTAGCTTAGCTTGATGGTTGCGAAGTCTGGGTAGCCACTTCTTGGGCATTTACACATGAACTCTGGTAGTTCGATGTCGATAGTGTACTCTTTTTTGTGTTCGTTGGGCCAGTAGTTTTCTTCTACATCAATATTAAATTCTGCTATCTCTTTTTCACCGTATTTCATTTACACATCCAAATGCTTAACATCTTTTGCATGAGTTTCTATGTAAGCTCGTCTTGGTTCTACTTCGTCACCCATGAAGAGTACAAAGGTATCAGATGCAGTTTCATCATCATCAATAACTACTTGTAGTAAACGTCTATCTTCAGGGTTCATAGTTGTCTCCCAAAGCTGTTCAGGGTTCATTTCACCTAGACCTTTGTAACGTTGAATATAAGCACCTTTTTTAGCACTTGCTTCAACCATAGATAGCATCTCTAAAATGTCTCTATCTTTAAACTCGTCTGTAATTCTGTCCGAGATTTTTTGACTAAGATAAATGGCTTCATTATAATGTGCAGAGGTAAATAAATTATCGTCTACAATAAGTTCTTCTAGTCCATCATTTGTTTGGACAAATAGTTGTATCATCTCTTCAGAAATACTTTTATTTAAAATATTATATCCAAGGGTATCAATATAACTCTCTAAACTTTTTGCTAATGTTTCGTTGTTTGTAGAGATGACATCGGGGTTTTCTATCATGTATCGAACCACTTCTGGAAGTGCAAAACGTTTCTCTATCTCAGCCAATGAACTTTTGTAGTATGCCACAAGTTTAAAGAGTTCGGTTAAGTCTTGTCTTCCCATGGTTTCAGATTCTAAAACACCAATACCATTTTCAATCAAGAAGTCATTCAGTGCTGTATCATCTTTTAGATAGGTCTCATTTTTACCCTTTTTATAACGGTAAAGAGGTGGTTGAGCCAAGTAGAGGTACCCTTTTTCAATAATAGGTTTTAAAAATCTAAAGAAGAACGTCATAAGCAGTGTCTGAATGTGTGAACCATCAACATCGGCATCGGTCATGATGATGACTTTGTGGTAACGCAACTTATCTTCGTTAAACTCATCGCCAATTCCACAACCAAGTGCTGTAATCATGTTTTTAATTTCGTCAGATTTTAAAATTTTCTCTAAACGTGCTTTTTCAACATTTAAAATCTTACCTTTGAGTGGTAAAATCGCTTGGAAAACTCTGTCACGACCTTGTTTTGCTGAACCTCCAGCAGAATCCCCTTCCACCAGATAAATCTCTGATAATTCAGGGTCTTTACTTTGACAATCAGCCAATTTCCCTGGAAGTGTACCAATGCTCATGTTGTCTTTACGTTTGACTAAATCTTTGGCACGTTTAGCAGCATCACGACCACGTGCAGCAAGAAGTATTTGTGCCATGATGGCTTTGGCTTCTATAGGGTTCTCTTCTAGGTATTTGTTAAAGTTTTCAGAGAAAAACTTTTGTACTAAAGGGCGAACATACGAAGAACCAAGTTTTCCTTTTGTCTGCCCTTCAAATTGAGGTTCAGGAACACGCACAGAGACAATGGCAATAAGACCTTCTTTACAATCATCACCTGTTATTTTTGTGCCTTTCTCTTTTGCATTGGCATTTTTAGAGATATAACTTGCCATAGAACGGGTAAGCCCAGCTCTAAAACCAGCTTCATGTGTTCCTCCATCGGCTGTTTTAATGTTGTTAACAAATGAAAGAGATTTTTCAGAGTCAGCATCACAATACATCAATGCAATGTCAATCTCAATATCATCTGCTTTTCCTTGGAAAAACTGTGCTTTTGAAAGAGGTGCTTTTGTGTTCATATCTTCAACAAACTGTTTTATCCCTCCCTCAAAATGAAAAGTCTCTTTTGTTCCGTCTCGCTCATCTTTAAACTCAATGGTAATTTTGGGGTTCAAGTAGGCTAATTCCTTGAACCTTTTCATTAAAATACT
>JALVXD010000025.1 GCA_027038295.1 Campylobacteraceae bacterium
CTCTTTTATCTTGGCTCCTTTTACTTCCGATAAAGAGACCTTAAAGCTCTTGGTTAACGGTGTAAATGACCAATACATAAACATGGGTTCCACAGACTTTACAGCTTTGGCTGAGTTTACCGTTGAGTTACTAGAGAAGAAAAAGCCAAAGATATTGGTCGTTTTTTCAGATGGTGGAGACAAAGAGCAATTAGCCAAATTTGAAAAGATAACACAAGCCAATAATATCGCTCTATATGTAGTCTTAGTAGGAACCAAAGAGGGGGCTCCTGTTTTAAGAAAAACTGGAAAAACCATCATGAAAGATGGAAAGTTAATCATAAGCCAAAGAAACGACGAACTAGGAGAGATAGCCGTCAAAAACAATGGAGCATTCATAGTAGCCAACTCAGGTGAAAGCGACATAGAAGAGCTAGTAAGCACCATAAAGTCCCAACACCAAAGTAAAGATAAGGGTGAAGTGGTCATTCATGATAGAGAGGAGCTTTTTTACTATCCTCTTGGCTTGGGTCTTTTATTTTTATTGATTGGATTTTCTTCTTTACCAAGAAAATAAATGAGGTATTTATATCACCAACAAGTAACCCCAGAACCATCTGAGGAGGCAATTGCTATACACTCTTTTTTATCATCTGATGGATGAGTAAATGTATAGAGTCTCATATTATAGCCTTCTGTCTCTAGTTGATAAGTTTTACTTGGAACCCTGGGAGCTGTTAAGCTCGTAATCCATGATGTTCCACTTGATGTTTTTATGATTGCATAGAGAAAATAAAGTATGACCAGTGTACCTAAAAGCATACCTATTTTATAGATTGTTTTTTTCATTTAATCTCCCCTAAAAAAGTCTATTTTGAGTAATAACTTTAAGTATCTTATTTTTTTGTTCTTTATTCATTTCCTCTCTGTCTATTACAATGACTACATGGGTCTCTAATGTTTTAACGGTAGTATCATAAATTAATCCTGAAGAAAGTACACTGTCAACAAATTTGTAGATAGGTTTTTCTCCATCTCCAAAATTAACTTCATCGTTTAGGTTGTTGTCATAAAAATCTATAAATCCAATTCCTTTTATTCTGTTTATACTTTGGGTTAAAGCATCATATTCTGGATTAAGATGAGAAGTTCTAATGATTGCATCAATCTTTCCTCTGTCTAAATCTGTCAATGCAGATATATCTATATCTCCATTAATTACCTTAGCTTCTCTGTATCCTTTTTCTAATCTTCTAATAAGTTCCCAAGAGGCAGCACCACCTGAATTGATAAGACCAACCAATACTTTTGCATCTTTTGATTTTAACTTTTCTTGTGATGCACCTTTTTTCATAATAAGCTGTACATTTTCTGTTCTATCTAAGGTGATGACCGATTTGTCATCAAAGAAAGTTTTGTCTTTACCTTCTAAAAAAGCCAAATAGTCCTCTTGAATAAACATAACGTTACAAACTTTATTATTCATTAACTCATAGTTTTGTCGTGAACCATCTGTTGTCTCTGCTGAAGCAAATGGTCTGTTTTTCTGAAAATCTTGCCCCAAAAGTGACTTAAGTCTTTTTCCAGCTTCATAATAACTACCATCTTTTTGTGCTGTACAGATAACGTACTGATACTCTTTATTATCAGAACCTTTTAAAAGTTGAGGTTTTTTATTTTCATTTTTTCCAAAACCACCTGCTGTTATGGTTAATGTTGTCATTAAGGTCAAAGCCAATAGGCTAGTAATCATTTTTCTTTTCATCATTTTATTTCCTTTTAATGTTTTTTTCTATTTTGAATGGTAAGTCTTATCAACCATATCAGCTAACTCTTTTTCAACTTTTTCTGAAATATCCAAGCTGTCATCGTTCAATACCCCTGCATTTGGATTGTTGTATATCTCTTTATCCAATTTATTTTCACTGTTTGCAACGATAACCGAAACCGTAGCATCGCCTGAAACATTTACTGCTGTACGAACCATGTCTAACAATCTATCTACACCTAAAATGAGACCAATACCCTCAACAGGAAGACCAACTTGTGTAAATACCATGGACAACATAATAAGTCCAACACCAGGAACACCAGCTGTACCAATAGAGGCTAAAACAGACATCAAAATAACGGTTAAATACCCTGTTAATCCAAGCTCTACACCATATGCATTGGCTATAAATACTGTGGCTACACCTTGCATGATTGCTGTACCATCCATATTGATGGTGGCTCCAAAGGGAACAGTAAACGAGGCTACAGAGTTATTGACACCAAGTCTTTTGGTGACAGCTCTAAGTGTGACAGGGATGGTTGCATTTGAGCTTGATGTAGAGAAAGCAAAGATTTGAGTCTCTCTCATCTTTTTTAGAAAGATTTTAGGACTCATTCCAGAAAATATTTTTAAGATACCCATTAAGGTCACAAAAAGATGTATCATCAGTGCCAATATAAGTACCACAACATATCCTGCTAAGTCTGCTAAAAGTCCAAGACCTAAACTGGCTATGGCTTTTGCTAAGAGTGCAAATACGGCGTATGGTGCAACAGCCATGACAATGTTAACCATCTTCATCATGATTTCATTACCTATCTCTATAAGTTCAACAACGGCTTTTGCTTTTTTCCCAACCATTAGAATTGAAATTCCTACCAAAATAGAGAAAAATATAATCTGTAGCATTTTACCCTCTGCCATGGCAGAGATTATATTACTAGGGATAATATCAATCAGTACCGAACTTAGTGCTGGTGCTTCCTTTGCTGTAAAGGTTGCTACGGAAGTCATATTGACACCATCACCAATTCCTGCCAAAATAGCAAGACTTATCCCAACAGCAATAGCAATGGCAGTTGTCAACAGATATAAAACAAAAGATTTTGCTCCAACTTTTCCTAAAGAATTAATATCTCCGATTCCTAATACCCCTGTAATAAGGGAGAAAAAAACCAAAGGAACAACAAGCATTTTCAAACTTGTTACAAACATTTTTCCTGCAATAAGAAAAAGCCCATTGACTATATATTCATTAATAAACGAGCCTTCACTGTTTAATCCAAGTAGATTAATGGCTAATCCAATGACGATACCTAAACCCATACCAATCAAAACTTTGCTTGTTAAGGTCATTTTTGTTTCTGTTCTCATTATTGTCTCCTGTATTTTTATTTACAAGTGAATTATAATGGAGAAGAGCGAAACAATTATTCGTTTTTAAATATTTGATTAACCTCATGACAGTAACTGTTAAATCGTGTAGCAGAGTGATATCCTAAGGTGGCGACTGACCCTTAACTTAAAAAAATAATATTTATGTTATAATAACCCACGTTATCATAACAAAGGTTATTATATGAAATTTTACAATCGAGATGATGAACTTAATATTTTAAAACGAGCTGACAAACTAAAAAATAATCATGCCATCATGACTATGATTATTGGTCGTAGACGGGTGGGTAAAACTACTTTGGCATTGCAAGACTTTTCTTCTAGTAAAACCCTCTATTTCTTTGTCTCTAAAAAAAATGAAGCTCTTTTGTGTGAAGAGTTTTCAGAAGAGATAGAGTCAAAACTTGGAGTTAAGCTTTTTGGAGAGATACGAAAGTTTGAACAGCTTTTTGAGTATCTATTGGAGTTAGGGAAAAAAGAACCATTTACCCTTGTAATAGATGAGTTTCAAGAGTTTTATAGAGTAAATAGCACCGTATACTCTTCTATACAGAAACTTTGGGACTTGCATAAAGATGAGAGTAAAATTCACTTTATTGCTTGTGGTTCGGTCTACTCTTTGATGAAAAAAATATACGAAGACAAAAAAGAGCCACTCTTTGGACGAATTGATTTTAAAATTGACCTAAAACCTCTGAAAGTATCTGTACTAAAAGAGATATTGCAAGACCATAGTAACTATAGCCCTAAAAACTTATTAGATTTTTATGTTTTAACAGGTGGCATTGCTAAATATATTGAACTTTTTGTCCTATATGAGAGTTTTGACGCAAAGAGTATGATAGATGAAATCATTGCACCTCATTCACTTTTTTTGGAAGAGGGGAAAAACAGACTTATAGAGGAGTTTGGTAAAGAGTATGGTACTTATTTTTCTATTTTGAGTTTAATCGCCTCTTCAAAAACCTCTAAAACTGAGATAGAATCAATTTTAGAAAAGAATATATCGGGGCATTTGAGTCGCTTGGAGAGTGATTATAACATTATAAAAAGCATCAAACCCATGGGAGCAAAAGAGAATGCCAAAGTACAAAAGTATGAGATAGTAGACAACTTTTTAGCTTTTTGGTTTCGTTTTATCTATAAATATAAATCTATAGTAGAAGCAGAAGGCTATGAGCGTTTAAAGAGAATTATTGAACGAGATTTTTCAACATTTAAAGGTCGATTTTTAGAGAAACTTTTTATAGAACTTTTGAAAGAGAAGCAAATATATACCAGCATAGGAAACTATTGGGAGCGTGGTAATAAAAATGAAATAGACATTGTAGCTGTTGATGATATAGATAAAAAGATACTACTTTGTGAAGTAAAGTTGTCTGCTAAACGACTTAGCCATGATGCATTGGTCTTAAAATCGGTTAATTTACTTAAAAAATATGATGGATATGAGGTTGAATATCGCTTGTTGTCTGTTGAAGATATTGAGGGGTTTTAGTAAGATTAAAGCCTCAAACAACTCTTCTTAAAATAATAGCTTTATTTATAACATGACAATTTGACATATTTCTAGGTTATTTCTAAAAACTGTTTTATA
>JALVXD010000026.1 GCA_027038295.1 Campylobacteraceae bacterium
ATTGTAGGTACAGACAATCACTTTACAACAGATGAGATAGATAACCAGTTAAGTAACCTAATTATTACAAAATTTACTACGGTTTTAGGTGAGAGTAAAGTTCCTGTTTTAGACTTGGCTTCTAACTATGAGAAGTTTTCAGCGTTTATCTCTGAAAAAATTGCTCCTGCTTTTGAGGAGTATGGATTAGAACTGACTAAAATTTTGGTTGAAAATATCTCACTTCCAGAAGATGTTGAAAAAGCACTTGACAAACGTACAAGTCGTGAGGTTACAGGTGACCTTGACAAGCATATTCAGTACCAAACTGGTGAGGCTTTAGGTAAAGATGGTGGTGGAAGCATGGGTGACATGGTTGGTATGGGAGCTGGTATTGCTCTAGGGCAAGATATGGCAAACAAACTCTCTAAAGAGAAAGTAGATAAAAACATAGCACCACCTCTTCCTACAAGAAACTCTACCATGTATCACGTAGCCATGGAAGATAAACAAGAGGGACCTTACGATATTCGTACCATTCAAAAATATATTGCAGAAGGCACCATTAAACCAAATACCTTAATCTGGACAGAGGGGCAACAAGACTGGGCAGAAGCAGAAACTATACTGGGTAAATACTTTAATGTTACACCACCACCTTTACCAAAAAAAGACTAACGCTCTGTGAAATTTAAGTCAATAAACTTTACCTGTAAAAATTGTGGGGCTCCTTTAAGATTTAGCCCTACACACAACACTTTAGAGTGTGAATTCTGCTCCACACAAGAGTCCATTAAAAAGTCTACCCAAGAGATAAAAGAGTATAACTTTCAAGAGGCACTACAGCATTTAGAATACAATAATGAACATGAGATAAACAAAGAGGTAAAATGTAGTAAATGTGCAGCAACTTTTACCATGACCCCCTACTCTGTAAGCTCAAACTGTCCCTACTGTGGTACTCCTGCCATAACAGAGTTTGTAAAAGAGATAACACCAAAATCACTTCTTCCTTTTCAACTTTCTCAAAAAGAGGCACAAAAACATTTTAAAAAATGGTTAGGCTCTTTATGGTTGGCACCATCAAAGCTAAAAGATTTTATGGATGGAGACAGAGAGTTAAAAGGCTACTATCTACCTCACTGGACATATGATTCAAATACCGATACCAACTACCAAGGTTTACGTGGTGACATCTACTATGTTACCGTAGAGAGAACGGTTATAGTTAATGGTAGACAAGCGCGACGAAACGTACGAGAAGCACGTATTAACTGGACTCCTGTTTCAGGTCATGTATCAAACTTTTTTGATGACATTACCATAGGTGCATCAAAAACCATTTCACATACCATTTTAGATACCCTTACCCCTTGGCATACAGATGTTTTGGTTCCTTTTAATCCCAAGTATCTTTCAGGCTTTGACTCAGAGGAGTACACCATAGGATTAGACAATGGTTTTGAGTTTGCAAAAATAAAAATGGACAACATTATTCGTAGAGATATTCGCTACGACATAGGTGGCGACCAACAACAAATTAGAACCATGAATACTCGCTATAGCAATACTACTTATAAAAATGTCCTTTTCCCCATCTGGACAGCAGAGTTTAAATGGAACAACAAAACTTACAACTATGCCATAAATGGACAAACAGGAAAAGTAACAGGAGAGCGACCTTACTCATACGTTAAAATAGCTTTTTTAGTTTTGGCAATTATGACCATAATAGGAGGGGTTTTATATTTGGAAGAGAATCCAAGAGTTATAAACGGTTTAGATGAAATAAACTTTCATCTAAACGTTCAGAGGTTTTAGTTACTACTGTTTGTATCGGTAGAAGAGTTTACATCTTCTGAAGGAGTAGCTGTTTCATTTGAATCGCTCTCTTCTTTTTTTACATCTTCTGAAGGAGTAGCTGTTTCATTTGAATCGCTCTCTTCTTTTTTTACATCTTCTGAAGGAGTAGCTGTTTCATTTGAATCAGCTTCTTCTGCTTTATTCTCATCTTCTTTTGGAGTTTCATCTGCTGTATCAGCTTTATTATTTTCTGCTGAAAGTGCATCATATTTAGTTTGAAGCTCTTTAAGATTCTCTTCTGCTTCTGCTAACTCGTCTTTTGCATCATCAGCATCACTACTCATGTCTGCAACTTTTTCAATATTTGCTCCATATTTGTAAACCAGTTCACCACCCTCTTTACCTTGGAAAAGTGTCACTGCTATAAAGCCACCTAAAATAAGAATAAAAAGTATTCTACCAACAGTTTTTCTAATCGCCATAATAAGCAGTTTTAAAACAACTAAAAATGCTGAAGCATAAACCAAATACATCCCAAGAAGTTTATGTGCTTTTAAATCACCTTGCCCATCCGTTGAGAGCATATCCCACGCTGCTTTTCCATCTACAGAACCTGTTAAGTATGCACCAAAGAGTGCAACTGCCACAACTATCAATAAAAAGAGAGAAAATGCTGAAATAGTACGACGCTTTGCAGCTAAGTTGTAAATTTCTAATAAAAATATAACAACTGGAATCGCTATAGCAAAGTGAACAATCGCTGGGTGAATAATCTCAGGAATCTCTATGGGTAAAGGTATCTCAGGGATACTAATTGCTGGTAAATCTATAGGTAATGACATATTACCTCCTTATTGTAATTTTAATGATAAATAATTATAACATAAATTCACACTATAAATCTTTGTTATATAATTAAATTATATCTATATAACTTTAAATTCTATATTAAATGTTAAAGAACAATTTAGGTTACTTTGATATTATCTTATAAAAATAATAAGGAGATATAATGTCCGTACCAGCAGATGTAGGATGCAACAATGAAGAGTGCGTAGAAGCACCAAACTGTCAAAGAACTGTTATTTACGAAAATGGAACAGCACGTGAAGTAAAATGCTTCGGTGGAACTGCCTCAAAAGGTTGTGGTAAATTTTTACCTAAAGAGGAGAAGTAAAAAGAGAGTGTGAAAGAAGCACTCTCTCCTACATAGGAGAGTTTATAATTTTTTTCATACAAACTCATTTTTTATCTCATCAGAGCGTAAACGTTTAATCAAATATAAATAGAGTCCTACCATAGCAACCATCATAACACCTGATACTATTTTCATTGTATTTTGCATAATGCCTATCAAGATACCAAATCCACTAAATATAATAGAAATCCATGCAAAGACATTTATAAATGATGAGCGTTTAGTTTGATGTTCCATACTTTTCCTTTTTCTGTTAAATATTAAGTCTATAAATTATATAATGTTTATACTAAATCCATCTCATTTAAAGAAATAAAATGTTAAACAATAGATTACTACTACTCATCTTTTCAATATTACTTGTTACTGCGTGTAATGACACAAACAACAAAGAAGCAACCTCATCACAAAAAGAGAGTGCTGTAAAAACATTATACCCTTGGTTAGAAGGAGAATGGAGAGGTGAACTCTTTTTTCATGCTGAAGATAAAAATATCTCTGCTTCATTAAGCTATCATGATGGTAAGTTAAATGTATCGTTTCCTAAGCATTGCGAGGGAGAAGGTGAATTTGTATCTGATAAAAAGACAAGTACGATTTTTGTAACAGCTCAAAATAAAACATTTCAATTAAACCCTGTGAGGGGCGATGAGACAATAGATAAGAATTTTGAGAGCTTAAAAGATATTAAGCTTATCTATATTCAATATAATGCAGATAGTAAATTGGCAGGGTGGTTGGAGAAGAAGTAGAATTGACTTTTATAGGTTACGACGGAGACCGTCGTAACAAGCTAAAATAAATCAACAATCTTTTGAGCTTTCTCTTTTTGGTCTAATGGAACATGAATTGGTATAGGGATATCTCCCTCATATGGAGTAATATCAGAAAGAAAAACTACAATATTTTCACTTTGGAGTAAACCTCTTAAAAGTTGTTCTAGCTTCACTTTTACTCTTTATAAACGCCATCTTTTTATTATCATATTTAAAGGTATCTTCTACTTGATAACGACACAATTTATCATCTTTATACGTATCTTTATTATAGAGTGTTTTAACTTCTATGCTATCATTAACTACAACTTTTGGGTCTCCCACATCAGAAGCCATAAAGCCATTTTTTATAAGCGTTAAATCTCCATTTTTTTCTATAACAAAGAAAGAGACTCCATTTGTATGAGTTCCCATGTGTGAGTTAATTTGAAGTATCTCTTTACCCTCAAAACTAAACTTTTTGATGGCTGTTCCAAACCCCTCAAACTTAACACTTTTGTTGGTTTCACTGTTAACAACAATAGATTTATCACTATCAGACATGCAATCATTATATTTTATGAAATGATGGTTTCTCTTAGTAAAATATGGTGCTAGTTTTACATCTATTATCTCTCTACATTGATAAGGTACATCATCAGGATTTACTTTTACGCCAAGAGAAGCTTCTAGCGATGCAGGAGAAAAATTAAAATAGTAGCTACCATTTTCTGAAAAAGTATGAAACTTTTCAAAACTCACCTCATTTTTAATAGTGTAACCTTTTTAGGTAAGCTCTTTTTTTGCTTTTTTGTAAAAACTCGTACTTCTAACAGCAAAAGGAAAAGCCTCTATAAGAGGGGCAAAGGTAGGATTGTGCAGATTTTGAGATGAAGCAAGAGCTTTTTTAAGTTCATCTGAAAAGTACTTTTCATAAAAGGCTTTTAACTCTGATTGAAACGTCTTGTTGTTTTGGTCAAGAGGTACGGTTACGGTTGAAAAATTCCCATCTTTAGCAAAGAAGAGAACAGGATGCGTACTCTTTTTGATTGAAGTGTTTTTTTCTTTTGTTGTGTTTTTTTCAGTGTTATTCTCATTGGTAGTATTGCATCCGAGTAGCAGTAAAGCTATCAATAGGCTTGAGCTAAGAGTTTTTAATGGGTACAGTTAATATTTAACAATAAAAAAGGAAAATTTCAGAATGCAAACAATAACGCTTATGGTTTTAGCAATATTTTTAACAGCTTGTACTCATAATGTACCCAAAAAACAAGTTTATATCTCATCTCAACCCACCATTAGACCTATAGAAGTATCTGCAGAGCCTATTTCCTGTTACTATTCCAACTATTCTTCCAGCCCCCATTTATGGAACTAGACCAACCAACAATAGAGTTTCTAAACTTTTTACTCAAATAGACAAAAACAAAGACAACATAGTCTCTAGTAGCGAATACTTGAACTACTGTATCTATAGAACACAACATTGGAATGATAAATTTATAAAATATTACATAGAAAAACATGATAAAAATGGAGATGGAAAATTAACGAAAAATGAAGCAGATAAGAAAAATTTTGTTGAAATAGATAAAAACCATGATGGCTTTTTAACCTTGTCTGAACTCAATTTAGATTGGCGAGGTATTGACAAAAAATATGTGGTTACACCTCCTCCAACTGCCCAAGAGAGACGAGCAAGGAGAATAAAAAGTATTAAAAATGAAATACGTTTTTGTGATACAGATAAAGATGGTCGAATTAGCATAAAAGAGGGAATGAGTAACCGTTGTGACAGTATGACAAGAGAAGAGTTTACAAAGTATGATGTTGATAATGACGGATACATAACCGTTGAAGATAGATTAAACCCTCGTCAAAAAGGATTTTCCTCTTTAACTCCAGCAGATGCAGTAGCTGTTGGTGGCATTAAACTGCATGTCCCTTTTGAGCAAAAAGAAGAGGCAGACAAAATAATAGATAAATTTTATGAGAATCTAAAAGAAGAAAGCATCTTAAAATGTAGTAACTGTGGCTCAACTAAGCTAAAACATGACTATATAGAACATATAAAATATGGAGTTATTAACCTTATATCTGCATTTGCTGGTGCAAATGCTTCTCATGGTGTACTATACTATAAACAATGTTTGGATTGTGGGAATAAATCTTAAAAACAACTAACTCACATTTTTATTATAAAATTTTCAATAACAAACAAAGGAAAATTATGAAAACGAAACATCTACTTATCCTATCAACAGCTCTATTATTTTCAGCTTGTAATTCTAAAAGCATATCGCATACTGCTGGTTTATCTCAACCTGTAACTTACCAAAACGCTGATGTTTATCAAGAATCTGCACCTATAACACCTCAAACCATCATGACACCCAGGAAAATTGCCATGTCGGCAAGTATTGACGTAGATGTAGACAAAATAGATGATGCCAAAGAGAAGCTAAACAGTTTGGTGCAAAGCTTTGCAGGTCGTGTTGAAAATGCTCGTTTTTCAGAGGGTGGTCACTACTATGCAAACATAAAAGTTCCCTCTGATAAATTGATACCTACTTTAGATGCCATCGCAAAACTGGGCGATAAAACTTCTCAATCTATTAACAAAAGAGACATCACCAATGGTTTTGTTAACAGTGAAGAGCGACTTAAAAACCTAAAACTTTTTAGAGACAAAATGAAAGCTCTTCTAAATAGAACCTCTAACATAAAAGAGATTTTACAAATAGAAAGAGAGATAAATCGTGTTCAAACGGAGATAGACATGATAGAGCGACAACTTAAAAACATGCAAGGTTCCGTTGATATGTCACCTATTGATGTTAGCCTCAACGAGAAAACCATCTATGGACCTATTGGTTATGTAGGACATGGACTTTGGTGGGCTGTTAAAAAGTTGTTTATAATTCGATAGCAAGTGAATTTGTTACCCAATATTAGAGTTACAATAGCTTTATTTTGTTATTGTGTCTCCCATAGGCATTCCAAAGCTGGAGCTTTGGAACAACTACACCTTCTTAGTCAAAATCTTATAAATAATAAATCCAAAAAAGAGTGTAATTCCTATGGAAAAATAGAGTGGAACTGACTTAGTAATAACAAAAGTAACTATCAAAATAGCCAATAGAGTTGGAACTTCATTATAGGCTCTAAAAAACTGCCCATTTTTAACACACTCATCTTTTTCTAAAATCTTTCTAAAATACTCCAAACTAAACGAGTAAGCAATCATTAATGCTAAAACTAAAAGTTTGGCTATCATCCATGCTTGGTCTAATAGTGCTGGGTTAATGTAAATGAGTGTAGCACCTGAAACGATGGTTGCCCACATGGCTGGAGCACCTATAATTCTATATATTTTCTCTTCTTGAACTTTAACCACATCGGTAAAATCTTTTTTATCGCTGTTCTCTTGGTGATAAACAAAGAGTCTTGGCATATAAAAAAGTAGTGACATCCATGACATCACAGCTATGACATGAAATGCCTTTATTCCTAAGTAATATTCTTCCATTTTTACTCCACTTTTGTAAAATCTTCTGCAGACCAGATGACCAGTTGCATCTCGTCATAATATCCTATTTGCACTCTATGTAACTTTAGTTTGGTTCCATTTTTTGGTATTAAGTTCTTGTTTTTAAAATATATTTTATAAGCTTTTTTGTCTATAAAGATTCTATTATTTCTATATATTCCTGTTATATTTTTTAAAACTTCGTTCTCTAACGCTCTTTTAGAAAAATCTAACTTACCTTTATAAAATAAACTCTCTATGTGACTTTTACCATAATCATAAACCATAGAAAAATTAACAATCTCATGAAGTCCATGATACTTTTTAGTTTTTTTAACCACTATATCATAGGCTCTACCCTGCTCTAAGTCATCGGCACCATATACAAAAATAGCTCGTCCATTTTGTGACTGTTTTATAATCGCATGATGTTTGGATTTAAATATTACTTTTACATTTTTTAATTTTAGTGAACCTCTTAGCTTTTTTTTATACAAATCTTCTATCTTCCCCTCTTTTTTAAAACTCTTCTTACTAGACTTATAAGCAGATGTAGAAAAAGTAGCCACTATGGGTAGATGGTCAGAGTAACCTTTACCTAGATGTCGATTGTTTTTATATTGCCATCTGTTAATATAACCTTTTTTAGTGAACAGATATGGGGGCTTTATGACTTTAAAACTCTCATTGACATAATCTACACCCTTTCCATCAAACATACTATGAGGTAAAATTATAGAATCTAAAGCCTGTTTTGAACCATAAAAATTATGACTCCAACGCTGAAAATTTGGTAACTCTAGCCACAAGTTGTAGTGTAGATTTTTAGCTATATCTTTTTTTTCAACCATTTTATTGTCAACTATGGTTTTTAAAATATGGTTTATGCCTGTTTTTCCATGGCTATCATTGAGTTTTGGCTCCATATTTTTATATTCATTATAGTTTGAGTTAAAATCACCAAGTAAAATATAGTCTGTACCTTTAGGCAAACGCTCTATTCTATTTTTTAGCACCTTAGCAGAGACTATTCGTTTACTTTCAGCTGAATGTTTAGAAGTCCAATGATTTACAAAAACAAAAAGAGGCTTTTTGTTGACCATATATTTCAGTTCTAAAATATTTCTATACTTTAACTTTCTATTGACCACTATCTCTTTGACATTTACAATGAGTAGTTTTGAAAGAACTGCTACCTGTATAGCAGAGTTCTTTTTATGCGTTATGGCTAAGTACTTATAGTGGCAACCTACAGAACGTAAAGATTTTTGAAGAAGTTTCAGAGCATTCTCATTTTCTACCTCTTGCAGTCCTATAATATCAGCATTAACATCACAAATAATCTCTGAAATGTTTTTAAGTTTTTTATTGAGGTTGGAGCGTGTCCAGTTATGTTTGTTAGGTTTGTATTCACTGTACTCACTGCCATTGTTAACCATATCGAAAAGGTTTTCTACGTTATATGAGGCTATTTTAAGTTGTGTTGAGTTGAGAAAAAGAGGGAGAAAAAAAAGAAAAAGAAAACGCATAGTGGCTCCTATGGGTGTTCCCAAGCTGGAGCTTGGGAACTAGAAAAATATTATTTAAACATTTTCCCTAACATACCCATAGCACCTTCTGCACCACCGATTTGAGATAACATATCTTCAACAATAGAACCTTCACCCTCGGTAGCTTTATCAACCACTGAAGGTAGCATATCTGCTAAAGCACCTTTTGCTGAGTCTTCAGAAAGACCTAAACTTGAAGCAAATTCAGAAACTTTATCTCCACCAAGTAAATCGGTAATAGAATCCATAGAGATAGCTTCATTTTCACCAGAACCTAACCATGAACTTACAACTCCACCTAAACCATTTTCAGAGAGTCCAGACACCAATGAACTTAAGTCAATTCCACCATCTGAACCACCACCAAGTAAGTTTCCTAATGCATCTGAAATAGCATTTGTATCTAAACCTGTTGTAGCATCATCGCTGTTACCTTGTATTGCACTTGCACCCATTTTTAGTAAATCGTTAAAATCCATGTTGTTTGTCCTTGTTTTATTTAATTTAAATTAGTATAACCTAAAAAAGGTTAAACACCCCCATGGAAATCTTTTTTCTTAAGGTCTCCATTATAGACGACATCTTTTACATTAATATTTTCTTTTGTTAAAACCTCTGGAACATCGTCAGCCTCATTTAGCTCTTTGATGGCATCATCTAACTCCTCTTGGTAGGTCATCATCATATCGGCTGTAATAACATTTGGAACCTGTTGAATCTTGACAAGTTTTTTAATCTCCTCTTCAACTCCTGCACCTTCAATAGTAACAATAATTTTTCCTGTCGCTTTATCCGATAAATGATAATCTACATAATCCTCATTTTTAAAATACTCTACTAACTCATCTATATTTTTAGGTAGTGCTTGGACTACAATGCTTGAAATATTCATTTTAAACTCCTATTTTTGTTTTAAATCCCATACAAGAATGGTACTGTCATCACTTGCTGAGAAGATTTTGTTTTCATTTTGAAAAATGATTACATTTAGTGTACTCTTTTGCCCTTTAAGTAGGGCTATTTTTGACTTGCTTGAGCTGTTGTAAACAGAGATGTTATTTTGTTCATCCATTGCAAAAGCTACTTTTGATGCACTGGGGCTAAGGGCTGTGGCATAAATGAGAAAGTCACCTGCTATGTAACTTCCTTTTCCTGTGCTTAAATCATAAAGAGAACCTCTTCTGTCTTGTCCTGCACCACTTACCATGCCTTTTTTAAAATCAACTTTATAGACATTGTCAAGGTTTTGCCCTTTCAGCTCTTTTATAACTTTTCCTGATTTTACATCAACAACGGTTAAGACTCCACTTTCACAAGCAAAAACTGCTTGGCTTTTATCAACGTTAAGTGCAAAGTCTGAAAATTTAGATTCGCTAAGTTGTACTCTATAGCTCTCTTTTTTACTCTTTAAATCCAAAAGTGCCACTTCGTTACTTAAGTAGCCCAACAAAACATGCTCTTTGTCTATAAATCGAGCTTTAATAATAGCCTCTTTGTCTTTTGCAGAGAGAATCTGTGTTAGATTATTCTCATAAATAAAAAGATTTGAATAACCATTTTTACCACTGTCACTAAGGAGCAGATATTTGTTGTCTATCTTATCAGTACTCATTACTCGTGCAGGTGTCTCATCACCCATAAAATCTTTTACATTAGGAATAGATATCATCAGACTCTTATTGTTCTCAATATTTTTTACCTCTATATGCCCCATATCTGTAGCAACAACGAGTAGATTATCTCTTAAGACCATATCTTTAACTGTACCGTTTATTTCAATACTATCTACAGGTTTTAATGTAGGTGTTGCAAATAAAAAGATATTACTCAAAAGGAACAAAAGAGTAGTTTTCATGACAAGATACTTTCTACTTGATTTAGTATTAACGATTCTAACTCTTTAGTTGAGATACTACTTTTAAGTGCATATAAGTCAATCTCACTGGCTAAAAAGTTTTCAAATGATGGGTTATCATTTAATTTTACCATAAGCTCTTCCATCTTTTCGTTACCCAATGCCTCTTGCATTAGCTCTGAAATATAGACAATAAAGTTATACTCCTCAAAATTAAACTCAAACTCCTCTGAGTCATAATCTTCATAGTTCTCATCGACATTAAGCAGGTGTCTTAGTTCAACCTCTTTGTCCTCTAGTCTATCAAATAGTTTTGGGTATTTCTCTTGTAGTTTCATAATTGATTCTCCTCTTGTTGTGGTATTACATTATAACTAATTGCTTCTGTAGGACAACGTGAAATACAAAATCCACAAGCTGTACACTTCTCATTGTCTATAACGGGGTTAAACATACCATTAAACAAAATGGCATCGTCGATGCAAGGCTCTTTACAAGCATTACAGATAACACCTTGATGAGCAACACAAGCTTGAAGTGATATTTTAAATATGGCACTTAAATAACTACTGCTTCCCTCATTTTCTAATGAAAGCACCTCTTTTTCACAAGCAATGGCACACTCATCACAAAAGGTACACCCATTTTTAGCAAAGCTAAGTGTAGGGGTTTTTGTCTCTTTATCAATAAAGATAATCTTCTCATCACAAGAAGTAACACAAGCTTGATTCTCACAGCTTGGACACTCGCTCTGAAAAAGAGATTCACTTTTTCCATAAGGGGGGCGTATTAGAAGAGGAGTTTCCTCTTCTAACTGACGCAAAGGTTTTACTATAGATTTAAAAAAACCTCTTCTGTCTACCACTATTTTACACCGTCATTCATCATATCAATAAGATTTGAGTGTGTTTTAAACTCATCTGTTAAACCATCTGATTTAAAAGTATTTCCTACAGCTGTTTTAACATCTGCTTGAGGAGCATGACACTGTGAACAGTTAAATCTACCTTGGTAAAGGTGGTCAAGTTTTTTAACTTTTGCCAGTTTAATATCACCTACGTTACCCATATCACCTTTTTGAATACCAACTTTTTTACCCTCTTTAACCAATTCACCATCTTTAAGAGTTGTTGTTGGTCTATAGTTGGTAAAGTGAGATGGTGGGATTGGGGTAGCACCTACACCCTTAGCAGCCTCTGGCATGTGACATCCAAGACACTGGTTGTTTTTTTGAGTAATAGGAAGTAGTCCTTCAACAGAGTGAGGAATCATTGGTGGAGCATTAACATAAGCTCTTTCAAATTTAGGAGCAGCCCCTGGAGCAGCTCTGTCAAATTTACCATCTACGGGTTTTACTTCTTCATTAAAAAGTGAAGTTTTTCTTAGTCCTAAAACTGTCTCATCGACTACTTTTTTGTTTCCTAAATCCTCTTTATCAAGTCTGGCTTTATCAGCAACTTTTGCATTGATATCTAAAACTTTTGCTACTGCTTGAGTAGCTTCAACCTCTTCTTTAACAGCAAGTTTGTCAGATGCTTTAGCACCATCACCTTTAATTGAAGCTGCAATAGCATCAATATCTGCATCAGAAAGAGCAGCTACCTGCATTTTCATCATTCCTTTAGCAGGACCTCCATAAGAGCCATCTTTGTACCCTTTAAGTGCTTTTACAATATCCTCTTTAGACATATCTTTTACAACTTTAGATTTGCCCATAGCTTTTTTCTCAAAACTTGCTCCATGACACCCTGCACATGCAGCTGTACTTGCACCATAAAGTGCTGATGCAGCCAACAATGAACCTAGAGCCATTACCTTAATAACTTTTGTCATTTTTTCTCCTTTAACTATCTTTATTTAATTTTCTAATACTAAAACCTAAAGCATCATCGTTACAGACATCAATACAGCGACCACAGTTGGTACACTCTCCATCTGTAACCGAGATACTCTCTTTGTTAATCATGTGCAGTACCTGATTTTCTGGACAGACAATTTTACAATCCATACAGTTGGTACACGCCTCATGATTATGTTTAACGCGAATAATACTCTTTTGACCAATAAGTGAATAAGCTGCACCCAAAGGACAGAGATGACCACACCAACCATTTCTAACCCCAAAAAGGTCAAAAAGGAAAATGGCAACTACTACAGAGATACCTGCCCCAAAACCAAAGATAATACCTCTTTGCATAATGGTTATAGGACTCAACGCTTCAAAAGCAGCAATCCCAACAATAGCAGAGACAATAAGACCCAAGACCATAATCCAGTAGCGTGTTCTACGCTTTAAGAAACGGTAGTTGACCTCTTCTTTGTCCAGCTTTAGTTTACGTCTAAGCCAATTGGCTAAGTCGGTTACCATGTTAATAGGACAGACCCAAGAACAAAATGCTCTTCCACCTACTACCATATAAAAAACAGTAATAAGCAACGCTCCTACCAGTACATCTCCTCCAAGTAAAAAACCTGCAGATAAGGCTTGTAACGTAGTATAAGGGTCAGCCAATGGAATAAAACCAAAAAGTTTTGAGGAGCCAAAGGTTCCCTCTAAAATATGCCAACCATAAGCATTGGTAGCAAAATAGAGGAACATTAATCCAATCTGTGTTGCTCTTCTAAGAAGAAGGTATTTTAAATTTTTCATTAATATTCTATCTCCTTATTGAGGTAATCAGATGGTGCTTGTTGGCTTCTTTCATCATGAGTTTCAATCTCATCAAGCTTTCTATCTCCTGCTCTTTGTTGGTCTTTTTCATCCCAACCTTTTACATAGTGGTCTCCTGCTCTTCCCATAGAGTGTTCTCTAGGAAGTACAAAAATAGCAGGTTTTTCGGTGATACATGCTTTTTCACAAAGCCCACAACCCGTACAGACATCAGAATGAACCACAGGAAGTAAAAATGCATGTTTCCCTGTACGCTCATTTTTTTGATAATCTAAAGTAATCGCCTCATCAAGTAGAGGACAGGCTCGGTAACAAGCATCACACTGTAGTCCCCAAAAGGCAACACATGACTCTTTATGTACAATGGCTAAACCCATTTCTGCTTTGTTAATGTCAAGCTCTTTTTTTTCATTAAGAAGGCTTTTCATGTCTAAAGCTTCAGAGGGACAGACAGGCACACAAGGAATGTCATCACACATGTAACAAGGAACCTCTGTAGGAATAAAAAATGGTGTACCAATTAATTTATGGTTACCACCTTTTGCCATTTTGAGTGTTCCCTCTCTTTGCGTTCCATCTTTATTTTTGTTACTTTCACGATTGGCACAGGCTTCAGCACAAAGTCCACACTTAATACACACATCTAAAAATTGCTCTTCAGGCAATGCCCCAGGTGGGCGAAGTACTAAAGGTGAAGCTTTTGCTTCATCACAATAGCCACTCCACAACATTCCACCAAGAGCTGTAAGACCTACGCTTTGAAGAGTCGTTGCCATAAACTTTCGTCTGTTGTTGTCGGAGTTAGCCATCTACTTATGCCTTTGTAATCTTAACTGCACACTTCTTGTAGTCTGTCTGTTTAGACATAGGACAAGTTGCATCAAGACATACTTTGTTAATGAATACTTTTTCATCAAACCAAGGTACAAATACCAATCCTTGAGGTGGTCTGTTACGCCCACGTGTCTCAACTCTTGCTTTTACTTTACCACGACGAGACTCAACCCATACAAGCTCACCACGTTTAACACCTTTTGCTTTGGCATCACCTGGGTGCATGTAACATAATGCTTCTGGAACAGCACGGAAGAGTTCAGGTACTCTCATGGTCATTGTTCCTGAGTGCCAATGTTCAAGTACACGACCTGTACATAACCAAGTATCGTAAGTTTTATCTGGCATTTCTGGTGGATCCATGTATGGTCTAGCAAAGATTTTAGCCTTGTTTTTAAGAGCTTTTTTACCTTTTGACTTATCTGGACCCATTAGTGTTCCTTGAAGAAGATTTTTCGCCAATGGTCCATAGAATGCGTGTGTAGATTTACTACCAGCTGCTTTTGCTGCTTTTGCTGCATACGGGTCATATTTAACGTTAAATCTCCACTGTGTCTCTTTACCATCAACAACAGGCCATTTAAGTCCTCTTACTTTATGGTAAACTTCAAATGGAGCTAAATCGTGTCCATGTCCTCTACCAAATGATGCATACTCTTCAAAGAGGTACTCATGAACCATAAAATTATAACCCTTAAATACTTTTCCATCTCCACCTTTAACATTTCTGCTATCACCAATACATTCAGAGTTATCATACCCTTTTTGTGGGAATTTATCCATGTCAATTTTGTACTCTTTACCTTTGTTTGCATATAAAATATCAAACATAGTTGTATCATCGTTATAACCCATTTTTTTAGCATCTGCTCTTACATCTGCCATTTTTTTACCATTTCTAAGTGTCGATGGTCCCCAAAGGTCTTTAACCGTAAATCTTTTAGAGAACTCCATCCACTGCCATGTATCTGACATTGCATGACCTACAGGTAGAACTTGTTGTCTCCAGTGTTGTGTACGTCTTTCTGCATTTCCATAAGCACCCCATTTTTCGTAAATCATCGCTGAAGGAAGAACAAGGTCAGAAACCATTGCTGAAATACCTGGGTAACCATCTGAAGTTACAATAAAGTTGTCCATCTCTCTGGCTGCTTTAATCCAGTGAGAAGCAGAAGCTGAATCTTGGTATGCATTACATACATTGACCCATGCAAACTTAACAACACCATCTTCGATGTCTCTATGAATTTTCATAATATGTTGGTTACCTACAGGGTTAAGTGTACCTGATGGAAGTCCCCAAATTTTTTCTGCTTTTGCTCTGTGTTTAGGGTTTTTAACCATTAAGTCGGCAGGAAGTCTGTGACAGAATGTACCAACTTCTCTAGCTGTACCACAGGCAGATGGTTGACCAGTTAATGAAAACGCCCCATTTCCAGGAAGTGCTTGTTTGTTAAGTAAAAAGTGAACGTTGTAAGAGAGTGTATTTACCCATGTACCACGTGTATGTTGGTTCATACCCATTGTCCAGAAACTTACAACTTTTCTATCTTTTTCAATATAGAGTGCTGCAAGGTCTTTTAGTTTTTTCTTGAAGCTCTCAATAGACTCATTTGGATCACCTTTTGCAATTTTTGCAACATACTCAAGTGTAAATGGCTCTAAAGATTTTTTATACTCTTCAAAAGTGATGTGCCAGTGCTTAAGTGTACCAGCAGTATTTTTCATGGTATCACCCTCTTTGTACCCATAAGGTTCAAGTGCTGGTGCTTCTTTTGCTGAAACTTTTTTCTCCATCTCTTTGTTAATGGTTTCCATTTCAAGAGCCGTATACTTACCATCTTTAATTGATTTTTCACCAGCTCTTCTCATACCATAACCAATATTTGTAGGACCTGCTGTAAAGACAATGTTCTCTTTTACGAAGTCCCAATCAATAGCTTCTGGGTGGTTAAATACAATCTCATGTGCAATGTAGTTCCAAAGTGCAAGGTCTGTATTTGGAGAAAAGATAATGTTAAAGTCACCAAGGTCACATGTTCTATGTGTATAGGTTTGAATGTTAACAACTTTTACTTTGTCTGGGTTAGATAGTTTTCTATCGGTTACACGAGACCATAAAATTGGGTGCATCTCTGCCATGTTTGAACCCCAAGTTACAATAGTATCTGTAATCTCAATATCATCATAACATCCAGATGGTTCATCAATACCAAATGTTTGGTAGAAACCAACAACAGCAGATGCCATACAGTGACGAGCATTTGGGTCAATAGCATTTGAACGGAATCCACCCTTCATCATTTTTTGAGCTGCATACCCTTCCATAACAGTATATTGACCAGAAGCAAATACAGCTACACCTTCAGGTCCAGACTCTTTAAGTGCCTTTTTAGCATATTTTTCCATTTCATCAAATGCTCTTTGCCAAGACACAGGTTTAAACTTACCATGCTTGTCAAATTCACCTTTATCATTCATACGAAGAAGTGGTGTTTTAAGTCTATCTGCTCCATACATGATTTTTGCATTAAAGTACCCCTTAATACAGTTAAGTCCTCTGTTTACTGGAGCTGCAGGGTCACCTTTTACAGCAACAATTCGCCCCTCTTTAGTTGCCAACATAATACCACAACCAGTACCACAGAATCTACACGCTGCTTTATCCCATCTCCAATCTTTTTGAGCCTCATTTGCTGATGCTTCAAGATTTGATGGAACAGCGATTCCCACTGCAGATGCTGCTGTCGCTGCTGCTGCACTTTTTAGAAAATCTCTTCTATTCAAAGCCATACTATTTCCTCCTAAATTTTATACAATTTGTTACTATTAAATATTTATTAAAAAATAAAACTAATTATTATATAATAATTTTATTTAAATTACAAATATTTATCATAACTTAATGTTAATACTAGCATATATTCTACTAATGAATAATTGATACATATCAAGTAATAAATCATTATTTTTGTATCAAGCCTTTACTCTTTAACATAAAAAAATAATTATAAATAAATAATATTATAATCTATTGCTCTTGAGCCAAATCAAGCTCTCTTTAATAGTTTTTAAATAAAATGAAAAAAATTAAAACAATGGATTAAATAGAATGAATTACCCAACTTTTTTTAACAATGTACCAAGTATAACGATTCAAGACCCTCTCTCTGATTTTTTAGGGACTTTTGAAAATGGAAAGATAGAGTTTTCTTACCTTGATGTAGTCAAATCATCTGGACACTCATGTCCTACAGTTGCAGGTGCTTATATTACAACGCTTAAAGGCTTAGAGGCTTTATACGGTGATGAGATACCAACCAGAGGAAATATTGCAGTATCTATTAAAAATGATATGCAAGAGGGAGTAACAGGTGTTATAAGTAATGTTATTACTCAAATAACTGGTGCTACAGAACTTAGTGGTTTTAAAGGTCTCAATGGAAAATTTTCAAGAAATAATCTTATGAATTTTAATGCAGATATAAACGGTGACGTAGAGTTTAAACGCTTAGACAATAATAAAAGTGTAACGGTTAGCTATGACCACAGCTCTGTCCCAGGAAACCCAAAGATGCAAGAGCTTATGGGGAAACTGATGCAAGGAGTAGCCACTCCCGAAGAAAAAAAAGAGTTTGGTGAGCTTTGGCAGAGCCGTGTTGAGGCTATATTTAATAATATAGATAAGGTTATTACGGTTGCGTAACTGTAGGGTGCTGTTTTCCAACGCACCTTCAATTGGCATAAAAAAATATTTATTTTTAGGTTTGAATATTTGGTGCGTTAGAAAACAGCACCCTACCACAACATTTTAAGGAAACCCATGAAAACCCCCTACTGGCTCCTAGAAGAACATCTCCTAGAAAAAAACCTAAAAACCCTAGCCCATATAAAAGAACAAACAGGCGTTAAAATACTCCTAGCTCTAAAAGGCTACGCTCTATGGCAAAGCTTTCCTATGGTTTCCAAATACTTAGACGGTTGTTGTGCTTCAGGGCTTCATGAAGCAAAGCTCTCTGATGAAAAGTTTAAGAAAGAGCTACATACCTATAGCCCTGCTTTTAAAGAGGAAGACATAGAGGAGATTTCTAAAATATCTCATCATTTGGTTTTTAACTCTCCCTCTCAATTAGAACATTTTGGAGCATTAGCAAAGTCCTACAATCCAAGCCTATCCCTTGGTCTTCGAGTCAACCCTGAATATTCAGAATCTCCTGTAGAACTCTACAACCCCTGTGGAGTCTATTCGCGTTTAGGAACGACTATCGAGAATTTTGGAATATTACTTAAAAGTGAAATGTTAGAGAAGATTGATGGTCTCCATTTTCATGCTCTTTGTGAACAAGATAGCACTGCACTAGAAAATGTTTTAAACGCCTTTGAAGAGAAGTTTGGAGAACACCTAAGCTCTATGAAGTGGGTCAACTTTGGTGGGGGACATCACATTACCCGTAAAGGTTACGACATAGAGAGACTCATAAGCATTATAAAGAGCTTTCAAAGTAGATACCCTCATTTACAAATCTACCTAGAACCAGGAGAGGCTGTAGGTTGGGAGACAGGAACACTGGTTACATCTGTACTTGACAT
>JALVXD010000027.1 GCA_027038295.1 Campylobacteraceae bacterium
AGAACAGCAGCCGTTAAAGATGAAAGCCGTCCTAGTCCACCAGAGGTAAAGTTAATAACACTTTGTCCAATCATTGCACAACCTGCCATACCACCAAAGAGACCAGAGGTAGTGTTTCCTATACCTAGTGCTACACACTCTTTGTTTCCTGAACCACGTTTTCCACCCATCTCATCTAGTACAGAGAGTGTAAGTAGTGACTCAATAAGCCCAACAAGTGCTACAATAACTGCTGTAGGTAGGATTATCTTCATAGATTCTAGAGAAAAAAGTTCACTCATAGGCATTACAAAGGTAGGCATAGAGACATGAGATAAATCAGCTAAGTCACCTACAAGTTTGGTATCTATACCTGTAAAATAAACCACCAAGGTAATAGCAACAATAGCAATTAATCCAGCTGGTATAGCCTTTGTTATTTTAGGTAGAAAGTGCATGGTGAGCATGGTAATTAAGATAATAATATACATGATGTAGTTTTCAGAGAAACTGGCTTTTATAATCTCTACCCAACCATGATACTGTTCTACATTTTTAGGCTCTAAAAATTTTAGTTGAGCCAGTGCAATAACAATAGCCAAACCATTTACAAAACCAAATAGAGCAGGTTGAGGAACAAGACGGATAAATTTACCCATTTTAAATAGACCTATACCTATCTGAATAAGACCTGCAATGATAGAGGTGACTAAGATGTAGTTGAGTATCATCATAGAGAGAGCCTCTTTGTCTAAGTTAGGGTACATATGGTTGACAGCCAATCCCAAGGAGACAAAGACAACAGCAACAGAACCAGTAGCTCCTGATATCATACCTGGTTTACCACCAATCAAAGAGGTTATAAGACCAATAATAAATGCTCCATAAAGACCTACCACAGGAGAAACCCCTGCAATAAATGAAAAAGCAATGGCTTCTGGCACTAAGGCAACAGCAACCAAGGCACCTGATAGAACATCGTTTTTAATGTTTTGTGTAGAGTAATTTTGTAGATTAAACAAACGTGAATTCCTTTAGAAAATAATGGCGAATTTTAGCATAATTATTAAAGGGTTTCATTGAATTTTGTATTGCTAATTATCGACTTCCAAGTAATGTACCATCTGGGGAAAAAATATAAGTCTTATATTCATTAGATGGATGATTATTGTAGTTAACGGTACTTAACTCTAATTTATCATGAACAATACTGAGTCCACCAAAGAATAAAGACAAACCTCTTTCTGATAGAAAAGTTTCTATAAATGGTATGCGTTGAAGAGTCTCTCCTTCAGTAATAGAGAAAGGTATTCCATAATTAGAACCATCATGATGATTATTAAAATAAGCAACATCTCCAATGCTCCCAATATAATTTAGATGATTACCATAGACTTCAAAAAATAACTCATCTATATTAGAATGGTCTTTACAATTTACTCTATATACTCTAGC
Source organism: Campylobacteraceae bacterium (assembly GCA_027038295.1). Classification (GTDB taxonomy): domain Bacteria; phylum Campylobacterota; class Campylobacteria; order Campylobacterales; family Sulfurovaceae; genus UBA1140. The sequence goes on from JALVXD010000027.1 coordinate 1,435, forward strand.
ATTAAGGTCACCAAAGCCACCAAGTTTAAAGAAGAATGTATCTCCTTGTGTAAGAGGAATCTTCTCAATGGTAGGTTGATGGAAAAGAAAATCTTCAGGATGTAGAGCTTTTGCAAGATTTAAAATTGTACTGTCAACATTTGTATTACACTCTTCAGAACTGTTATCACTTGTTAATATAATGTCATCCATAGAGAAAGAAGCTCCTCTTATAAATATCCCATTAACACTCGACAATGTTAAATTGGGATTTATATCTGTTAGGTCTTCTTCTAAATTTCGGCTAAAGGTGTGCCATGCTCCATCTTTTGTTGAAGTTCCTAATCCATGTAGCCAAGCAGTATCATAATCAATAGGAGCATAGAGTAAAAATCTAAAACCATCATCTGTTTGAATATTTACAAAAACTAAGAAAAATTTAGAACTTTTTATACTCCACTTTAAAATCTTTTCAGTTGTATTATTCCATGCTTTATGCAACCATGGGTATTGTCCATTAACAAAACCATTGTCCTCTATACCATTTCCTTCAAAGTGAATTACTCTTCCATGTTCTGAATCTGTAACATTACTAATAGTTGCACCCGTAGGTGTATTGTCGTAAATACTCCATCTGTCTATTGTACCATCTTCTGCATCTTCATAAACGGTTGCATTTAAAAATATTGTTATGAGGGTTAATCCAAGTGTAACTTTGTTTAATAACTTTTTCATCTTTTCCCTTTTTAAATAAATTTAAATATAATATAACATATATTAACTGATAGAAAAGGGAGAAAGTGGGAAAACAATGTTTCCCCTGCATTTAAACTAATGGCTTCTTTGCTTTATAAAATATGCTTGATGGTTGAGAGTAGTTAGGTACATTGTCATAGGTAAATACAGCAAAATATTTATCTATATTGGTTGAACCATAGTTGTCAAAGGTATAGTTGTCTGAACCAGCATAGAGTTTAACTCCATCAAATGGGTTTTTAGGTGTATGCCAACGGTTTCTTACAACATAGTAACCTACCAAATCATTATCTTCTACCTTGTCCCATGTTATCTTAACCAACTTGTTTTCTATAGTGGTTTTAAGATTAACAGGTGATGGTAGTGGAAATTTTCTACGTTTTATGTATTTAACCTTTAGTTTAGCAGCTTTTTTACCATCGTACGCCCAGTTTATAACATGGTCACGGCTCAATACAGATGTAGGACGAATAATGAATTTTGCTTCATCTCCTGCTCTTTGTTTCTCTTCAAGAGCCAGTTTTGAGTAGTGGTCAAAAATAAAATGATGTTTCTTCTTTGAACCAAGTTCTGCTGAACTTACTTCATAACCAATAAACTCTATACGTTCTCTGTCTTTAATATCTTGATAGCTAAACTCTTCTAAGTCAATAAACTCAACGTTATAGCGAATGTCTACCTCTTTTTTGACAGTAGAGGTATTTGATATCTCTATCCAAGCATCGGTAATAATTGCTTCATCAGGGTTGGGTAGAGAGGTAAGGTCAAAAGACATGTAGGCATAAATCTTCTCATCATCTTTGTTAAATCCACAGGCTAATGTTTCATGTGTAATATCATCTGGTGCTATGGTCATAGAGTTTTGTAACTCTATACTTACTTTATGACTAGGAACGGTATATTTTATATCTATAGATGGTCTATAATGCATTCCTCCACCTTGGTTTCCATATCCAATGTCAAAGACCATTATTTGTGAGTCTCTTCCTACAGGTAGTTTGGTAGGACCTGCCAGTTTTAGTGTTATTTGCTCTTTTTTTAATTTTTTTTGAACCATTCTGTTTTCAAACTCGTTACAGTCCCAATGCGACCAGATACCTTGTGTTAGCTTTTCAGAAGGAATACTTGCACCCAGTGTCTTTACGTGTTTAGCCTTATGTATTTGGTCAAAGTCACGTATGTTTGAAACACTCTCTTGGTCTATGACAGAGAGAGACCATTCACCATACTTTTCTATTTTAGCCGATACACGGTTGAGAGGGTAGAGAGAAATTTTAGTATCTAAAACAATAGCATTTTTAGGAATACCAGATAAATCAAAAGTCATAACTCCATAAGATATACCTCTACCTTCACTTACCCCAACTTTTAAAGAGTTTACACCAAAGTGTCCATGATTTGCTTCGGGTGATTTTTCAGAAACATAACCAATATCGGAAGCGTTAGGAAAGACAGTTCTTGAAAATTCATGTTCATCGAGCAGTGTTTTTAACTTTACTTTAGGTGCATAAGGAGACTTGATTTTTGTTAGTTTGTTAACAGCTCTTATGTAATAAAAGTACATGGTACCACTCTTTAGGTTCTCATCTATAAAGTTTTTGTTGCAAGTAACTCCAATAAGAGATGATTCATTACATGCCATTTTGTTGTTGAGGTTTCTATATATTTTAAAGTATACATTTGGATTCTCTTCATACTCCCAATGTAGAGAACACTTATCATTTGAAAAGCTGTCTATATGGAAGTTTTCTACTCTTTTAGGTGCTACTTTTCCATAATTACTAGCCTCACTAAGTGCATAGAGTAGGGCAGGTATATTCTCTTGTACTGATTCTGACATGTTTTGAATATAGTCTGGAATGTTACGTGTCCCAACCTCTACAACTATAGCGATGATACCTTTTGAGTAGTAGTACTCACGACCAGAACCTGAGATAAGCTTTGTAGGTGGCTTTCCACGGTTTATTCCATACTGTCGTCCTGTTACTTTATGAATATGGTAGTTCATATTGGCACAAAGAGCATTCATGTCTGTTCCCTCTATTTCACTCTCATGGTTAAACTTGTGTGCAGGGAAAAATACATTTCCTTGAGAGTGGTAGTCTAATGCTATGGTAATATTTTCATGTGCATCTACAAACTTTTTTATTGCCAGTGTTTCAGGCTCCGAAAATGGATGAGGTCCACCATAAACATTGCTAGAGGTATTGGTAGATTTTCGGTAACCTATAGAGAAGTTACGATTGAGGTCAACTCCAAAGGTTCCGTCACCATTGTCTCTTCTGTTTTTTCTCCAAAAAGAGAAGTGTTTACGTGAGTATTCAAACCCATCAGGGTTAAGACAAGGAACAATGTAGAGAGTATTTTTAGACAGTGTTTCTAGTATCTCTGGGTTGTTGGTATGATTTTTAAGAATGTAGTCTATAAAGTCAATAGCCAGTTCATGACCAATCCACTCACGAGCATGAGCAGTTCCTGT
>JALVXD010000028.1 GCA_027038295.1 Campylobacteraceae bacterium
TTCTTTTCAACATCAGAGAGTAGCATAGAAAATCGCTCTTTAGTCTCAGCGTTAATCTCATCTTCTTTCATACCTGTATACGATTCAGTTACTTTTTTAATTCCATCAATATAGACGATGATAAATTTACGAGCTACACGCAAATCTTTTGGGTCAGCTTCAATGTTGTTCAAAATTTCATAAGCTTTATCGGTAGCGACACGAAGTTTTCCATGAACTTCTGGCTCTTTTATAAGACGCATGTTCTCTTCAACCGAAGCCAATTTCCCTCTAGCTTCTGCCAGTGTCTCTATAACAAAGGCAGCCGAAATATCACCAATGTTGTCAAGCTTATCAACTCTTGGGTCAAAACCATAATATAAAAAATATCCTATTGTCGCTATTGCTCCCAAGAAAAAACCTGTTACAAGGGACTCCCCACCTGCTACAGAAGCTGTAAAAAGTGTGGAGATACCTAGCATACCAGCAGTTATCATTTTGTAGGGTACAGGTGGTGCTTTGGTAAGTGTTTTAGTATGGTACTCATACTCTTTTGTTAAGCCTAAAGTATTGAGCTTTGCTGTAGTGAAAAAGAGCCCAAATGCTATGGCGTTAAGTACAAAAGCAGGAATGTTTCTTGCCATTAAGGCTAAGATAATGGCTAAAAATAAAGGAGCTAAAAAGACATAGAGAAAGTTCCCTCTCTTGAGTTTGAAAGGGGTTTTGCCTTTTTTCTGTGGGTCATAACGTGTTGCTTTTGACATTTGTTACCCCAAAAGCTTTCCCAGTGGATACCACACGGTAAGTCCAGCTGACAGTAGTATAAATAGAAAACCAAATATCTTTTGCATATTCATTCCTTTTTCTAATAAAAATTGTTTAATTTTATCATAATTTTCTTATTTATTGTAATTTTATATGGAAGATTGATGAAATTTTTAAATAATTGAAAAGGGCTAAAAATGGACAGAGTTTGTCACTCTTTAGTGATATAATGCAGACATGTTAATAATAAAAACAAAATTACCAACAAAAGACCTACCCATAAGAAGAGTACTATCAAAGCTTTTTCAATCCTATATCTACACAGCTTTAGAAAATAAAGAGCATGATGGCTACAAACATCCAAGTGGCAAAGTGTTTAAGGCAATGAATTTTAAAATTGCTTATATAGACAATGAAATTCATGCCAAATATGTAGCACTAGACCCCCAAAACGAAAAGCAGTTGGCTCAATATATGCTAATGAATAGTCTAAAGTTAGGAGAGATACATCTGACCAATACTTCTGTTTCTATTGTTGAGAGGCATAGTAAGATTAAATCTCCCATGAGAGTAGGGGGTTTTGTCTGTGCCAATATCAAAGATGGAAACTCTAGTAAAAAGATATATCTTGAACCTAAAAGTAATAAGTTTCAAGAGATAGTTTATAATAATACTTTGCAAAAGTATGAGGCTCTATTTAGCAAAAAGTATGAAGGAGAGTTAAAAATAAAGCTAATAGAGCAGAAGCCAAGAGAGAGAATTTTTCATTATAGTAAAGGAGTGATGAAAGCTTGGTTTGGGGTTTATGAGATAGAAGCTAATGAAGAGATGCTTAGAATGATTCTTGATACAGGCATGGGGGCTAATTGTATGAAGGGGTTGGGGTTTTTGGAGGTTGTGAAGTAGTATATCAATATTGTTATGATATACTATATTAGTAAGAAAGACAATAAAGGATAAAAAGATGATAACAACTATTGGAGTAAGAGATATATCAAGAAATATTAATCTATTACAAAATTATGATTATTTGGATATAGAAGATAAAAAGACAAAAGAGTATAAGGGGTTATTGATTTCAGCTAAATATGCAGACGAGATAAAGGTATTTTTGAAAAAAAAGTTACAAAAAGAGCGACAAAAAGAGCTTGATGAGATTATGCAATTTGCAGGAATTGCTAGTGGAGATACTAAAAATATGACTATTCAAGAAATTAAAGAAAAAAGAGTTGACCTTTAAAATACAGATAATCCACTATACTTTCTATGTTTCAAATCCCATAGGGACAAATAGTGTTTTATCTATAATTTTCTTAGAATAGCATTGTACCCAAAATAATATAAATATCTATTTTTAAAAATTACTCTTCCAATATACTTTCTATTAACATTTTTAAGAAAATTCAGATATACTTCTTTTAAGAACTCTATGAACGAAAGGTATTTCATGATTCAAAATATATTTTTAGATACAAATATTATTTTAGATTTTTTAGATGATAAGCGAGAAGACCATAAAAAAGTACAACAGTTAATTCAATATTTAATTTTGAATAATTATAAAATAACCCTAAGTGAAGATATGTTAAGTACCATTTTTTATATTATTAAAGATAAAAAGGCTACTTTGCAATTTTTTAAAACTATTATTAGAAAATGGAATATTGTCCCTTATGGTTTAGAACTTATTGAAGAAGCAATTGATATTGCTTTAGAAAAAGATTTAGATTTAGAAGATTTACTTCAGTGTCTCTGTGCTAAAAAGTATGATTCGAGGATACTAATAACCAAAGATAAAGGTTTTTATAATTGTGGGCTTACTCTATATACAACCAATGATTTTTTAGCGAGTCGAAAAGATGGGTGACATCATAAAAACGCTCTCAACCATAGGCACACACTACCTAGAAGATGAGAAGAGAGTCAAAAACAAAGCGTATGAATACACAAAAATAAAGGTCTATCTTTTTGATATAGAAACTAAAACTATTGAACCTCATTTAAATATAAAAAATGAAGATTTGATTATTACTCGTTTTGGAGTAGGGGCAAACAGTGGTAATCTTTTTCCAAATATGTTTTTTGAGCCTAAAAATGTAAAAAAAGAGTTTGATAAGTTTGTGAGGGGAACACTAAAAGCCAATAAAAACTTACTCTCTTATTTTAAAGATGAGGAGATAGAGAAGAGTGTTATTTTAAAAACTTTGCTCTCTATAGATGAGTCATTTTTTGCAGATGAAGATAAGATAGAAGAGATTCAAAGTTTGTCAAAATATGAGAAAGCAAAAGGAGAAAAAGGAAAGTTTACTACCTATTTTGCACTTTCCTATCAAGATAGACCTGTTTCGTACTATTTTAAAGAGATTTATGAAAAACATCTAAATAGTTTTAGTGAAGCTACAATGAGAGGGTATGATATTGTCTCTAATCAAGAGGGGATTGGAGGAGATGCCAATTTGGCTTTTTGTTCGACCAATGAACTACCTACAAAGCTAAAACCTATTAAGTTAAAACTTCTTCCTCTCTCGTTTGACTCGGCTAAAAAGGTCAAGATTGGATTTGATGTGATGGATAAGCTTCTTTCTCATAACTTTTATGGTCTAAAAATGGCGATTATGCCAACACTTTTGAGTGATGAGGTTGAGTATAAAGATGTTTTAGAGATTTTAGAAAAGTCTGCCAAAGGAGAGATGTTTGAGATAAGAGAGAGTGAAACTACCATTAATGACTACTTAGAAGATACTGCCTATGGTGAAAAAGGTCTGCCTGTTCTAAACACCATTCTCTTTTATGCCAAAAATAACTCTGCTGTTGATGTTCTGCTACAGATTGATGATGTTTTACCCTCTTATATCTCTTATGTTTCAGACAAGATGGGTGAGTACAATATCAAAGCATTTAAAAACAAAGATGTAAAAGATAGCCAAGAGACGATTTATATTCAAAATATCTTTTCTGATAGATTGGAGATTATGAGCATACTGCTCTCTAGTAGTAAAATAGAGAAAGATATTTTGATTTATAAATTTTCACAACTTATCTATTGGGGGACGATGAATAAATCGTATGCTTATCCTGTAGAGTGGGGAAAATATTTTAACGGATATTACGCCAACAGAAGCATAGAGGCGATAAGTAGATATTTGGCTCTATTTAGAGATACAAAAAAGCTTAAAGAGAATTTTATATTACACAAGGAGATAGATTTGGAAGAGATAAAGAGTGACAAAGAGAAGATAACCCAACTCATAGAAAAGAGTGAGTTTCTTGAAAATGAGGTTTTAGAGAGTGCTTACCTTTTAGGAATGCTTTCAAGTGCTTTGATGAACTGGCAACATGGGGTGAGTGGAGGTAGCTCTTATGAAAAATGGCTTAACAACAGTGGAGCAATTACCAAAGATAGCTTAGATAGAATTTGGAAAAAGTCTGAAGAGACGATTCGTAAACTCAACTCCACTTCTGGTTCAGGAAATAAAGTAGTAAATGAGATTAAAGAGCTGGTTATTGATAGCTCTCAAAAGGCATTTGTCTATAGTGGTATTGTCAAAAGTTCTTATGTTTCACTTGCCTTTGCTATGGGTGGAAGTGATTATACAAAATATATTAAAAAAACAAAAAATTAGGAGAAATAAGATGTCAGAAAAAACAATATTAAAAAAAGAGATACTATTTTTATGGGATGGAGAGAATTGGAATCCAAATGGAGATATGCTCAACAGCAATGCACCAAGAGTTGATGAAGAGACAGGAGTAGCAGAGGCTACAGATGTACGGATTAAACGCACAATTAGAGATGAGCTTATTAAAAAAGAGGGGGCAGATAAGGTTTTTATCAAAGAGTATAAACGAGA
>JALVXD010000029.1 GCA_027038295.1 Campylobacteraceae bacterium
TCATGAGCTTTTAAAACTGTATCATACGCTTTTTGAATCTTTTTCTTTTTAAATTTTTGCTCCGTTTTAAACTCAAAACATTTCTCAGCCGATACCGTTCGCGTACGGTCTGAACAGTAACGATTATACTTTAACCCTGCATCGACCAAAAGTAAATCATGTTTCTTTAATTTTTTATCAGTAGGTAAAGCATGTGGCTTTGCAGCGTTCCCATTAACAGCTACAATGGGGTCAAATGAGAGTTCATACTGACCTTTTTGAGACAACATCGCTTTTGCCATAAAGGTCAACATATGTTCACTCTGTTTAAATCCATGTTTTTGAATGGTTTTAGCCAACTCATCAAATGCTACTGCACCCAACATAGCAGCTTTTTTCAGAGTAATAATCTCTTGTGAACTCTTTATAATCCTCTTTTTATGAGACAGGTCAGGAACCTCTTTAAACTTGGTTTTAAGCTCTTTTTGTAAAACTCCAAGAGAGTATACATCCCACTCTTTAGGGTCATAACGCAGTTTTTTGATTTTTGATTTTTTTATAAGTTTGTTGGCTTGAGCGTATAAATCTCTCTCTATTATAACTGTGGCATTTTTTACATTCTCTTGGGCATCTAGTTTATAACGTGAATCTGTTATAAAAAAAGCTTCACTACCCAGCTTTAAAAAAAGTGAATTGTCTGTACTGTATGCACACTCATAATAGATAGCATTTTCATCTTTTACTATGTAGTTCATGGGAGGGTTCCCTTTATAATTTATTTGATATTTCTTGTTATACAACCGTAGGTGTGACCATGTCACACGTCAAAATCTGACAATTACCAATAACCATCGGAAATTGCCATTCAATATAAAATGGAATTTAACGTTTGACATGGTCAAACCTACGAAAACATTAATTTGCTTGTAAAGCTTCTTGTGCTTGTTGACCTTGTTGTGCTTCTCTAAGTGCTTTTACTTCATTCATTATCTGAATAACAGAAACCATCGCTAAGTGGTAACCAAATGGACCAAAACCGACAATCTGACCAGCACATACAGGAGCTGTTAGTGAAGTATGTCTAAACTCTTCTCTTTGGTGAATGTTCGATAAATGAACCTCAACAGTAGGAATCTGAATGGCAGCTATAGCATCACGAATAGCAATTGATGTATGAGTATAAGCAGCAGGATTAATAATAATACCATCAGCCTCACCTAAACACTCTTGAAGTCTATCTACAATTTCACCTTCAAGGTTACTCTGAAAAAACTCAACCTCTACACCACTCTGTTCTGCAAAACCTTTCATTTGAGCATGAATATCATCCAACTTCATTGGACCATAAATATTTTGTTCTCTCATCCCCAACATATTAAGGTTTGGACCTTGTATTACTACTACTTTCATTTCTATTGCCTTCTAATTAATTTGGTTACATTTTATCTAAAAAATCTTTATTTTAAAGCTCAATTAGTACTCGAAAGCCAACAAAGTAATTACGACTCGTAGCACCAAGGTTAATCCGACTCGCACTTCGGTTGTTCTCAGCCTGACCACTCCAAGCCCCACCACGCAGAACCATACCTTTTTGACTCACTACTTTATAGGCAGAACCATCGCATGGAACACCCTCATAATTTTCACTATAATTGTCCAGACACCACTCCCAAACATTACCGTGCATGTCATAAAATCCCCAAGCATTTGCTTTTTTACTTGCTACATTATGGGTCACTCCATTAGAGTTCTCTTTGTACCAAGCATAATCACCAAGCAGAGTTATATCATCTCCAAAACAAAACTTAGAGTGAGACCCAGCCCGACAAGCATACTCCCACTCAGCTTCGGTAGGCAGTCGGTAAGTCACCCCCTCACGCTCACTTTTCCAAAGACAGTAGTTCTTCGCATCTGTCCAACGAACCCTACGAACAGGCACATCTACACCCAAGTGTTCATGCTTATCTGTTGGTACTTCTACAGCAGTAGCCTCAGCATAAAGCATATACTCTTCCACTGTCACCTGCGTTTTACAAAGTGCTACATCATAATCTATAGTCACCTCATGCAGAGGCTTCTCTTTTTCATGAAATGAGTTATCACCTGAACCCATCAAATATGTTCCTCTTGGGAGTTTTATAAAATTAGTCTCCATTTTTTTCCTCTATATATTCAAATCTTTTTTTCATAACACCATCTACCTCAACCTCTTCCACAAACATCTCATAAGGACGAACCCACATACCCTTTGCTCCATACAAAGCCTTATACACCACCATCCACTCTTCTGTCTCTGAGTGTTGAGCTGTCATAAACACTTCGTATCGTTCTCCTTTATAGTGTTGATATATTCCTTTTTTTAGTTCCAATTTTAACCTTTTTTATAAACTTCTTCACCATTAACAAATGTAGAGTAAATTTCAAACCCCTCATCAAACAAAACAAAATCAGCAGGAAAATCTTCTTTCAAAGCTCCTACATTCAAGCCTAACTTCTCTGCAGGTAAAGTTGTCACCATTGCTATGAGTTCAGGTAACGTTATATCTGTATGTTCATAAAAGTTTTTCAACGCCTCATTAAGCTTTAAAACAGACCCTGCTAAAGTGCCATCTTCAAGTCGTGCTTCACCCTCTTTTACCAGAACTTTTTGTCCACCTAAGTCATACTCACCACAGTGCATACACCCTGCTCTCATGGCATCGGTTACTAAAAGTAACTGCTCTTTTTTTAGCTTGTATAAGATGTTAAAAAATAGAGGATGAACATGAATAAGGTCAGCAATAATTTCACAACTTATCTGCTCATCTTCCAACACTGCCCCAACAATTCCTGGTTCTCTATGGTGCAGTGGGTTCATGGCATTAAACAGATGGGTTGAATGAGAGATTCCCCAAGAGAAACTCTTTTTAGTGACTTCATAAGAGGCATCACTATGACCTACACTTAATAAAATATGTGGATAATTCTCTTTCATATATTTTATAAATACCTCTCCACCCTCAACCTCTGGTGCAAGAGTTATCATCTTTACTATATCCATATAGGGTTCTATCAGTTCAAAGTTAGGCTTCTGTATAAACTTAGGATTCTGAGCTCCATGTTTACTTTCGTTTATAAATGGACCTTCAAGATGCACCCCTAAAACTTTTGCACCTTTAGTATGTTTATGCTCTTGAACTGCTATTAATGCTTGGTTTATAGCCTCTTCACTCATGGTCATGGTAGTGGCTAAAAAAGAGGTGGTTCCTGTTTGAAGTAGACTTTGAGCCATGCCTTCTAACGCTTCCTTTGTTCCATCCATCACATCAAAACCAGCTGAACCATGTATATGTATGTCTATAAATCCAGCAGACAAATAAAGCCCTTTAGCATCTATAACCTCTGCCCAAATAGGTAACTCTTTCGTTACTTTTATAATCTTTTTTCCAAATAGAAGATTATAACCATCAAGTACCTCTTTATCTGTAACAATCTTAGCATTAATAATAGCTCTCATTCCACTCCCCTAACGAATAGACTTTATAACTCCATGACCAAGACGATAGATTTTAGAAGCCTCTCCACTATTTCCATTGGGAAAGCTCACCATCACCTCTGACATTTTTTTAGCATATAATTCATTATATTCAGCTCCACTTAAATTTGCAGAAGAAGAGTACAACCATTTAACTCTATTTAACAATAAGTTATGTTTTGTATCTTTTACAACACGAAATGACTCCCCCTGTGGAAAAACAAACGTAGTTTGTGTAGAACGTCTCACACGATTTTTATGCTTTTGAGGAACACGTGCAAAAGTTTTGAGCCTCTCTAAGGAGTTTACGACACGTATATAGTGTTTATTTGCTGTTCTTTTTTTAGCTTTGTCTATTTTTTTAGAGGCTTGGGAGACAAAACCCATGGTAGTATCGGTGGGAGTGAGGTAAAGATTAGTTCTCATACAAAGTCAACTCATAGACCCACTCTTGCAGAGGCATCATATCTTCATAGATTTTAAAGTTTTTATCTATTATCTTTTCAGAATGAAATATCTTATCAGGTACAGAAGTTGTAAAAGCATATACCGAACGATAAAGAGCCAAATAGGCATGAGGTTCATCTTTATCAAAATCTCTTGGGTAGCGTTTGTAGGCTGGTTCAGGGAGTTGGTAACCCTTACCTTTGAGTTCTTCAAATATATGGTGAAGCTCTGCTCTTTTCTCTCTATTTTGAATGTACTCTCTATAGATTGCTAAAAGTGGTGGTTTAAAATTTCGTATACCTGTAGCTACAAAAACCTCTTTTGAGTCATAGTGCATATAAAAAGAAGAGCTTTGCATACGGTGGGTTTGACCTTGCCAAAAAATAACACCGATACGTGTTTTTATAGGGTCACTCAGATGATAACGTGCATCACGATAGATACGAAAAAGAGATTTATTTGTTTTAGGAATAGCATTGATGGACGGCACCAAAATCTGTAAGTGTTCACCCATCTCTTCTATATAGGCTTGATTGGGTTCGACAATATATTTTTCATACCTATCTCGGTTTGCATCGAGCCACTCTTTTGAGTTGTTTTCGATAATTTCATCTAAAAATTTTAAACCTTGTTTTGGGAAGCCTTTAAATATCATGTTCTCTCTCATAATTTTAACCTTGTAGGTTTGACCGTGTCAAACGACAAAACCAAACTATGCATAATAAAAAATATATTTCCATTTAGATGAAACCGAGATTTGACGTTTGACATGGTCAAACCTACGGAATTTTAAAACCCTAATTCAAATAATCTTGAAGTGCTTTAGGCTCTAACTGACCATCATGAGCTTTAAGCTCTGCAATAGCCAATGCCGTAGCCTTAGCTCCTGCAATGGTTGTAAAGTAAGCAACATTGGCACGTAAAACAGATTGTCTTATGGTCTGACCATCTATTTTAGAACCTGCATCAGCAGAAGTATTTATGGCTAGAGTAATCTCATTATTTTTAATCATGTCATCAATATTTGGACGACCTTCAGAGATTTTAAGTACTTTATTTGAAGCTACTCCTGCTTTTGTTAAAGCTTCATGTGTCCCTTTTGTCGCAAATATTTCAAACCCTAAATCGACAAATGATTGACCTATGTCACCTATATGAACCTTATCATTCTTTGCCAATGACATAAAGATTTTACCCTCTAAAGGAATGTTGTTTTTCGCTGCAAATTGACTCTTAGCAAAAGACATTCCAAAGTTATCAGAGATTCCCATTACTTCACCTGTAGATTTCATTTCAGGTCCAAGAAGCAAGTCAGCACCTGGAAGTTTGTTGAATGGAAATACTGCCTCTTTAACAGCAACATGACCTTTTAGGTTTGGTTCCATAATCTCTTTATCAAAGTTTACAACATTGAAAGTATCGTAAAATTTAAGTGCCTCTTTCAAATCACCTTGAATCATCACTCTAGTAGCTACTTTTGCCAAAGGCACACCTGTGGCTTTACTTACAAATGGTACTGTTCTTGAAGCTCTTGGATTTACTTCTATAAGATAAACTTCATTTTCAAAGATAGCATACTGAATGTTCATAAGCCCTACAACACCTAAACCTAAAGCGATATCTGCTGTCTGTTGTTTAATCGTTACTAGTAATTCATCTGAAATAGAAACAGTCGGTAAAGCACAAGCAGAGTCACCAGAGTGAATCCCTGCTTCTTCAATGTGTTGCATAACTGACCCAATATAAACATCTTTACCATCACAAATAGCATCTACATCTAGCTCTATAGCATTGTCTAAAAACTTGTCAATAAGTACAGGTGCATCGTTTGAAACTGAAACTGCCTCATCCATATACTCTTTTATCTCAGCATCAGAGTATACAGTCTTCATTCCACGTCCACCCAAAACAAATGAAGGACGAACCAGTACAGGATAACCAATACGATTAGCAACCGATAATGCATCTTCTTTAGAGAAAACTGTACCATTATTAGGTTGTTTTAGACCTAAGTTATTAATAAACTCAGAAAAAAGTTCTCTGTCTTCTGCAAGGTCAATTACTTTTGCCGTTGTTCCAGAGATATTCGCCCCAATAGCCGTTAATTGTTTCGCCAACTTCAATGGAGTCTGCCCACCAAAGTGAACAATAACACCATCAGGCTTTTCAATTTCAATTACATTTCTTACATGTTCAAAATCTATTGGTTCAAAGTACAAGATATCTGATGTATCATAATCGGTAGAGACTGTTTCAGGGTTACAGTTATACATAATAGATTTAACACCCATATCTTCTAAAGCAAAGGCAGCATGAACACAACAGTAATCAAACTCAATACCTTGACCAATTCGGTTTGGTCCACCACCAATGACTAAGACTTTTTTCTCATCTGAAGTTTTTTCTTCTTGTTTTGGAAGTTTTGTAATATTGGTAGTTGAGTAGAGATAAGGTGTCAACGCTTCAAACTCTGCTGAACAAGTATCTACCTCATTATACTCTAAAGTCACACCAAGTTTTTCACGAGCGTTATAGATATCATTTTCAGAGAATTTTTGACCCTCATTTTTGTTAATTGCCCATGCAATCATGGCATCAGAGAAGCCCTCTGATTTAATGGTTCGCATACGAGTTTCATCTTTAAGTAGTGCTACATCCATAGACTTTTCACTCTGTGCTAACTCTTCTAATTGATACAAGAACCAAGGGTCAATCTGACACCAATCAAAAATCTCTTCTACACTTTTTCCACGTCGAAGTGCTTCAAAGACATAGAGTATTCTATCAGCATTTGAACGACGAATCTCACGAATCAGCTCATCTTCATCACAGTCAATGGTATTAAAACCAATAAGTCCTGTTTCAAGTGAGATAAGTGCTTTTTGCACCGACTCTTTAAAGGTACGTCCAATAGACATTGCTTCACCAACCGATTTCATGGCTGTACTAAGTGTAGAGTCTGCTTGTGGGAATTTTTCAAAGGTAAATCTTGGAACTTTGGTAACCACATAGTCAATTACAGGTTCAAATGAAGCTGCTGTTCCTGTAATGTCATTGGTAAGTTCATCAAGTGTAAACCCAACAGCCAACATGGTTGCTACTTTAGCAATTGGGTAACCAGTCGCTTTTGAAGCCAAGGCAGATGAACGACTCACTCTTGGATTCATCTCAATAACAATCATACGTCCATCTTTTGGATTTATAGAGAATTGAACATTAGAGCCACCTGTGTCAACCCCAACTTCACGTAAAATTTTAAATGAAGCATCTCTCATACGTTGATACTCTTTATCAGTCAGTGTCAGAGCAGGAGCTACAGTTATAGAGTCGCCTGTATGTACACCCATTGGGTCGAAGTTCTCAATAGAACAGACAATAATACAGTTGTCTTTATGGTCACGAATGACCTCCATCTCATACTCTTTCCAACCAAGAAGTGACTCTTCGATTAAAATTTCAGAAATTGGTGAAGCATCTAATCCACCTTGAACGATTTTTTTATACTCATCAATATTATACGCCACACCAGAACCACCACCTGCCATGGTAAATGATGCTCTAATAATAAGAGGGAAACCTATTCTTTTAGCAATATTAAGAGCCTCTTCCATATTATAAGCATACTCTGAAATAGGTAAATCCATACCTATTTTTATCATCGCCTCTTTAAACTCTTGACGGTCTTCACCTTTTTTAATAGCAGCAGGTTTTGCACCTAAAATCTGAATGCCTTCAAGCATTCCTGCTTCGTGCATATCCATTGCTGCATTTAGTGCTGTCTGTCCACCCATAGTAGGTAAGATAGCATCAACATTCTCTTTTTTAATAATTTTAGAGATAACCTCTGCTGTAATAGGCTCAACATAGGTTCTGTCAGCAAACTCGGGGTCAGTCATAATAGTAGCTGGGTTAGAGTTTATAAGCACAACTCTATAACCAAGCTCTTTAAGCGTTTTAGCTGCTTGAGTTCCAGAATAGTCAAATTCACAAGCCTGTCCAATAACAATTGGTCCAGAACCGATAAGTAAAATAGTTTTTATGTCAGTGCGTTTTGGCATGTAGAAGTACCCTTATTTTTAATTGGGGGATTATACTAAAAAGGTACTTAGGAACACCAATGAAACAGTGGTGAAAAATAGTTAACTATCGTTCTTCTCAATACGTAAAGTATTCTTTTCATAAGTGCCAAGTATTTTAACTTTCTTAGCATACTTTTTCAATTCACCTATAGCATTTTTTACAGACGTACTCTCTAATGAACCATCTACATCTATATGAAAGTGACTCTCTTCAAGTTTTCCAAGAGGAATGTAGCTCTCTATTTTTAAAATATTTACGTCATTTTGTGCAAAACCACCTAACGCTTTGTAAAGTGCTGAAGAGATATTTTTTACTTTAAATATCATAGAGGTTACATAAGCTCTGTCTGATTTAATGAGAACCTCTTTTCTATTAGCCAATACTATAAAACGTGTAAAGTTGTCTTTTTGGTCTTGAATATTCTCTTTTAAAATCTTTAAACCATAGGTCTTAGCAGCCAAAGAGGAAGCCACAGCAGAGAGAGACTTGTCTTTAAGCTTTGCCACCTCTCTTGCTGAACCAGCAGTATCAAACTGAGCAACCTGTTTGATACCAAGTTCATTGAGTCCATTACGACACTGTGCCAAGCCTTGGGGGTGAGAATAGGCATAAACAATGTCCTCTAAACTACTACCTTTTATACCCAAAAGACAATGTTCTATTTTTTGATAATGCTCACCAACTATTTGTAACTTCATATTGGGAAGCAGTCCATAAAACTCATCTACCCTTCCAGCTGTTTTGTTTTCTATGGGTATTAAAGCGTAATCTACATTGCCCTCTTCTACCATCTCCATAGCATCTTCAAAGGTTTCACTAGCACAACACATGACAGTCTCACCAAAATAGTTCAAACATGCCAAATGAGAATATGCCCCTGCAACACCTTGATAGGAGACTTTGATAGTCTCTGTCATTTTATCCTCCTTATTCCTCTTAAAACTAAATTGTAATATACTTATATAATTTTAATAGAATAATACAAAAAATAACAGAAAAAAATAATATTAATTTTTTATTTTAAGGTCGATAAACCCTAACATTTTCTCTCTCTTCAGAATCTCGTAAATACTGTGCATGAAGTTGACTCATAACTCCTTTTTCGCAGTAAAGCAAGTACTCTTTGTCTTGAGGAAGCTTTTTAAAGTCTGTTTTTAGTTTATAAAATGGTATGTTTAATGTCTCACAAGGAGTCTCAATAGGCTCTTCTTCCCCTCTAATGTCTATGACCACATAGTCAGAACCATCTAAAGAAGATACAACTTCTATAGGTGCATCTTGTGTAATATCATCTATAATCTCATCTACGTAGATACTTTTTGAATCTTCCACAGCTTTATCTAAAACTTCATAGTTAAAGCGTTTTGCTTCTTTTTCCATACGCTTGTAAGAACCATGAGTAATTGGATTTTTAGAGATAACACCACAATACTCTGGCATATTTTCTGCAAAACGTCGTGTTCCTATCTCATTGGCGATGTTTATAATATCTGGTTTATTCATCGTCGCCAAAGGGCGAATAATTAACATGTTACTCGCTTGGTCAATAAGTGCTAAATTACGCAGGGTTTGGCTAGAGACTTGGGCTATAGATTCACCTGTTAGCAGTGCATCTATCTCCATCTCTTTTGCTATTTTCTCAGCTGCCATAAGCATAAGACGTTTAAGTGTTACACCCATATAGGTTTCAGGAGTTGAGCGAAAAATTTCAGTCAAGACATCATCAAAAGGTACAGAGATAAACTTCACACGGTGAGAAGCTCCAAACTTTGACCATAAAAAGTAAGAGACCTGTTTTACCCCTATCTCATGAGCTATTCCACCCAAATTAAAGAAGATAAAATGTGTCTTTAACCCACGTTTCATAGTAAGATACGAAGCCACTGTAGAGTCAAAACCACCTGACATAAGCGACAAAATATCACCTTGAGTTCCTATAGGATACCCACCCAAAGCCCAATGCTTGTCGGTAATAATATTTAGCTGATTATTTATAAGTTCTATCCGTACTGTAGTTTCAGGGTTATGCAAGTCAACACCTTTGGCTTTTGAATGTGCCAACAAGTAACCACCCACTGTACGTTCTATCTCCGAAGAGTTAAAGGGGTGTTTCCCTGAACGTTTACAACGTACTACAAAAGTTTTCCCCTCTAATTCCTCTGCAACTATTTTTCCAACTTGTACTTTTATCTCATCAAGAGTTTCCATGTTATCAAACTGCAAAGCCTCTAATATTTGCTCTATACCTGATGTATTTAACAGTATACTTCGAACTTTATCCACCTGTTCTATGGATGTGACCACTTCTATTTTGTCTGAGAATTTTTTAACCTGTACCTCACTTTCAAGCTCTTCAAAAAGTTTTAATAAGTTGTTATAGAGTTGACCAACCATCTGTTTTTTTGCAGAAGAGCCTTTAACCATGATTTCAGGGAAGAATTTTAAAATAAATTTTTGAGTTGTTATTGAAGATTGCACAGAGTATTGCCTTGTTGTTTAATGGGTGAAATTATAGCAGAAGAGGGTTAAAATGAGTGGGTCATACATACATTTAATACTCTTATAGTATACTAACACCATAGAGTTTTCTCAAAAAGAAAACTCTACAAACCAATAAAAACAAGGATATATAATGGCTGAATGGCGTAAAGTAGCAAAAGTAATGGCATTAGGTGACGGACACGTAAGTCAAAAAGAAGTTGAAATTCTTAGAGAAGTTATTCTTAAAGATGAAAAAATCTCTAAAAGTGAAATTGATTTTTTACAAGAGATAAAAGCAGAATCTAAATCGTCAGTAAAACTTTTAGATGAATTGATTGCAGATTGCGAAAAGCTTATTAAATAATTCCTATTACTACAAACTATTAAAACTTTCATTATCTTTTATAATAATTAGATAATGAAAGTTCCCCTCTTAGCAAAAATTTTAAAAAAATCTCTCATATAAGTATTACATTAAACTCAATTTTTAACATCATTTCACAAATAATTAACAAAAAAATGCTATGATAAAGAGTAGAAATAAATACAAAAAGGATTTAAAATGAAAAAACTATTAATAAGTTCTATGATAATAAGCTTAACTCTCTTAACAACGGGATGTGCTCCAAAAGGCTATGCCCAATCAACCATCGGTGAATCTATGAATGTAGAACCTGGAGTTGTACAATCAGTCAGACAAGTACAGGTCAATAACAATGGTGTAGGTAATACACTGGGTAGTGTTGTCGGTGCTGTCGCTGGTGGTGCTGCTGGTAATCAAGTCGGTGGTGGTACAGGTCAAGCTGTTGCTTCTGTTGCTGGTGCTGCTATTGGTAGTGTCTTAGGAGGTCTGGCTGGAAACAACATGGACAACCAATATGGTCAAGAGATTGTTGTAAAACTCAACACTGGAAAAACGGTAGCTACAGTTCTTAGAATAAATGGTTCAGCTGCCATGGTACAACCAGGTCAAGCTGTTAATGTTTTCTTCTCAAGTGCAGGTGGCATTAGCAATATTGTCCCTCGATAAAGAATAGAGTACTCAAAGGAGTACTCTTTTTACTAAAATGTGTAAATAATCCAAACACAATAAAATATTATTTAATTTATTATAATACAAGGAATAATTAATAATTTTTATGTATAATAGTTATAAATAAAATCACATTCAAGGAGCTTTAATGAGCCAACAAGAGAAAAACAGTTACATAGAGATGATTTGTAATGCTATTCAATCATATAATGGTTTTACTACATCAGAAAAAGAGTTTGCACAGAACAACATGCATAATTGGATAGACAATACAGGTTCACTTAATAATTTAATAGAGAAGTTTTCAGAGATATCTTTAGATATTAAACCTTTTATTCAAGAAAAAAAATTAGCTTACGCATAAAATTTCTTTTTTGAGAGTAGATTAAATACTCTCAAAAACCACTAAAACTCTTTTTTCTTAAACTTCAGAAGATAAGGTTTAAGCAAAAACCATCCTAAAAATCCCCATAAAACCAGTGTAGAGAGTAAGGCTAAAATAGTTGCTTCTTCATGCATATGCACCAACGATAGAGGGTCAATATCTGATACTAAAAACAGATAATCCAACACCAAACCAAAAAGAATACTTCCAATAATAATACTCCCTAAATAGATATAGAGAGAACGTGTTCCTAACATCTTTTTTACCACACCCATGGTCACAGTATTGGTTGCTGGTCCAGCCGATAAAAAGACAAAGGCTGCCCCTGCTGAGACACCTGAGAGCATTAACCCTGCTGCAATGGGTAGAGATGCCGTTGCACAAACATACATAGGTACTGCAATGGCTATAACTATAATATAAGATAACCACGAATATTCGATGAGAATTTCACTCAAATTGGCTGGAATGGCTATGGTGATTAAAGCACCAAGAATCAAACCCCAAAACAGAGGTTTAGCAATGTCCCCTAGTAAGGTTACAAAAGCATATTTAAACGCACGAGTCAATGAAAAACTTTTTTTCGCCACTGTACCTGTACTACAACATGAAACAGCATCTTTATCTTTTTGTTTAAAAATAGGAGTTACACCTAAGGTAGGAGAGGATATTGTAAATTTTGGAACTTGAGGCTTTTCATCTTTATCAAAAAGATTGGTCAATATACCAGCTATCATGGCGATTATCATTGACGTAATAGCTCGATAAAGGGTAAATATCCATCCAAATATACCATAGGTAGCTAAGATAGAGTCTACACCTGTAATAGGCGTTGAGATAAGAAAAGAGAGCGTAGCCCCTTTACTAGCACCTGATTTTTTAATACTTGTTGCTAAAGGAATAACCCCACAAGAACAAACAGGAAGAGGAATACCAAAAAGTGTTGACTTTATAACTGACCAGATATTCTCTTTTCCCAAATGTTTGGTTACCAAAGTGTCGGGAACTACTTCATGTAAAACTCCTGCAAAAAGTAATCCAAAAAGTATGTAGGGTGCCATTGCATTACTTAAATTAATAATTGCATCTATAAAAAGTGTTACATATTCCATAATCTATTCCTTATCTTTTTTATTCAAGTTTAGAAATCTAATTTAACCCCAAAAGTATAATTTTGACTATCTAACTCAGACGATTTAACATCACCTATATTATCAAACTTATTTCCATAATCTGTATAACCTACAAATAGAGAAACAAAATCATTATAACTATAATTTACTTCTAATCCATAGGTGAAGTTGGTAGAAGAGTCTGTAACTGTTTCTAATGTATCTTTAACCGTAAAGTCACCATCTGTTTTTATTAACCCTGCTTTTGGTGTCACTGAAAAAGAAGGTGTTATAGGCAAGGTATACGTTGCAAAGAGTCCATAACGACTAATGTCTTCTTTTGAAAACTCTGGATGTTCTGAAACATTTTTACTATACTCCAAACGGAGTCCAACCATTGTAAAAAGAGCTGTTTCAATAAAGGCTGTACCTATATCTGCATCTTTATCACCTTTTGAATACCCTGCTCCAACTTGTACTAGCGTACCTGCTGAAAGTAAACTACCTACACATAATAAACTTAATACTATTTTTTTCATATTATATATCCTTATATTAAAATTAATTTAATGTAGATAGTACTCTTTAGTCAATGAACGTTTGCTTGATTGTATAGATTAAATTTTAATTAGATGTAGTTTAATAATATAAGAAGAATGAAAAAACACATAATACCAAAAATAGTATTATGTATTATGAAGTGGGGGAAAGCTAAAGCTTAGCTACAACCACAACCTGTACCACAAGATTCACCTTCTGGCTGATGACCACCAACTATACCCGTTGTAATTTCATCTTCAGTCGCTTCTCTAGCAGAAAGAACCTTTACAGAAAACATTAAATCTTTACCAGCCAATGGGTGGTTAAAATCAATATTTACTTCTGTATCAGTAAATGATTTAACAGTTACTTGAACAGTTTCACCATTTTCACCTTGACCATAAAGGGTTAAACCATCTTTAAGCTCAACACCTTCAAATTGCTCAATAGGAAGAGTTTGTAATGCCTCTGCATTATACTCACCATAAGCTTTTTCTGCTGGAACCATAATATCACCAGACTCATCTGGATTCATACCACACAATGCCTCTTCAAGACCAGGAATAATCTGACCTTTACCCATAATAAACTCTAATGGTTCACCTGAACCTTTATTGCTATCTACAATATCATCTGTTCCAGCTTCTTTTACTTCGTACTCAATACCTACAACACAATTTTCATTTTTAATTGTCATAGAATCTCCTATTATTTAAATTTCCAACATCATAGCAAATCAAACTTTATTGTTACTTATTATTTTCTTATTCGCTTTTTAGCGATAGATGCAGCACGTGTTTTTGGATAGGTATCAATGACATATTCAAAAAAGCTATTTGCCTGTTCATGTTCACCACTTTTTGCCAAAGAGATGGCTGTATGCAAATAAAGAACTGGCATATAGTTTGCCTTATCATAAAGAGATGCACTCTCTTTATAATGAGCGACTGCTGTTTCATAATTAAATGTATAGTATGCTATTTCTGCCAAATAGTAGTTTGAAGCAGCTGGTTTATATCCTGCTGCTAATGCTTTTTCAAAATGCTCCTTAGCAGCACCATAACTACGTTGAGAGAAAAGCTGAACACCTTTTCTATAGATGTCGGCAGAGTTACCACTAACTTGAGGCGTATTTATTTGACTACCCAAGTTAGAAGAACCACGGTTTGTTTCCCGTAATCTACTTCCTGCCAATGCTTCCTTTAGCTGTTCTTGTGTTACATAAGTATTATTAATCTTATCAAGCATCTGCCCCATCTCCAACATTAGATTATAGGACTTATTTGCATCATCATCTTGTTGACTAGCTTTTTCAGCCATAGCAACTCGCTCTTTTAGCTCAACAATCTCTTTATTTTGCCCTTCAATAATGCTAAGAAGCCCATCCATTTTACGCTGTTGCTCATTAACTTTATTTAAAAGTCTCTGTAGTGCATTTTTATTGTTAAGTACGGTTTGTTCTGTCTCTGTTAGTCCATAAGGTTCTTCAGAGTTTATATCTCCAGCACCATAAACTGAAGGTTCATAAGCATAGAGAAAGGAAGCCATACTTATGGTTCCAAGTAAAACTACTTTTTTTAGATATCGCATCTATTGCCTCCTTTATTGAGAAACTTTAAACTCAACACGTCTATTTTTTGCATAACATTCAGCCGATGTACTCGATGTACAAGCTGGTGAACTTTCACCCATACTCATTAAAGAGATACTATCTGCATTAGTTCCACTTGAAACCATAGCATCTTTTGCTGCTTTTGCTCTTCTTAATCCTAAAGCATAGTTATACTCATCTGATCCTGTCGCATCACAATGACCTTCTATCTTTATATTTTGTCCTCTTAGCAAATTTGCATTGTTAGAAATAATAGGTAGCTTTTCAGAAGTAATGGTATATTGGTCAACACCAAAGTATACATTTTGTACACCACCAGAACCGTCTCCTCCATAACTTCCATTACCATAGCCTTTTGAACCATCTGCATATCCACCACCATTGATTCCATTTCCGTTGCCATAACCATTCGTACCATTGGCACCATTATTACCATAATTACCATTTCCATACGGGTCTACATTATCATAATGTCCAGTATTGTCTTCATAATCTTCAGTGGTTACTGTAGTATATTCACCATTTCCATTTGTAGCATTTGCACTGTCATATATACCATTATCTACTTGTCCTGTTGTTGTAGGATCAAGATTTTTCTTTTGTGCACATCCTGTCATAAGGAGTGTAATTGTCGCTGCTGCTAATACTAGTTTTCTTGTTGTCATATTTATCCCTTTTTAAATAAATTTACCAATCAATTGATTGTATTTTTCCACCCTGCATGTTAAAGAGTGCACTCTGATTTGTAGCCAAGTTCAAGTAACCTATAGAATTGCTTCCACCATTTGTCTTAATATACAGTATTACTTTACCATCTGTTGAGAAACGTGGAAGTTTATTCTTACCATTAGAGGTTAATGGTCTAACGTAAGAACTACTTGCTGAACCCAAATAAACATTATTGGCTCCACCCTCTTTTACAGTATAAAGTAGGTTATGTCCAAAAGCATCACATGAGCTGTTATTGTTACCATAATGTGCTGCTTTAGAAACTGAACTAGAACCAATAGACTTAGTATAAATATTTGCTCGTCCTGTTCTATCAGAAACAAATGCTATACGACTCTCATCAGCTAGATACTTTCCATTAACATCAATTCCTCTAAAGGTTGTTAGACGTTTTTTAGAGCCTGAATTGACATCCATCTCATAAATGTCTGGTTGTCCATTGGGTGCCATGGTTAATAAAACTTTAGACCCATCAGCACTCACATCAGAAGCCACCAACATACCTTGTGAAGTAGCTATCTTTTTGCGAGAGCCAGAACTCATACTCACTTTATACAAAGTAGGCAAAGCCTCATTATATGAAGTATAGTAAAAAGCTGACTGGCTAGGATTTGCCCATTTTGGAAACAGATTCAATCCTCCACGGACAAGTACTGAAGAGAAACTTAGAGTATAATCTGCAATCCAAATCTCACTTTTTCTTGAACTTGTATATTTAGAGAAAATGATATTACGTTTCATCCATGAAATATCATCATAACCCAAAGCACTGTTTATCTCGACAATAGCATTATGTGCCAAAAATGGAAAACGTGCTTCACTATTAACACTGTAATTATTTTGATACATAACATTGTTGTCTGCAACACGCACCAACTTAACTTTCAGGTTTGTTCCACTGCTGTTGTATGCATACTTTAACAGATACTCTCTGTCGTGTAACTCTACAGGAAGTACTCCATCAGTAAATGGTGCTCTCTTTAAAGTTTCATCCACAACAAAGTGTCCACTCATTTTTAGGTCATTTAACAACAACTTAAACATTTTAGGATGATTTGACGAAGCTCCAGCTGTAGCTGTATCTTCCACCAGTGAAAGTGTTGCCTTTGAATCAACATCTTTTTCTATATTTAACACTGCATCAAATGAATAAAGATTCAATGTTAAAAGAAAAAATAGTATATATCTCATATAAGTCCCTTGTATTAAAATTATAAACTTTTCGTTTAATCGAATTTTTACATCTTATTGTAGAATAATTGTACTAATGTAACGTTTATTAATATATTAACTATATTATGTTAAAGTCAAAACTACACAATTTATAATATATTATTAACATAAAGAGTACAGATTCAAACAATTAAAATAAAAATTGTAATAAAATTTTTCTAACGTTATTTATATTATTAAAGTTTTGACTGTTATAATCGCTAAAACTTAAAATGGGAATTTTCAATGAAATATATTTTTTTACTACTGACACCTCTGCTACTCTTCTCTAAAGTTCACTACGCAAAAGTAGAACCTTTTGAGAGTATTACTCTAAAATCTGCTGTATCAGCACAAGTGACAGAAGCCAAACTAAAGTTAGAAGGGACAAATGTTTTATCTAGGACCATTATTCAACTTGATGATAAACTTGATAAAATCAAATTAGCCTCTAGTAAAAGTTCTCTCAAGCTCATTAATAACATGATAAAGACCAATAACAATATACTCTCATCACTGGCTTCATCTTTAGAGAGACAAAAAGGCTACTACAACCGTATTTCAAGCATTGGTTCAGCGTCTAAAACACAAAAGGACAATGCTTTCTATGGCTACACCAATGCCAAAACACAATACTTCTCAACCAAAGAGAAAATAGACTCCCTAAAGAAACAGCGTCTTGATTTAAACTATGAAATTGCCAGATTAAAAGATAGCATAAGTAAAAAAAGTATAAAACTAAATAACAAATTTCTCTATAAACTTTTGGTCAACAGAGGTGACTTTGTCAATATGGGTACGCCCTTAGCTCAAATAAAAGATTTAAGCTCTGCAAAACTTGTTCTCTTTTTAGAAGATGAAGAGCTTGGGAGTATTAAAGATAAAACCATCTATATAGATGATAAACCAAGTGACTATAAAGTCTCTAAAGTCTGGAAAGTAGCAGATGAAAAGTTTATCTCCTCTTATAGAGCTGAGATAGTTATTAAAAATCCAAAAGAGAGTTTTTCTAAATTACTAAAGGTAGAATTTAAATAATGATAAAAACAACCTGTGGCTTAGACTGCCCCGATGCTTGTGGTATTGTCGTAGCACCTGAACATTTTCCTAAAATCACTGCCGACA
>JALVXD010000030.1 GCA_027038295.1 Campylobacteraceae bacterium
TAACAGTTACTTCTGATTCAACCTCAACAGCTTGTGCTACACAATCCTCATCAAAAACATCATCAGCTCGGGTGTAAAGAGCCAGAGAAATTTTCTCATCGACCTTTGGGTCAGCCAAGTGTCCAAATACTTCTAATACTTCATCGGTTTCAGAGTCTACCTTTAAAACAGTTCCCATTTTAAAAGCTTTTAAATCCATATTTTTCATGACAGCGTGGGTAGGGAGTCCTGTCTTTAGGTTGAGTATCTCAAAAATACCTGATTCATTTGTATTGGTATAGACCAGTTGAAATATATGAGCTTTACGAATAACCAGTTGAACTTTGGCAGAGGCTCGTCCACGTCGTGCAATAATTCGTTTTACCACCACATCGTCATGAGGGTTGGCTTCACCCATATCTTGTGCCTCTACAAGCAGGTCTTTTTGTTCAGGTGTTTGAGCCTCAACAAAACCACGACCCTCTTTGTTGACATAGAGTTGTCCGACACGGTAGAGTGATTTGAGTTTCCAAAGCCCTTCGACCTCCTCTATGGCTCCGAGTTGTTGTAGTTTTTGAAATGAGTTTTTATCTTCTAATTCTAAGTCGGTCTCTTTAAAACCGTTAATAAGTTGTATGGCAAATGGTGACATGATTTTCCTGTCTATTGAAGTAACTATATAAGAGTTTAATATTTTGAATCTGTAGGTTCGATTTTATCGAACGGATTATTTATGGGTTTTGGTTTTTTGTTCGATGAAATCGAACCTACAGGATTTTAGCTTGGTATCTATATAATAGAAGTATTGTAGCAAATTTTGGGTTAAGGCTACTCAGTTTAGAGTAGCCTAAGTTTTTACTTTGTAAATACTGACCCCAACATACCTTTGATAGCCCCTTGAATATCAGCAGGGTAAACTACAAACTTAGCGTTAGGTGATTGTGTCATTTTCTCTAAAGTATTGATGTAACGGTCACCAAGTAAGAACATAGCAGGTAACTCTTTTCCATCGGTGGCTTTAGCTATCATCTCCATCGCTTCAGAAGAAGCAGTAGCCAATGCCACTTGTGCTTGTGCTTCTAGTCTTGAAGCTTCTAGTTTACCTTGTGCTTCTAAGATGGCAGCGTTTTTATTACCCTCTGCTGTGGTCTCTATGGCTCTTCTTTCACGCTCTGCAGCTGCTTGACGTTCCATTGAGTCTTGCATTGAACCACTGGGGTTAATGTCTTGGATTTCTACCGATTTTACAGTAACTCCCCAGTCTGCTACATCATCAACAATATTATCTTTTAGTTTAGCTTTTATCATCTCACGATTACTAAGTGCTTCATCAAGTTTCATCTCACCGATAATAGAACGCAATGTGGTCATAATAAGACTAGAAATAGCTAATTGAAAGTTTTCGACACCATACAGAGCATCTTTAGGGTTGGTCACTCTTACAAATGCGATGGCGTTGGTACGTATGACTGCATTATCTTTTGTAATCACCTCTTGTTGAGGAATATCCATAATAATATCACGGGTTGAGATACGTTGACGAACATCATCTACATAGGGAACAATAAAGTTTAACCCTGGTTCTAACGTTCTTGAAAATTTACCAAGTTTCTCTATAATCCACTCTTCACCTTGTGGGACAATTTTTATACCTTTATAGAGTGTAACGATTACTGCTACAGCTAAGACTATTAATATATTTAATTCCATTTTTTATCCTTTAAATGTGTAAAACCCCGTAGGTGTGACCATGTCACACGTCAAATTTAGATAAGCATTAATGAGTATTTCAAATAACCATTAAATACAAATAAGACTTGCCGTTTGGCATGGCACAAACCTACACCTTGGCAACTACGATTAGTTGACCTTTTATCTCTACGATTTTTATACGGCTACCTGTTGAAATCTCTTCTTTAGCAGTGGCATGCCAAATGGTATTTCCTAAAACAGGAGTATCAAATTTTACTTTTCCTCTTCCATTTTCCTCTATGGTTTCTTCAACCACCCCTTGGGTTGTAAGTGAATAGTTGGATTGACCAGAGTACTCTACCGTCGTATCTTTTAAGTATTTAAACCATAGAACGATGGAGATGAGAGAGAGCAGTATCCATAAAGCCAGTTCCATCTCTAAACTTAAAGAGAATATCTTATCGGCAGCACCGACTATCATGGCAGCAACACCCAGCCCAAGCATAAGAAAGGTTCCTAGAAACATCTCAGTAGTAATGAGAAGAAGTCCAAAAACTACCCAGTGCCACCAGAGTAGGTCATTTGTTAAATATTCAAGCATGTGTAACTCCTTTCATTGTTTTAAAAGATTAAACTTTATTATACATCAACAATCTTATGTTAGAACTCTCTATACCTACATTCCAAAGTGTGCATAAGTTAAAGAGAAGTTTATATATTCATATAAGGGGAGTTCTAAGACCACTGTTTTAGGTAGGATCATTTTGTATACCCCTTAAGCAAAGCCAAAGCTTTTCTATCAGCTCCACTCAATGCCAAATTGTCTATCTGTTCAAATGAGAAGTATTCTCTCTTTTTATCGTTTTCATTCACCAGTAGTACGGTGGCATCGAGCCTAAAGTGGGTGTAGTGGTGGACAAAATCACCCAGTTGTGTTACATTTTTCTCTTTGGTATTAAAACTTTCTACTTGTTCAAAAGCCCAAAGCCCACCCAGTAGCTTGGTCTCATTTTGGCTTAAGGCGTAGAGGTCATTATGGTGGTAAATAACCATAAAACGTTTACGTATAGGTTTGCTCTTTTTCACCTTTTTTTCAGGGTAGAGTAGAGGATTAGCTTTTCCTTGACAGCCTGACTCAAAGGGGCAAACTTCACAGTTAGGATTTTTATGCGTACAGACAAGTGAGCCAATGTCCATCATACTTTGGTTGTAAATATAGGCATTATTTTGGTCAAAGAGTCTATAAGCAAGTTTCCATAAAGTTTTGTCGTTACGCTCTTTTAGGGCAAAAAAACGGTGTAAAATACGTTTAACATTGGCATCTAAAATGGGTAGGGACTCATCAAAAGCAAAACATGCCACAGCATGAGCTGTTGATTTTCCTATGCCTGAAAGCTCTTCTAATGCTTGGGCAGAAGAGGGAAGTACCCCTTTGGTCGCTTGGGCTGTTTTATGTAAATTTCTAGCACGAGTGTAGTAACCCAAACCCTCCCATGCTTTGAGTATATCATCTACAGGAGCATCAGCCACATCTTTTAGAGTAGGAAATTTTTCTAAAAATTGAAAGTAGAAACGTTCAAGTACGGTTTTGACTTGGGTCTGTTGTAGCATTATCTCAGACAGGTAAATCTCATAAGCAGATGAGTTATTTCGCCAAGGAAGGGTAACTCTTCCTTGCTCTTTATACCATGATAAAATGTTACTGTGTATTTCTGTGTAGATTGTTTTTTGCATCTGTTATTGTAGCAGATTTTAAAATAAAACTGTTAGAATGTCTTATGACTTTAAGGGGAGAACAATGAAAATATGGACAACACTATTAATCGCTCTATTAAGCTTTACAAAACTAACAGCTTGTGGAGGTGGAGGATACTTTAACTCTTTTGTTAAAGATAATAGCTATGACTTTTTAGACCCCTCACTTATTAACCTAGAAGAGGAGAATCCACTTTATAATTTGGCAAGTTCAGGTGCCTATGGTTATGGTGAAAGAGTAGCCTATTTTAAGAAAAAATCTCATGAGTTAAATCTTAAAGAGTGGCAAAAATATTTTAAAAACCGTTTGACTATTAAAGAGCTTGATGAACTTTTTTATGGTGATAAGGAGATATTGACTCGGCTTCAGAAGTATAAAACTAAACTAGATAATAAAAGTTTTGAAAAATACTTTAACTATATTGCTGACCAACAAAAAAATGCACAAGGTTATGATGAAGTCAAAACGAGTTCAAAAGTTCTAATAAAAAGAGGTCTAAAAGCATTAGAAGCAGAAGATGACAAGTTTCTAAAGCTACGTTATCTTTTTTTAGTAATGAGACTCAACCACTATAGCAAACACTATAAAGAGACATTGGCTCTCTATAAAAAATATTACGATGAGGTTAAAGATGTAGACTCAATTGTATTTGAGTGGATAGATGCCCTAAGAGCAGGAGCATTACAGCACTTAGGAAAAGATGTAGCGTCAAACTTACTCTATGGAGAGATTTTAAAAAATAACAAAACCAATCCCTATTTAGGCTACTATGACTTTAAAATAAAAAATGACATTCAGTGGAAAAACCTTTTAGCTCAGACTAAAACATCTGACCAAAAAG
Source organism: Campylobacteraceae bacterium (assembly GCA_027038295.1). Lineage (GTDB taxonomy): Bacteria > Campylobacterota > Campylobacteria > Campylobacterales > Sulfurovaceae > UBA1140. Next base: position 4,269 of record JALVXD010000030.1, read on the forward strand.
CACTCTTTTACTTTCTTCGAGCGTTAAAGTGGGAGGGTGTACCCCTTATGGAGCATAGAGAACTGGCTAAATTGGCTCCAGATTCTGTTTGGTTTGAGCGTTTAACCTATATGATTTTACAAGATTTTCAAGCCAAATATATAGACGAAGATAGCGTAGATAAAAACGATAAATATGAGAGAACCAATTACCAAAGCTACTTAGAGAAAAAAGCATATTTTTTAGAGACATTGTCGCAACTTAAAAAACCAAAGTTTTTCTCTTTATATGCCAAAGTTTATATGAATGTAAAAGAGC
>JALVXD010000031.1 GCA_027038295.1 Campylobacteraceae bacterium
CCTCTACCCCATACTCCGAAGAGCCGATTCTTTAAAAAAAGAAGAACGTGTAAGCTGATGGGATGCTACATATTTATCTATCTTATTTAAAACCGAAACGGGTATGGTAATATTTATCCGTTTTGATTTAGAGAGATGAGATGGTTCTTTTATCTCTTCATTGTTTTCCAAAGCAACTTCAAGATAACATTCAAAAGCAGATTTAACATCTTTCATTGCCTCTTCAACACTCTCTCCATCACCCATGACACCTTGAAAGTCTTTGTAATAAGCAAAATAGCCTCCACCATCTTCAGCACTAAGTTTTCTAACTACTGTTTCATAGTCTAGGTTTAAGTAATACTCTTTAGTTTTCATTCTCTTGCTCCTTATACACATAAATTATAATAAATGGCTAAAAGTGCTATTATTTTATGTAGGGTGGGTCATACCCACCGTTAAATAATACTTGCATAAATAAAAACTTTTGCCGAAAGGCTTAATCTATTGTTGCTAACAAAAGTGATGTTAAAGTTCATGTTAGTAGAATTTTTTTAATATATTTAAACTGTTTTCATTTGATTTTTTGCTTGATATTCGTGTTTTTTGTTTTTATTGTTGGGTGGAGGTGGATTTTTTTTAATATTTATTGAATGTTATTATGAGTTTGTGTTAGACTTATTGATAAATTATGAGGAGAGAGGTTTTAAAATAGAGAAAAGTAACTAAAATTTAAAATGAGATTAATTCAGCAGAAATTATCTTTCTTTTAGGAACAAGACAAGTGGCTAAAACTACACTCTATGAAAGCTAAATTGAAAGCTAAATTTGATGAGTTATAAAGATGTACCATTAGCTTGTTTATATTAACCTCTCATTAACCCCAAAAGAGTAAAATAAGCATAATAATTAACATGTATGAACTGTAGGAGTTTGGATTGAACCCAATAATAGAAAGTATTAAAAAAGAGATTGCCAAAGTAATGGTGGGGCAAGATAAGATGATAGAGAGTCTTTTAATAGGACTCTTAACACGAGGGCATATCTTGTTAGAGGGGGTTCCTGGTTTGGCGAAGACTACAGCCGTCAATGCCCTCTCTGCCTCTTTGGGTTTAGACTTTAAACGGGTTCAGTTTACCCCTGACTTACTTCCTTCTGATATTATCGGTACTGAGATTTATGACCCCTCTGCCAATATTTTTAAAATAAAACAAGGTCCTGTTTTTACCAACTTACTCTTAGCCGATGAAATCAACAGAGCCCCTGCAAAAGTACAGTCTGCTCTTCTTGAGGTTATGCAAGAGCGACAAGTGACCATAGGTGACCATACCTTTAAAATAGAGTTGCCTTTTTTGGTAATGGCAACACAAAACCCTGTAGAACAAGAGGGAGCGTATGAGTTACCAGAGGCACAGTTAGATAGATTTCTTATGAAAGTGGTTGTAGGGTATAACACACGAGCAGAAGAGTTAGAGATAGCACGACGTGTGGCAAACAATAGTTTTGGAACCATTCGGCAAGTTGCTACCATACATGACTTAGAGTTCATACGTGAAGAGGCGATGGCTGTTCATATGGACTTTGAGGTGGAACGCTATATGATAGAGTTGGTTTTTGCTACGAGAGAGCCTGAGAAGTATCTACTTGAAGATATTGCCCCATACATAGAGTATGGTGCCAGTCCAAGAGCAAGTATCGACATGTATAAAGCAGCTCGTGCTGTAGCCTACTTAAAAGGGCGTAACTATGTGTCACCATTAGAGGTTGCCTACATAGCTAAATCAGTGTTGCGTCATCGTATTGTACTTTCTTATGAGGCACAAGCAGAGGGTATTACACAAGATATGATTATAGATAAAGTCTTGGCAACCGTGCCGATTCCTTAGGTTTAGTAGATGAATATAAAAAAGGTTTTACTCAAAGCAAGAAAACAAGTCTTTGGAGAGATGCTAGGAAATAATGCATCACTCTTTCAAGGAGAGGGTTTTGAATTTACAGAGCTTAGAGAGTATGTTCATGGTGATGATGTTCGTAAAATCGACTGGAAAACCACAGCCAAACTGGGTAAACCATTTATTAAAATCTATCGTGAAGAGCGTGAGTTAAATGTTGTAACAGCTCTAATGATGGGTGGGTCAACCTATTTCGGAACTGTTAAACAGAAGTCTGAACTTATGGCAGAACTTACAGCACTGCTTGGTTTTTCTGCTGTTAAAAATGGAGACCTTTTCTCAAGCATCATCTTTGCCGACAAACTTTACACTATGAGTAGACCCAATAAGAAGTTTTTTGGGATAGAGAGTACCGTTAGGCAAGTAGAGAAGTTTGATATGTTAGGAAAAAAGAGTAATTATAAAGATTTTTCGGACACACTCTACAAACGTATACGACGTAAGTCACTGCTCTTTATTATTTCAGACTTTGTAGGTGAGGTTGATTTTGCTCTGCTAAGTAAAAAACATGATGTGGTAGCACTCATCGTTCGTGACAAATTTGAAGAGGAGCCTGATGAGCTAGGTTACTTACGTATTTTGGACATGGAGGGTGAAAAAAGTTTTGAAGGTAACATCGGTCATGTTGAGATACAATCATACAAAGAGGCATTGATGGAGAATGATAAAAAACTTTATGCTCATTTAAAGAAAAATGCTATCCGTTTTACTAAAATCTATACGCATGAAGAGCCGTATTTGAAGTTGGCTAAGTTGTTGGGAGCGAAGTGATGAATGGTGAATTAAGAGATATAAAACCACTACTTGAGATACCTGATAATAGTTACACTATTTTTATACTGTTGGCTCTTTTTATGGGAGTTATTATCTTGACGCTTCTTTTTATATTTTTTAGAAAGTTTTTCTCAAATCGTAAACAAAATATGAAAAAAGTCTACCTGCAACGTATAAAAAATGTTGATTGGAAACATCCTAAACAGGCAGCGTATGAGGTGACCTATTTTGGACGGATATTCTCCGATGAGCCAAGAGTAGCAGAGATTTACAGTCAGATTCTCCCTATGTTAGAGGCTTATAAATATAAAAAAGAGGTTCCTTTGGTGGTAGATGAGGTAACCCTGCGACAGTATGACCTTTTGGTGCATATAATTGATGAGACAGTTTAGTTTTGAGTACCCTTGGGTACTACTTTTTATTCTGATTTTTTTACTTTGTGCAAAGTTTTGTAAGATTAAGGGGAGAAGTATCTATTTCCCTCACTTAGATGCTCTGTTTGCTTCAAATGTTAAACATAATAAAATCTTGGCATTTTTAAAATGGCTTACTATCGTTATGTCACTGGTTGCTTTGGCTTCTCCTTTTTTAACCAAAGAGTACAGTAATTCCAAGAAAAATGGTCGAGACATCGTACTGGTCATAGATACTTCAGGCTCTATGCAACAGGGACGTTTTGACATGAAAAATCTCTCTAAAAATAAGTTCGATGTAGTTAAAGAGGTGGCAAGTGACTTTGTTCTGCGTAGAAAAGATGACCGTATAGGGCTTATAACCTTTGCTGATGTCGCCTTTGTCTCATCTCCTTTAACCTTTGAGAAGAAGTTTCTAGCCAAAATTATAAAGATGCAACGCCTTGGTATAGCAGGTCAAAAAACAGCCATAAACGATGCCTTGGTTCAAGCCTATGCCATGCTTGACCGTTCACAGTCCAAATCAAAAATAGTCATACTGCTTACCGATGGTGTAGACAACATGAGTAAAGTTTCAGTAGCAGAGGTGAGTAACCTCATAGCCATAAGTGACATAAAACTCTACACCATCGGCATAGGGGCGACTCGTGATTTTGATGGTCGCTCACTAGAAGCCTTTGCCAAAGCAGGTGAGGGTGAAGCTTTTGCAGCGACAAACTCAAAGATGCTTCATGAAATTTATGAAAAAATAGATGCTTTAGAGCTAACAAAAATAGATGATAAAAAGATAATTCAGCATATTTATCTCTATGCTTACCCTCTTTTTATAGCTATTTTATCGTTAGTGTTTTTTATCTATCTTAGAGTGATGGGGAGGGGAAAATGAGTTTTGTAACACCTCAAGTTTTATGGATGATGGGGATTCCTTTAGCTGTATTTACCTATTTTATTTTGACCCATAAAGATAATTTTTTACAGATTTTTGACAAAAAGGTACTGGCACGTTTAACAGTTGGTGATGACTCTCTACCTTTGGTTATTCGTCATCTTATCTTGGTAGTTGCACTCTTTTTTATGGTGGTAGCTTTAGCACGTCCTGTTATAGACCATGGAGACAAAGTTGTCCATTTAGAGGGGCTTTCGGTAGTAGTTGCCTTAGATATCTCGGGTTCCATGCGTTCTAAAGATATGTACCCAAACCGTTTAGAGTTTGCCAAGAAGAAGATAACCCAACTACTAAACAACATGCCAAATGATGACATAAGCCTCATAGCTTTTGCTTACTCCTCTTTTATCTTGGCTCCTTTTACTTCCGATAAAGAGACCTTAAAGCTCTTGGTTAACGGTGTAAATGACCAATACATAAACATGGGTTCCACAGACTTTACAGCTTTGGCTGAGTTTACCGTTGAG
>JALVXD010000032.1 GCA_027038295.1 Campylobacteraceae bacterium
CAATTGCTTCTATAAGCTCTTCCATAATTGAGACCTTTTTTATCTGATTTATTAAGTTATAGCATAAAAGATTATAATGGTTTCTTAATTAAGCTTGATAAGGTAATCAATTGAGGGGAAAGGGAGAAAATATTTTTAGAGATAGAACGACCTGTTGTTGGGTCGTTCTATAAAGAAAGTTTTAGAGTTGATTATTTATTTTTTTTATATTTGATATATCACTAATATCATAAAGATAAGAACCATTATTGTCTCTATTAGGATAATCAAAATCTGTTGATTCAAATGATAACTTTTTCCCATTAGAGATAGTTTTAATAACTACATCTGGGTTTCTATCCATAATTGTGTTTATAGCTGATTTTAAATAACTGCCATCTAAATAGTAAAAGTTATAAAGTCCCCCATTGCCATCTGTTGAGATTGTATAAAACAGTCTTGTATTTTCTAATTTATTTAATGATAGCACAGTACAATAACCTCCATCTGATACGGTAGACTGACCTAAATGCTTCCAATTTTGGGTAGAAATAATATGAATTACATTATTTTTATCCTGGTACGAACCCTCTTTTTTTACAACATAAGCTAGATGCTCGTTTGGTGAACATAGAACATCATTTGTACTATTGTCTTGATTTAAACAAAGCTCTTTTGCTATGTTTACTATAGCCTTATCTATATTCCATTTTGGTGCAATGTTTCCACTGCCTGTATTTGTAAAAAATGATCTGTTTGCAGAAACTTTTCCTACATTCCAAGAGCTTAAATTATGACCTTTAAAAGTTTTGGCACCAGAGAACATATAGTTCATGTCTCTAACATTAGAAGTGTTCCAAGAACTTATGTCTTGATTAAAAGTTTTGGCATCAGAGAACATATAGCTCATGTCTCTAACATTAGAAACATCCCAAGAACTTATGTCTTGGTTAAAGTTTCTGTTAAAATAAAATAATTTACTCATATTAGTAATACAAGAGGTATTAACTTTAGTAACATCTTCATTATTCTTTATTTTAGCTTTTAAATCTTTTAGAGTAATACAAGGAGTTGAAACATTTCCTTTAACAGCCTTCAAACTATAGTTAGAAGCTTGATATCCATAAACATGAACATAAACCGTAGCATCTTTTTTAGGAGTAATCACACACTCTTCAGTTTTAGTACCACTGTTGTTAGATTTACAATTAAAAGAGTGTAAACCAGCTTTTCTTCCCACCCTAACACGTAGGTCTGCATTGGCTGTTAGGTCTGAAAGGGTTACGGTAATGGTTTCAGCTTTTTTTCCTTCAACTCTGTACTGTTTTCCCTCTTTTTTCTCTATTGCATCGGCAAGGGGGTCACTTGATAAAGTCGGAATCTCTTCGGAACCATCTACTGTAGCTTTTAGAGTAAAGGCACTCTGCTTAAATCCATTTACCATAATGGTATAGATAGAGCTTTCTCCTTCATTGCTAACAATACACTCTTCATTTTCGGTGTTACTGTTGGAAGAGTAACAGTCATTGAACCTCACTCTAACCTCATTTCCTTTTTTAATGTATAAGTCAATATCGGCTTCTAGTTCTGTTAAGTTAACACGAACACTTTTGTTCTTTGGAACGGTTATGTTGTAATATTTTTTCTCTTTTTCTTTAACTGTTCCATCTATTGCTTTTCCTGATGTTAGTGGTAGGCTTGATGTAGCAGATAGAAGCTGTGTGCTTAGTCCTATGCTTAGGGCTATCCATAATAATTTATTCATCTTTTTTACTTTTTGTCGGATTTATAGTCGATAGGAGACCATATAATATATTACAATATAAAAACATTAAAAAGAATATTATTTAATATTTACATCTTGCTCACTTACTTTTGATAAGCTAAGGTTGAATTTGAAGCTGTTTTAAAAGAAGAACAACTCCTTTTGAAGGAGTTGTCAAAAGGTACTTAACTTGTGTTATGGTAGTGGTTTAATTTGAGTATCAATCAATTTAGCAACTGTAGGGTTAGAAATATCATAAGTTTCAGTTATGATTTCAGAAGGATAATAGTAACCTTCATAAGTAAGAATCAAGTTTTTTCCTTTATTGTCTACATGAATATCATATATTGCTCCATTACCATCATTACTACCAAATGTCAATATGGTTTTTCCTTGGTATTGAAAAAACCAATAAATATTTTCATCAGCACCATAACTTGTTTTTATATATAAATAAATAGGTGTATCTTTTAATTTTTTTAAAGATATAGATTCTACTGGATATTCCAATTCAAGTCTTTGATTAGCCTTAAGAGTTTGAGCTGTATTGTTCTTTAGGTTAATTCGAAGATAATCATAAATAAGTCCCTGAAATACCTCTTTTTTATAGTTAATTGCATAGGAAATATTTGGTTCATTGCTACAAAGTATTGAATTATTATCTGTTTGATTAGATTCACAGTACTGACGTACGTTATTAATAAAATCTTGTTGGGTTTTAATTTTCCACTTTGGAGCTATGTTGTCATATTGATTACTTTTTTGATTATGATCAGAAAAGAAAAAATAATGTTCTGTCACTTTTTTTACATTCCATTTACTCAAATCATGACCTTTAAAAGCAAAAGCATGAGTAAACATATAACTCATATTTGTAACATTAGATACATTCCACTTACTAATGTCTTTATTAAATTTTGAGGCATGAAAAAACATACCATTCATATTTGTAACTTTAGAAACATCCCATGCACTAATATCTTGGTTAAAATCAGTGTCTGTATCAATTAATAGGTAACTCATATCAGTAATACAAGAAGTATTAACCTTTGTAACATCTTCTTCGTTTTTTATTTTTCTTTTGAGTTCTTCCTTGGTAATACAAGGGTTAGTAGTTCCTTTAACAGCCTTCAAACTATAGTTAGAAGCTTGATACCCATAAACATGAACATAAACCGTAGCATCTTTTTTAGGAGTAATCACACACTCTTCTGTTTTAGTACCACTGTTGTTAGATTTACAATTAAAAGAGTGTAACCCAGCTTTTCTTCCCTCTCTAACACGTAGGTCAGCATCTGCTGTTAAGTCTGAAAGGGTTACGGTAATGGTTTCACCTTTTTTTCCTTCAACTCTGTACTGTTTTCCCTCTTTTTTCTCTATTGCATCGGCAAGGGGGTCACTTGATAAAGTAGGAATCTCTTCGGAACCATCTACTGTAGCTTTTAGAGTAAAGGCACTCTGCTTAAATCCATTTACCATAATGGTATAGATAGAGCTTTCTCCTTCATTGCTAACAACACACTCTTCACTTTCAGTATTACTGTTAGCAGAGTAACAGTCATTGAACCTCACTCTAACTTCATTTCCTTTTTTTACATAGAGGTCAACATCGGCTTCTAGTTCTGTTAAATTAACACGAACACTTTTGTTCTTTGGAACGGTTATATTGTAATATTTTTTCTCTTTTTGTTTAACACTGTCATTAACAGCTTTTCCAGAGTTTAGTGCTAGGGTGGATGTAGCAGATAGAAGCTGAGAACTTAGCCCTATACTTAATGCTATCCATAATAGTTTTTTCATTTTGTTTACTTTTTTTGGATTTATAGTCGATAAATACTATATAACATATAATAACATAAAAATACTAAAAAAAATATATTTTAATATAAAAATGATGGGAACCATACTCTCTTAATCTAATTTGGTTTACTTATGTAAATATTTATGATAATAGTAAATTTGATAGAAACATTATATTAAAGAGATAAAAAAATTAATGGAAGTGTTGGTTTCTATATTTTTTAATCCTATGCAGTTCTTGGAGGGTGAAGACCACCTAGATGCTTATCCACGTAAAGAGAAGTGTAAAAACTCCATAAAGATGGAGTTTTTATGGGTTAAAGGAGTGTAATCGTTGGTAAATTTTTAATATCATATTGTTTTATAGTCTTTTTACCACTCTCTTTATGATGATATTCAATTAATAATTTTTTCCCATTTTCAATTGTTCTCAATACATCTATTTTATATTGACTTTTATCAATTTCAATGTGTAAAACTTGTTTTATATTACCGTCAACAAAATAATAAAAGTTAAAATATGAGTTACTCTTAGGATCTGTACCATTTACATAAAATAAGTTTGTATTTTTTAAGCTGTTTAATGATGTAGCGTAAATAGCAAAAAAACCATCAATAAGTTTTGTTCTATTTACAATACTCCAATCCCCATTAGTAGAGATAGCAGCAAGTGTATCATAAGTTGATTGACCTGGTTCAAAAATATATACTCGATTTTCATTTGATGAGCAAAGTATTCTTTTTGTATTCTTATTATTTTTTAAGCAATGTTCTTTTGCCAGAGTAATTAGATTTTCTTCATTTTGCCAATTTGGTTCTTTATTCTTTCCATTGTCTGGAGAGAAGAAGTAATTATGAAAGTCAACCTTGGAAACATCCCAATTAGTAATATCTTGATTGAAAGATTCAGCACCATCAAACATATAATCCATATTTATAACATTAGAAACATCCCAATTACTAATATCTTGGTTAAAAGCTGTATC